>VSPO01000131.1 GCA_009775375.1 Muribaculaceae bacterium | reverse complement strand
TGCTGCCATCAGCCGACCCGGCGGCGGTATACCCGCCCGAAGCGTGACGACGGGGCAGCGGCAGCTTTGGCGGCAGGGGCAATCCTGGGCTCGCGCGGTCGCGGAGGCGGCGGAGGGGGCGGCGGTTTCGGAGGCGGCTTTGGCGGCGGGTCCACCGGAGGCGGCGGAGCGTCGGGAGGCTGGTAGACGAAATGCGCAATGCGAAATGCGTAATTATATACATTTGAGATATTGCACTTTTTATATTGAACATAAGCTGAATTAAGTTTGTATGAAAAAGATTGTTTTTGGGATTATGTCCCTTTTAATGGTGGCCTGCGCCGGGGGCGAGAAGAATGCCGGCGAAGGGGATTCGCATGGCGACAAAGCCGTGCGGTTTGAGACTTACAGCTACGACGTCGTAGCTGAGGTGGCAGGCGGCGACAGCATTGAAAATACCGATGGAAGCCGCTACTGCCATATGGCTGGGGAAGCGGTGATTCCGGTGAAGGTTGGGAAGAGCGACATAACGTTTCTTCGCGATTCGCTGATGAGGCTTGCAGGCCTGACGTTTGTCTCTGAAAACAGGGCGGACCCACGTCTTGAGGCAGGCATGAAGATGACGACCCTCAAGCCTGACAGCGCGGATGCCTGCTCGTCGGCTACGAATACGCTTGTCGTGTCGCTGCTGACCCCGCGTCTGATCGTATGGAAAGATTATGCTTCTTCGTATATCTGCAAGGCGGCTCACGGCAGCTATTCCACGACCTACGTGAACTACAGCGTGGAAGAAAACAAGATACTTGAATTGTCGGACCTCATGAAGGATGGGTATCAAAAGCCGTTGGCAGAACTTATCCGCAGCCGTCTGATTGAAGACAGGGTGGATTTGATAGTGCCGGCAGAGGAGATTGAGGCTCCGTCGGATTTCAGGATCACCTCCACCGGACTGACCTTCATCTACGGCATATATGAAATAGCCCCTTACTCTTCAGGGGAGATCAACGTGGCGTTCGACGGCTATGAACTCGACTCCCTGCTGAAGCCCGGCGTGCTGAACCTTATCTACGGCAGTTCTGCCGACTGACCTCTCCGAGACGATGCATCCGATAAAGGCAGCCCTTCGCCGAGGGCTGCCTTTATCGGATGTCGCTTAAAAATTCGCGCTCTTTTCTTTTCAGACGGAGTAGATGATGGATTTGTTGGCTCGGTCGATTTCGGAATTATTGAGGGCTTTGAGGTAGATGCGAGTGGTCTTTTCAGAGGTGTGCCCCATGCCTTCGCTTATGATTGACAGCGGCACTCCTTTCTTTCGCGCCACGTCGGCCCAGGAATGGCGTGCCACGTACATTGTCAACGGGAAATCGAGATTTATGGCTTTCCCGACCTCTTTCAACCATTTGTTGACCACATGCTCCATGTTGGTGTATTGGCGGCGTTCATCGAGCCCGGGACGTTTTATTATCGGAAGAAGGAAAGGGCTGTCGGGGATTCGGAGCTTACGTATGATGAAGAGGATCCTGCGTTCGAGATAAATGTCGAGCCTTTGTCCGGTCTTGCATCTGTGATAGGTCAGGGTGCCTGACTTGATGTTGTTGTCGCGCAGAAAGGCCATATCCACGAAACTCATTCCGCGCGTATAGAAAGAGAAAAGGAAAAGGTCGCGCGCCAGCTCCATCTGGGGGCAGTCGGTCAGTTTCAGGTTGCGGATTTTCCGAATCTCGGAGATCGAAACCGCGCGTTTGACTGTCCTGTCGATGCTCGTGTAGACATTCTTGAAAAGCTTCTCGGGGAATGGAGGCACCACACCGGTTCTGACCGACATATTGAGCGCTGCCCTCAATACGCGCAAATAGAATGATATTGTGTTGGGGCAAAGGTCGCGTCTGATAAGATGCCGTTCGTAGGCTTTGATGAAATCGTGGTTGATTTCGGAGAGCGGGATGTCGTCGCCATTAAGGAAGACGGAGATGGAATTGAGAGTGGAGAGATAGGTCTCAGCCGTGCGATGACGTCCGGAAAAGTTAAGGTCGTGGGCGGCGCTGCGCATGAAGGACAATAAGGAATTCATAGTTTGAATAATGCTTGGGTTATAAATAATGCACGATGCATAATGCACGATGTTATGTCCTTATGACCTGAGTTGCCTTCAAAAATTAATCAAGACGGAAGGATAATCCGGAATGATCCTCAAGGCGGTGTCTCTTATGGATTTACCTATGCTGAATCTTCCTAAGCCTGACCACGGATGAATGATATGGAAACTGAATTGAGAGCGTGTCCTCCGGATCGATCTGGGCTTTTATGTCGTGGCTTATTTCCTTTCCTTCGGCGTCAGTCCAGACCACGGAGTAGATTCCCTGGAATAGGGAGGGGGTCAGCACGGCTTTCCGCATTCCCTTTTTCCATTCGGAGGCATTCACTTTGGCTCCGCCTTCATATATCATGACATAGTTTTCGCCGTCATCGACGATTGCCACGCGATAGTCTCCGCCAAGCCGGAGGAGTTCTTCGTCGAGGGAGCGGTCGAATACGGTCCAATGCCCCAGGAGAGGGTCGTCGGCATGATTGATTGAATCTTCAATCTCTTCCGGAGATGAGGCATGAAAGGGGGCAGGCCTGCCGACGGAGGGTATGAGCGATATGTTGTCGATTTCCAGACACCCCTGCGGAGCCACCGCAAATCCGAATGAGGAGAGGGAATTCCCGGAGACAGGGAATGAGAATACGGGCACCAAGCCACGATGGCCAGCCAGAAGAGATATTCGCCCTCTTTCAGAAGAGATCCGCCAGACGTTTTTGCCACCGGCGAGGTCGACTCCTTCCCGGATTTTTTTCTCGGCGAGGATTTTTCCGTCGGATCCGCGGCTTGCCTTGACCGTCAAAGCCGGAGCGGAGGAAAGCATGTCGGGAATCTCTTCAAAGGCTAAGGTCAGCCAAATCTTGTCGCCGGAATCCGGCGACAGGAAAACGCCCCAGGAGGAGCGGGCGGCGGCACGGAAGGAGAGCACGAATGATTCGGGAGAAGTCTGCAGACGGCAACTGTCGGCAATGGGGGCATCGGTATTGCTGACGATACGCAGTCCGTTGGGAGTGGCATGGGAGAATGGAGCGTAGCCCCGGCCCTTGTTCCAATGCAAGGGATTGGTCGGGGCTGCATGGCAGGCGGATCCGGAGAAACCAGGGCCTATAGAGGCCAATATCAGGCATCTGAGCGCGATTATGGCTTGCCGGGTCATGACGAGATGAGATTGGAGATGCCTGTCGCGATGCCTACAATGGCAAAGAGAAGGATTATGACGCCTATCACGCGGTTGATCAGATACATCGACCGGAGATTGAAATGCGAGCGCACCTTGTCGATGAAAAACGTCACAAGCCACCACCATCCGATGGCCCCCGCCATGATGGAGACGAAACCTATTATGTAATGATAGAACCTGATTTCCGGGACGAGGAAATTAAATCGGGCGAAAAGGCCGATGATAAGGAAGAGAATCAGGGGGTTGGAGAATGTGAACAAAAAACCCGTCAGGATGTTTTTCTTTGGGTCGCCCCCTTCGTCGACAGGCTTTTTCAGTTTCGTGGCAGGGTTTTTCTTGAAAAGATATACGCTGAACCCTATTAGCACCGCGCTGCCGAGAAGCTGGATGACGTTTTGGTTGCGCTCGATAAATTCCTCAATGAAGGAAAGGCCGAAGCCCGTCAGGAGGCAATAGAAGAGATCGGATATGGAGGCTCCGACACCGGTGTAGAATCCGGTGCGCCGTCCTTTGTCGAGGGTGCGCTGGATGCAGAGTATCCCGACCGGCCCCATGGGGGCAGATATGAGGACTCCGATAGCGATTCCTCGCCAGATCATATAAAAAAGACTTTCAATGAAGTCCATTGCAGAAGATTAATTTGTGATGATATAGCCGCCGTTGCCGGAAGGGATGCAACGATAGCGTCGCATCCCGACTTTATATTTGCCGGAGGCCGCGGGCCCGGAAATGGGAGCGCCTCCTCCCATTGCCACGTCGAAGCGTGAGCCGCAAACGGGGCAGACCGCTTCATATCGCTCCGACTCTATTTCGACCCTGACCGAGGATTTAACTTCCATGGGGCAAGAGAGGTCGTAGGCGAGAGGCGAGTCTGTGGCCGTAGTGAAGGGATCCATGCCGCTGATGAGCAGCACGCCTCCGAATCCCGTGGCGCTTTGTTGCGAATATGGAAATCCGGAAGGTTCCCGAAGACCCTGCGAGAGTATGAAACGACGGTGCATCCCGTAGCCGGCCACCCCATACGTGTTCCATGTCGCCGCGTCCCCGAGATTGATGCTGACCGCGAATGTCGGAATGCGGTCGTCGTCAACGCTGTGGCATCCCTGCAACGGGAACAGCGAGACGCAAACAGCGGTGGCCAGCAGGCTCCTGGATAGCCTCATGCGAACGGGATTGACTTTAGGACCTGGCCGAACTGGTCGGCAAGGCGTTGGATCTGTCCGCCCACCATTCCCTTGAGCATAATGGGAAGGTCGATATTAATGTCGACCTTGGCCGTGCAGCTTTCGGCGGATTGGGGATTGATGCTCAGCGCAAGGTTGAGCGGAAGCGGGGAGTTTTCCGCGTCGAGCTTTACGAACGACGGAGCTTTCCTCTCCACAACGCGGAAGATCAGGTCGCCAACCGGACCCGCCGGCACGGTTATGGAGTCTTCCGAGACATTTATATTATTGAAGAGGTCTCGTTTGTCTTCTGGAATCTTGTCCACGGGCGCGTTATCAAGCAACGTGCGAAGGTTTGAAAGGTCGGAGAGTTTTGAGAAAACGTTTTCGGCCGATGCCTGGATGGCGACGGCCTGACTGCTGTATGTAGCCATTGTCGAAAAGATGATTTAGAATTAAGGATTATTCCGCTTGGTTGGGCACCCATCCCGATGGGTCTTCCCTCCATTCACGCAAGGCTTCGGCCTCAACGGGGCTGATGAATCCGGTCTCTTCCGCCACTCCGAGCATGGAGGAATACGTGCACAGCGAGACGAGACTTACGTCAGCCTCGCGGAAACGCTTCACGGCCATCGGGAATTGATAGTTGAAAAGGCATACCATTCCAATCACCTCGCAGCCATACGTGCGGATGACGTCGACGGTCTTGAGCGAGTTTCCGCCCGTAGATATGAGGTCTTCGATGACCACCACTTTCTTGCCCGGTTTCAGGTTGCCTTCAATGAGATTTTCAAGACCATGGTCTTTGGGGGTGCTTCTGACGTAGACGTAAGGCAACCCGAGCATGTCGGCGACGATAGCCCCGAAAGCGATAGCCCCGGTGGCAACGCCGGCAATCGCCTCTACCTCAGAGAAATTCTCAAGGATTGCACGCGAATATTCCACCTTCACCAGATTGCGTATGTCGGGGTAAGAAAGGATTCTTCTGTTGTCGTTATAAATAGGGGAGTTCCATCCGGAGGCCCAGACAAAGGGGTTTTGCGGCTGAAGTTTGATAGCACTAATCTGAAGTAGTCTTTCTGCAAGAATTCTTTCCGGTTTTTTCATATTTTATTCAACTTCATATGATTAATTGGGTTTACCTGTAGGCACGGGAAAAGGGAGAGAGAGTCCGGAACAGAGCCATCACGATTTTCCCTCAAAATGCAAAGTTACATTTATCTGCAAACATATCCAAATAAAAAACGCTTAAAGGGACGAAATTGCTGCATGGGAAGGTAAAAAAATATGTCGGGAGTCGGAAATGAGATCAGAAAGTGACTCCGATGGTCAGGATTGAGAGGGAAGATGGCTGCGCGGTCCAGATTGTCTCGGCGGCCGACGTGATCGTCGCTCCGGTCGTGCAGATATCATCTATCAGAAGCACACCTTTGCCCTCCACGCTCTCAGGGAGGGCGACGCTGAAAATGTCGGCTGTGTTGGCAAGTCGTTGCTCAAGGGTCAGCGAAGTCTGGGTCTTGTGTGGACGGCAAGCTTTCAAGGCTTCCGCGACGGGAATGCCCGTCGCGGAGCTGACTCCGGAAGCGATCCTCACGGTCTGGTTGTAGCCCCTGCGGGCCTGTTTCAGGAAGTGCATCGGGACAGGCACCAGCATGTCAATGCCTGAGAAGAAACCCGTGGAAAACAATTCTGAGGCGGCAAGGTTTCCAAGCATATCGCCTATGGCCGGGAAGTGGCGGTATTTCATGTCTTGAACGAGCTGCGACAACGGCGACTCGCGTGAATAAAGGAAGAATCCCGTGGCCTTGTCGAAAGGAAATATGCCGGCAAACCGTTGCTCCATGGGATTGAGCGGACGGCGGTGGTAGCCGGAACGTGGAAGGCGGTCGAGACAGTGGGTGCAGGCGAACGACTCATGCGGGGCAAGAGGGGATTCGCAGATATGACACCGCCTTGGCAGCAATACGTCGAGCAGGTTTGAGACAATCGACATCGTGCGTGTATTATTTGTCGGAGATGAGTTGCCTGATGGCTTTGGAGGCGAGTTCGGATTCGAAACCTCTCGACAGGATGTGGCGAAACAGCCGCAGACGGTTTTCCCTTGCATCCGGTCCGGTCAGCTCAAGTCCCCGGGCTTTTGCGGCCACCGTGCGGCGCAGCGCGTCCAGATAGTCGGCCTCTTCAATGGCGTAGAGCGCATCAGTCACGTCGGAGGAGGATATTCGTTTGGCAGCGAGCGCGAGACGGATTTTGTTGCGTCCCCATGCCGAGAACCGGCATTTGTCGCGCGCGAATGCCTTGGCGAAGCGTGCGTTGTCGATGAAACGTTCTCTTATTAAGTAGTCCACCACTTCCTGCACGTCGGAAGGCTTGAGCCCGAGTCGATAGAGTTTTTGGCGAATGTCTGCCTCGCATTGTTCCGAACGGGCGCAGAGGTCGGCCATGCGCAGGCGGGCAGCTTCGGGGGTAATCTCTTTTTTCATTGAAGGGAAAGGCTACGGTTGTCAGTTATTGGGAAGGGTGGCTATGCAGAAGCGGTCGCGTCCATACGAATCCTTTATGATTTCAACGTCGGAGAATCCTTTTCCCTCCACCAGACGGGAAAGCTCTTCGGCGTGGAGCGGATTGATTTCGAAATAGAGGTTGCCTCCGGGACAAAGAGCCTTAAGGGCAACGTCCGTGATACGTTTGTAGAACAGGAGAGGGTCGTCGTCGGGAACGAAGAGCGCGGAGGCGGGTTCAAAGTCAAGCACGTTGGCATCCATGTCCTTTTTCTCCGACTCGTCGATATAAGGGGGGTTGCTGACGATTATGTCGAGGCTTGCCGGAGCGGGCGACCATTTGAAGATGTCGGCATGAATGAAATCTACCTTGGCTTTCAGACGTGCGGCATTCTCACGGGCCACCTTTAGTGCCGTTTCGGAGTTGTCGATGGCAGTGACGTGGGGGAAGGGTAGAGTGCGGGCTATTGCGATGGCTATGCAGCCGGAGCCGGTGGCGATGTCGAGCACCCTTAGGTCGGGCGCGTCGGCGGCACGGTCGCAGATTATGTCGACGAGTTCTGACGTCTCGGGTCGTGGAATCAACACAGCCGGAGTCACGATGAAGTCGAGTCCATGGAAACGTGCCTCTCCGAGAATATACTGGATAGGTTCATGATTGAGCAGGCGATGCATGATGGAGGATATTTCCGACTTGGTGAAATCCGAAAGATTGTCGTCTTCATGGATGATTATGTCGGTAGGGCTCCATCCTTTGAGGTGATGGAATATCAGACGTATAATTGCCTCGGTCTCGCGGTCGCCATATATGGGGCGCAGTGCGTTTCGCAAATTTATGATGGTCTCTTTCATAGGATAATACTCTGGGAATGGGTGTTTGAAATTAGAGTTGAGAAGTGAGGATTTTAGGATAAGGCGAGGGAGAGGATGGAGGGGTTGGAGGAGAGGTCGTGGACACAAAATTAGGGATAAAAAAATAAAAAAGCAAAAAAAATTTGGAGAATTGGCGAAAAGATAGTAATTTTGCAGACGCAAACGGGAAGAGCGACGCTCTGAACGGAGAAGTGGGGTCCCATAGCTCAGTTGGTTAGAGCACCTGACTCATAATCAGGGAGTCCTTGGTTCAAGCCCAAGTGGGACCACCTCTATAAATCTCTATTTATCTGATAATTAGAAGAATAGAGATTTTTATTTTTCAATTTTGTCCGCAAATTGTCCACGAATTTTCATTTTAGCGAGGCGTGGACAAAATTTTTCTCTTAAAAATTCATAATATTCGGGTTGCCACCCTCAAAGTCGGGGTAAAATACTCTTGTCGAACATTTGAGTGCATGGGCGTGTTTTCTTAATTGATGTAAAAACATGTTCAACATATAATGCCCCCTGAATGAAGAAAGAGGACAAGAAAAGACTTACCAAAGAGCTGCTGAAAGAATGGCAGCGCACCCACTACCAGGAATATTGTGATTTCTCCGACATGATGCACGACCGCAACGGTGCCGGTTTCGATAAGGTATATGCCGAGGCTGTCATGATGGTTCCCAAATTTGAAAAGGCTCTATTCCTATACCTGAAGAATGACAGATCTGAAGGAATCGACGATTTGGAAACCCTTCTGAAGAATGAAGGGATAATCACGCAGCTATCGCTTCATTTTTTTGCACAGCTTCCTGATAGTTATACCCCAGCCATGCTATGCTGGCTATTCTTCGGCCGGAGTTTTGAGGGGTCAAGCCGAAAGCACGGTGCATATGTTAAATTGGGCAATTAGAAGTGTTAAATTTTTAGGCGTAGAGTTTG
>VSPO01000130.1 GCA_009775375.1 Muribaculaceae bacterium | reverse complement strand
CGTAGCTGACCTGGTCTGCATAGACCGGGACATACATGACCAATATGGTCAATAAAATGGTCAGGATGCGTTTCATGGTAAATATAAAAGATTCTAACATTTTATGGAACAACAAGATGCCAAAGCTAAAAAAAGCAAAATCAGTGCTTGACAAATACTTCGGAATCGACATCAAGATTCCATGCCACAAAGGTAACAAATTCCGTAGAATTTCCTAACACGAAGCATAAAAAAATAGAGAGATACTTTAAATTTATTTCATTGGAAAGCAGCCGGGGCAAGAAATCAGTCAGCGGGGCTGCCTGAAATTTCATGCATCCCCGCTGACTATTATATTATCATTACTACGCTTTACGACATTGCGACGGGAGAGGTAGGAGGAAGCGTGGCGTTGCGCTCTTCGCAAGCCTCCACTATTCTTTGGGCAAGTGCTTGGAATGCAGATGCCTCGGGATTATCATTGCTGCCTACCTCTTCCGAGGCTGCCACTGCAGATGGCGAACCCATGTCGGCATCTGAGCATATATCCGCTACGAGCGGAATCTGCGCCAGCAAGGGCACATTGAATTCCTCCGCAAGACGCCCTGCGCCTCCGTTGCCGAAGATATAATACTTCTCCGCGGGATGGGGGGCCGGAGTGAACCATGCCATATTCTCCACCAAACCAAGGATAGGCACGTTGACCTTGTCGCTGCGGAACATCGCGATTCCCTTACGGGCATCGGCCAATGCCACCTCCTGCGGAGTAGACACAACCACCACCCCGGTGATGGGAAGCGTCTGCACCAAAGTCAGATGAATGTCGCTCGTGCCTGGGGGCATGTCTATTAGAAAATAGTCGAGGTCGCCCCACCATGCGTCGCCAATAAGCTGCTTGAGAGCATTGCTCGCCATGCCGCCCCTCCAAAGCACAGGACTGTTCTTGTCGACCACAAAACCAATCGACAGCATCTTGACCCCATACTTTTCCACCGGCTCAATCCAGTCGCGCCCATCCTTCTTCACCATATAGAGCTGCTCATCCTCCACGCCAAACATCTTTGGCATCGACGGACCGAAAATATCGGCATCGAGCAGCCCCACCTTGTAGCCCATCGAGGCAAGGGAGATCGCCACGTTGGCCGCGACGGTGCTCTTCCCGACGCCACCCTTGCCGGAAGATATGCCTACGATGTTCTTCACTCCCGGAAGAAGCTCCGGCTTCTCCTCAATCGGCTTGCGGTATTTGACTGCGATATTGCCCTTTATCTCCACTTCCGGGGAGATATACGTATTGACGGCAGCCTCCGCCGCCCTGACGACGCTGCGGATAAACGGATCGGTAGGACGGTCGAAAATCAACGAAAACGACACCTTGTTGCCGTCGATTCGGATGTCGTCTTCTATCATATCATTCTCGGCAAGGCTCTTGCCGTTGCCGGGATATTTCACGTTCTTGAGAGCATCAAGAATAAGATTGGGATATAATGTCATATATTTATGTGCTTTTATGAATTCATGGGTGTGTGCCTGGTATACGCACGATAGTCATCTTTCTCAATGTCGGAGATTTCCGGCTCCTTTAGGTCGTCGAAATTCGCCGGGCGCATGGAAATCAACTTTATCTTCTTCCCCCGTGAAAGCCACTGGCTTTCATAATAGGTCGTGATGGAGCTGACGGGGTCGGCCATGCCGGAGCCATAGAGGTCGTCGGTGATGGAAAGTATCTCGAACCCATTCAATTCCGCCACTCTCTTGGTGTATTCGAAAAGAAACGGGGAATCCGTCTTGAGATTGACCACTCCCCCCTTCTTCAGGAAACGTCCGTACATCTGAAGGAAGCGCGTAGACGTCAGCCGCTTGCGGGTCTTTTGCATCTGGGGGTCGGGGAACGTGATCCAAATCTCGTCCACCTCCTCCGGACCGAAGAAACGGTCGATATTCTCTATCTCCGTGCGAAGAAACGCCGCGTTGGCGATTCCCTGCTCCTCCACCTCCTTGGCGCCGCTCCAAAGGCGCGCCCCCTTGATGTCTACTCCTATATAATTCCTTCCGGGATTCGCCTTGGCAAGCGCCACGGTGTATTCCCCTTTTCCGCAGCCCAGTTCGAGTGTGACGGGGCCGGAGAGAGGGAAGAATCCGCCGTTCCACGTTCCACGGTAAGGAAACCCCTCATTAAGAAGCACCTCACGGGGATATTGAAGGGCACATCTGAATGTGTCCATGTCGGCAAATTTCTTTAGTTTATTCTTTCCCATAATTAGGTTGTTGTTTTCCGTTATATTATGAATGTCCTGCGTCAGTTGCTTACGACCAGCACTTTAGCCACCTCCGAATAATTATCCTGATTGCGCATTGAGGAGGCGAGGATAAAGTAGACGCCGCTGGATACGCGCTTGAACGTCATGTTGGTGACGTCCCATCGCGCCTCTCCCGACGCTGCATGCAACTCCTTGACTATATTGCCGGAAGCGTCCACTATTTTCACGAGCGACTCGTCGGGGAGCCCGTCGATCGTCACGTAGCCATAATAGTCCGGACGCACAGGGTTGGGGTATGCCCTGACCGAGCCGCCATCGGAAGAAGAGCCGCCCGAACGTATAAAATGCTCAGCCATCCCCCGACGTGTGGACAACATTATGGAGTTTGTGGTAGGTATGAAGCCCGCCCCGAGCACATAATCATCCGGCAAGGGGGAGTTTTCGGAGGTGAGTTCCCAGATTATGTCGCGGCCGTCGGCCGACGTGCAGATGACGCCGGCTCCTCCAGTGGCAAACCATTTCCTGCCGGCTCCGTCTGCTGTCATTCCGCAGACAGGCACTCCGTCGAGCAGATAGTCGGCAAGGTTGGTGCCGTCGCCACGCGCCACCTTGATCCGGCTAACGCGAGTCGACCCTTCGAGAAGTTTGCCGGGATTGAAATGAAACACGCCGTTCTGATGGCCTACCCATACATTGCCTGTAGAAGAGTCTTCCTTCAAGAACCTTATATCGTGGACTTCAAATGAATTGCCGTCCTGATCATAGAACGACGACAGCGAAACGACCTTGTCGTCGGAAGTGTCAGTGGGAGTCCCGTTGGTATCTATGACGCTGATGCCTCCTCCGTAGCTTCGTTGGGCATATGCGAGAAGATTGGCATGTCCGCGATAGAACAGAGGGACTATCACCTCCTTATTGCCCGGGACGATGCCCTCCACCTCCACCATTTCAGGTAGCTTGACATCGGAAGCGGAGGTCGTTGCCCTCCGGTTTTCGGCTGTCCAGCAGATAAGGTGAAGTTTATACGGGCGTTGGTCGTCATAATCGGCGTAGGAGGTCCATAGATTGCCGGAGGCGTCGAACATAGGGGCTGCAAACGGACACGATGCCGCCCAGGATTCAGGGATTCCAGGCAGGGGTGATGGATTTCCCGTCTGGTCGGCCACGAGAGGCACAAAACCAGGAAGATGCCTGTGAGGGTCGTTGCGTCTTGAGAAATGCAATGCGTCGGCTCCGTCCTCCATGTTGATTCTCTCCATGCCCGACATCAGCGAGCCGAAATAGACGAGGTCGGGATTGTCGGGATCCACGGCAAGCCCGTTGGGATTCTTCATAGGCTCCACCACATCGGGAGAAGTGTAGACCCGCGAAAGATTGCTCCACATCCCGTCTTTGTATGCGCTTAGCAAGACAGGGCCTCCATCTTCCTCTACCGGGAAGTCGGGGCTGTAGCCATGATTTGAGACAAGTAGCCCGCGCTGCGGATGCCAAGTCATTTCAGTGGCCATAAACGGAGCCGGGGAATTGGGAAGCATCATATCGCGGGTGGTGGTCCAGCCGGATGCGCCGTCGGATTTTCTGCTCCACAGGCCTTTTCGCTTGGCTCCGAACCACACTTCCGACATGTCGCGGCTTGCCATGGCTGCCCCTCTGTCTTCGGAAGCTATGCCTAACGTCTTCAGCGAGCCGTCGGCTCCTATCCAATAGAATTTGTCGGTGGAGGCAAATGTCGCTCCCTCATTATTGCGCTCCACGTTTATGAAATCCCCCTCCGCCAACGGCTGGGCTATTAATTTTCCATCTCCGTTTTCCGTTATCTTATGCAACATCTCAGGTATTCCCCCTTCCGTCATGGCTATGCTGAGAGAGGGGGAAACAAATGCCAAAGCCGAGGGGTTGCGCAGCGTCAATTCCTCCTTCAATTCATTTGCCGACATGGCCGGCCGGGCCGCGGGAGTGGAAAGGAGCCGGTCGCCGGAAAGGATGAGGAGCTTGTCGCCGAGACGGGAGACGGATTTCACCTCCCTGCCGTAGATCCGGCTGTCGGCCACCTCCTGCTTCTTGTCGTTGAGCGCAACGATTCCGAAACCGGTGGAAAGATAGATCCGGTCGTGTCCGGAATCGATGAAAATATGGTTCACCTTTTTATCGTGTGCCATCGACGCCTCGCGATAGGCTGATATGTTGGCTGTCCTTCCGTCGTCGTAGATTATATCAATGTCGGAATTGACATAGACCACTACAAGACATCTCTTTTCGGGAGAGTATTCCAGACAGGAGACGGTGTTCGACGACAGGAGATTGTCAGTGGAGAGACATTCAATCTCCTCGCTCCCCTTGTCGTAGCGGAAGAGCGATAGGAATTCCGTAGAATTATAGAGCGACTCCGGGTCGTAGGGCTGCGTACGGCTCGTGAAATAGACGAAATCGGGAGTGTCGATCACTCTCGTTACGGCCTCGTCGAATGTAGGATGCATTTTCCAATGGGTGTCGGCGCCGACAGAAAAGACGGTCAGCGCGGCTACCAAGAGAGAGATAAGTCGAAGCATGTGGGGGTCAATGTGAGTTGGTTGAAGAAAGGAGGAACCGGATTAGTTTGCGCATCGCACGCCCGCGATGGGAAATGGCGTTCTTGTCGTCGGCCGACATCTCTGCGAACGCTACGCCCGTCTCTTCCGGCACGAAAACCGGATCGTAGCCGAATCCGGCCGTTCCGTGAGGTTCTGTGGCGATTGTCCCTTCTACGGAGCCGGAGAAAAGATGCTCCTCCCTGCCTAAGATAAGGGCTATTTCGGTGACGAATCGGGCTTTGCGGTCGGTCATTCCTTCCATGTTCTTCAGCAGAAGCTTCATGTTGGCCTTTGCGTCGCATTGAGGTCCGGCATAGCGCGCGCTATACACGCCCGGAGCTCCGCCAAGACAGTCCACGATCAGACCCGTGTCGTCTGCGAAACAATCATATCCATACCGCCCCTTCACCCATCGGGCCTTTATGAGGGCATTGCCGACGAGCGTATCGGCCGTCTCGGGAATATCATCGTGGCAATCAATGTCGGATAGCGACAGGATTTCGAAATATCCTGCGGCAAGAGCCTGCGCTTCTTCGAGCTTGTGGCTGTTGTTGGTTGCGAAAACTATTTTCGGTAGAGCTTTTTCCATCATAAAAAAAACGCGCCATCAGCGCGTTTTATTGTAGTTAGAGTGTGTTTGAAACCAAGCTCAGTTTCAGATGACGATATTGACGATTTTGCCGGGCACGACTATGACCTTCTTGGGAGTCTTGCCGTCGAGCCATCTCTCCGCCTCGGGAGAAGCAAGGGCGGCGGCCTCTACAGCAGCCTTGTCGGCATCGGCAGCCACGTTGAGCATGAAGCGGGTCTTGCCATTGAAGCTGACTGGATATTTCACCATGTCCTCCTTCAGGTATTCCTCATTCCATGCGGGCCATTCAGCATCCACTACAGAGCCCGCGTTGCCGAGACGGTGCCAGAATTCTTCAGCGATATGGGGAGTGAAGGGAGCGATCAGGCGAGTGAAAAGCTCCATCGCGTCGCGGTTTTTCGACTTCTGGGCTGTAAGCTCGTTGAGAGCCACCATGAAAGCTGCCACCGACGTATTGAAGGAGAATCCCTCTATGTCGCCGGTCACCTTCTTTATCAGCTTGTGCATCGTTTTCAGCTCCTCGCGGGTCATCGGGGAGTTGTCGGCCACGTCTATCTTGTCAAACTGGCCCCACAGTTTCTTTATGAAGCGGTTGGCGCCGTCAATGCCGTTGGTGTCCCAGGGTTTCGACTGCTCGATCGGGCCGAGGAACATCTCATAGAGGCGAAGCGTATCGGCTCCGTACCGCTCAACGATATCGTCGGGGTTCACGACGTTGAACATCGACTTCGACATCTTCTCCACGGCATATCCGCAGACGTATTTGCCATCCTCAAGGATGAATTCAGCGTCGGCGAACTCAGGACGCCAGGCCTTGAATCGGTCGAGGTCGAGCACGTCGTTGCTGACCATGCTTATGTCGACGCGAATCGGTGTTACGTCGTAGTCTTTCTTCAGGCCTTTGCTGACGAAAGTGTTGGTGTCTTTGATGCGATAGACGAAACTTGTGCGGCCCTGGATCATGCCTTGGTTGACGAGCTTTTTGAATGGCTCAGGCTCAACGACGGCTCCGAGGTCGAAGAGGAACTTGTTCCAGAAACGCGAGTAGATAAGGTGGCCGGTGGCATGCTCGGCTCCGCCGACATAGAGGTCGACGTTTCGCCAGTATTCATCAGCCTCTTTTCCCACCAATGCCTTGTCGTTGTGGGGGTCCATGTAGCGCAGGTAGTATGCGCTTGATCCGGCGAAACCGGGCATCGTGCAAAGCTCTATAGGATAGCCTTCGGGAGTCTTCCAGTTTTTGGCGCGGCCGAGGGGCGGTTCGCCGGTGGCCGTCGGGAGATAGGCGTCCACTTCCGGCAGCGTCAGCGGCAGGGCGCCTTCATCCATCAGATGGGCAATGCCATCCTTATAATATATAGGGAACGGTTCGCCCCAATAGCGTTGGCGCGAGAATATGGCGTCGCGAAGACGATAATTGACCTTCACTCGGCCTATCCCCTTCTCCTCGATGAATCTTTTTGTCTTGGCAATCGCCTCCTTCACTTCGAGTCCGTTGAGGTCGAGCTCGCCGTTTGAGGAATTTATCATCTTCCCCTCTTTGGCGTCGAAACTCTCTTCGCTGACGTCGGCGCCTTCGATAAGGGGCACGATGGGGAGGTCTAAGTGACGGGCAAAGGCATAGTCGCGTGAGTCATGGGCGGGAACGGCCATGATGGCTCCCGTGCCATATCCGGCGAGCACGTAGTCGCTCACCCAGACGGGAATCTCTTTCCCGCTGATGGGGTTCTTTGCGTAGGCTCCGGTGAAGACTCCCGAAACGCGCTTGTCGATCTGGCGCTCACGTTCGGTCTTATGAGCCACCTCGGCCAGATAAGCGTCGACGGCTTCTTTCTGTTCGGGAGTGGTCAGCTGCCCGACGTACTTCGATTCCGGGGCAAGCACCATGAAGGTCACTCCGAAGGCCGTGTCGGCGCGGGTCGTGAATATCTCAAGGTCGAAATCCTTGCCGACCACCGGGAAACGCATCTCGGCGCCTTCGCTGCGACCTATCCAGTTGCGCTGCGTCTCTTTCAGGGAGTCGCTCCATTGGAGGGTGTCGAGTCCTTGGAGAAGACGGGGTGCGTAGGCTGATACGCGGAGGCACCATTGGTTCATGACCTTCTGCTCCACGGGATAACCGCCGCGCACGCTGACGCCTTCGCTGACCTCGTCGTTGGCGAGGACCGTGCCGAGAGTCTCACACCAGTTGACCATCGTCTCTCCCTGATAGGCTATGCGATAGTTCATCAGCACGTCAGCCTTCTCCTTCTCGGTGAATGAGTTCCATTCCTCTGCCGTGAAAGAGAGAGTCTTGGAGCATGCGGCATGCACGCCGTCAGTGCCTTTTTTCGCAAAATGCTCTGTAAGCTTTGAAATCGGCAGGGCCTTATCGGCGTCAAGGTCATAATATGAGTTAAACATCTGCATGAACGCCCACTGGGTCCAGCGATAGTATTCGGGATCACAAGTGCGTATCTCGCGGCTCCAGTCGAACGAGAAACCAATCTTGTCGAGCTGCTCGCGATAGCGGGCGATGTTGGCCATTGTGGTTTTCTCGGGATGCTGTCCGGTCTGGATGGCATATTGCTCTGCGGGCAAGCCGTAAGCGTCGTAGCCCATCGGATGCAAGACGTTGAAACCCTGCTGACGTTTGTAGCGCGAATAGATGTCGGAAGCTATGTAGCCCAAGGGATGACCCACGTGCAGACCGGCCCCGGAGGGATAAGGAAACATGTCGAGCACATAAAACTTCTTCACGCCGGGTTTCTCCACGGCCTTGTATACCTGATTCTCACGCCAGAACTCCTGCCAGCGCCTCTCGATTTCACGATGATTATATTCCATTGTCATGCAATTGCTAATGAAGTTGTTTTCAGTCTGCAAAGTTAACAAATTCCTCAATCACTTCAAAATAACCGCAAATACTTTAAGCGCATTTCATCGCATTTGGCGGCCGACACCCCGGAAATTCAGCCCGCGACACACCCGCCATAGCGATAAATCAGTTTTTTATCTCGTTTGACTGAGTTGCGAGCAAAAGACATCAGACCTTTTTCTGTCACCAGATCAACAGGACGGTGCAGAAGGCTTTGTAACTCAACCATCATCGACGCGTGTTTAAGAAGGCTCACATTTGCTGATGGCATAAAGCTGACCATGATATCGATATCGCTGTCAGGGCGATGCTCACCACGTGAATACGAACCAAAAATCCATGCCTTAAGCACAGGCTGGGTTTTCAGATACGCCACAATTTTATCTATAACATGAGCATCCATATTTTTTTATTTTGCGCAAATATAGCCATTCTTTAATAACAATGACTTTGGATAAAA
>VSPO01000013.1 GCA_009775375.1 Muribaculaceae bacterium | reverse complement strand
TTAGGTTTTTCAACACCGAAAATTGAGTTCTTCCGAATGATTTGCTAATTTTGCACTTGCCACTTGACTCTACATTTGCAGTTATTCAGATTTTTTTGAGGCATTATTGGATTTTTTTGATTAACTTTGCAGAAATATTTAGATTCATCCTCGCTGATGAAGCGGGAGATATTTTAACCCCAATCGTTAATTCGACCTTATAATGGGAATATTTTCATTCACTCAGGAAATTGCAATGGATTTGGGCACAGCCAATTCCATTATCATTCATAATGACAAGATTGTAGTCGATGAGCCATCGGTGGTGGCTATCGAGAATAAGACCGACCGTCTCCTTGCTGTAGGTACGCAGGCTCACCTCATGGAAGGTAAAGAGCCTCCGGGCATACGTACGATACGCCCTTTACGCGATGGCGTGATTGCCGACTTCAATGCGGCAGAGCAGATGATTAGAGGCATGGTCAAGATGGTCAGCTCAAAACGTAGGTGGTTCTCCCCTTCTCTCAGAATGGTGGTCTGTATCCCGTCCGGTTCTACGGAAGTCGAAGTCAGGGCCGTCAGGGATTCATCAGAACATGCAGGTGGAAGGGATGTCTATATGATATATGAGCCTATGGCTGCCGCTCTCGGCATCGGCCTTGATGTTGAGGCTCCCGAAGGCAACATGATTGTAGATATAGGCGGAGGAAGCACCGAAATTGCCGTTATCTCTCTCGGTGGCATAGTTTGCAATAAGAGCATCCGTCTTGCCGGCAATGATCTTACTGCCGATATTCAGGAACATATGGGTAGAGTCCACAACCTAAAGGTCGGAGCTACGATGGCTGAGCAGATAAAGATAAATGTAGGGTCAGCCCTTCCTGTGCTCGATAATCCGCCGGAGCCATTTATTGTGCATGGCCCCAACAGGATGTCGTCTCTCCCAATGGAAGTCCCTGTGACTTATGAGGAAATATCTCATTGCATCGACAAGACAATATCAAGAATGGAAGCAGCTATCCTTGCAGCCCTTGAGGAAACGCCACCTGAACTTTATGCCGACATAGTCAAAAATGGCATTTATCTGGCTGGTGGCGGAGCTTTGTTAAAAGGTCTTGCAAAGAGATTCACGGATAAGATGAGAATTGAGTTTAAGATACCCGAGGATCCTCTGCACGCCGTTGCAAAAGGCACAGGTGTTGCCCTTAAAAACATCAACAAATTTTCTTTCCTCATTCGATGAGGAGGGAAAGTCCGTTTCGATACGACTTACGCCGTTGTCCATAGGACGACGGCTTTGGCGTTTAATGGATCTAAATTTAAGCCTGTATTTGAAGTTCCCGGTTTGGATGGAGGAAGATTTTGGCATTCTTTTTTGTCAGCAGCATCTTGAATGCCCATTAATGTTCCGCTACTTGAATAGTTAATTACTTCATTATTATAGTAGAAAGTGAGAAATCTAATTAATTTCCTCATAAAATACGGCACGTGGTTCTTGTTCGCATTCTATGTGCTGCTTAGTTGTGTGTTGTTGTTCAGCCACAGTGCTTATCAGCAATCTGTATATCTCACTTCTGCTAATTATGTCACGTCCTCTTTATACAAGGCTTCTTCGAATGTGACCGGTTATTTCCATCTTAAGGGCATAAACGAAAGCCTTCAGGCAAGCAATGCGAGGCTTGAGAATGAAGTTTTGAATCTGCGCCACCAACTTTCCGAATGTATGACCTTGTTGCCGGATTCCGGTAAGTTTATGTTCGAGTCCCAACGCTTCGGATATATTCCTGCTACTGTGGTCAACAACAGCGTCAGGCATCCCAGGAATTATTTCTCCATCAATCGAGGTGAGCGCGACGGAGTGAAAACGGGAATGGGGGTTGTCGACCAAAACGGAGTTGCAGGTATTGTGAATGTGACAGGAGAAAATACCTCAAGGGTGATTTCCTTGCTTAATGAGACCCAGCATCTCTCGGTCAAGATAAAAGACACCAACTATATAGGCAGCCTCAACTGGAGAGGTGGCGATCCAATGGTTGCGTATATGGATGAAGTGCCTCGGCATGCAAAGTTCAATGCAGGCGACACGGTTGTCACGAGTGGGTATTCCACGACATTCCCCGAGAACATTCCGGTAGGGACCATAATGAATAGGATCAAAGGGAGAGACGACAATTTCTACATCCTCAAGATCAAGCTTAATTCCGACTTTAAGGCACTAAGCACTGTGAGGGTCATAAAGGATGAATATAAGCCGCAACTTGATTCTTTGAAGAATTTTGATTTGCCGTCTGATAAATGACCGTTTAGATTGATTTGATATGCATAGAGAAGTGATAAGGCTGTCAGCGCTGTTTATTTTGATGCTGCTTGTGCAGGTGCTTATATGCAACCATATAGCATTGTTCAATGTAGCTGTGCCGATAGTGTTCATATATTTTATAATAAGGCTTCCCATGAACATTGGCAACGGGCTGTTGTTCACGTTGTCGTTTCTTATGGGATTATGTGTCGACATATGTTCTGACACGCCCGGAGTGAATGCCCTTGCATGCACATTGCTTTCCGCCCTGAGGAAGCCGGTGTTCTTCGCTTATGTGCCCCGCGACGATAAGACTAAGAATATAATTCCTTCAATGTCTACTCTGGGCGTTGCAACGTATTGCAAATATCTCATATCGATGGTGGGGATATATTGCCTTTTGGCTTTTACGATAGAATATTTTAATTTCGCCGATGTCAAGGATATCGTGATTCTTTCAGCTTGTAGCTGTCTATTGACTTTCCTGATTCTTCTGGCAATCGACTGTTTAATCATTAATCGTGAGTAAAGATTATAATCTGGCAAAACGAAAGTATGTCATTGCCGGCTTCATCTCCCTTATTGTTGTCATATATATATTCAGGCTCTTTACCCTTCAGGTGGGCGACGATAAATATAAGGAGAATGCCGAAAGCAATGCATTCTTGAGGAGGGTTATTTATCCGGCGCGCGGATTGGTCTACGATCGCAACGACCGACTCGTGGTCTTCAATCAGCCGGCATATGATGTCATGCTTATTCCTAAGGACGTGGGCGATTTCGACACGCTTGCCCTTTGCGATGTGCTTGGAATAACAAAACAACAGCTTATTGAAAAATGGATGGAAATGCGCAATCCGCGCAAAAATCCCGGTTATTCTGCCTACACTCCACAAAAACTGATATCACATTTGTCGCAAGAGGATTATGGGAGACTGCAGGAAAAGTTGTATCTTTTTCCAGGCTTCTTTATCCAGACCCGCACCGTCAGACAATACAACTATAACGCGGCCTCAAACATTCTTGGCAATATTCGTGAGGTCTCTGCCGCTGATGTGGAGAGAGACCGCTATTACCGGTCGGGTGATTATACCGGCGACCTTGGAGTTGAGAAAAGCTATGAGACCCATCTAAGGGGAGTGAAAGGTGTGGAAATCCTGATGAAGGACGCCTACGGCCGAATCAAGGGAAAGTATGACAATGGCATACATGATGTAGCCCCTATTTCCGGTCGTAATCTCACTCTTTCCATAGATATAGAATTGCAAGAGTATGGCGAGCGTCTTATGGCTAATAAAATCGGGGCTATTGTGGCGATTGAGCCGGCCACAGGCGAGATCCTTGCTCTTGTGACGGCTCCCAATTACGACCCCTCTATTCTTGTCGGTAAGGATAGGGGGAAAAACTATGCAATGCTTGTCAGAGACCCCTACAAGCCTCTTTACGACCGTGCGCTCCAAGGGGCGTATCCTCCGGGGTCAACATTCAAGCCGACTCAGGGATTGATTTTTCTGCAGGAGGGAATCATAACTACATCCACACAGTATCCTTGTTATCATGGCTATATCAACAGAATCCGAGTCGGATGCCACGGCCACGGCTCCCCTATTGCGTTGAAGCCTGCCTTGCAGACGTCGTGCAACGCCTATTTCTGCTGGGGATTTAAAAATATGATCGACAAGCGGGGGACAAAACCGTCTGGCCAGCTGACTAAGTGGAAAGATTATCTGGTGGAGATGGGCTATGGCTATCGGCTTGGCGTCGACCTCCCTTCTGAGAGCAGGGGATTTATCCCGAATGCCGATTTCTATTCGAAGTCATTCAGGGGGGCAAATTGGAGCGGAAATTCAGTCATTTCGGTGTCAATCGGTCAGGGTGAAGTGCTTGCAACGCCGCTACAGATTGCCAATCTCTGTGCCACGATTGCCAACCGTGGATATTTCTTCACGCCTCATGTCGTGAAACATATCGCTGATACGGTCATTGACTCCAAGTTCACTGAAAAACACGCACCTCATATTAAGCGTCAATACTACGAAGACGTCGCGGAGGGAATGCGGATGGCGGTTTTGGGTGGCACGTGTCGCACGGCTGCTCTGCCCGGTATTGAGGTGGCGGGTAAGACCGGCACAGCCCAAAATCCCCATGGAAAGGACCATTCGGCTTTCATGGGATTTGCCCCATATGACAAGCCGAAGATTGCAATTGCAGTCTATGTGGAGAACGCCGGATTCGGTGCCACTTACGGCGTCCCTATCGGCAGCCTGATGATGGAAAAGTATCTGACCGGGAAGGTTGAGCGAACCGCGCTCGAAGAAAGAATGTTAAACTCTAATACGATTATAAGCAGTGGAGTCAAATCGCATTGATGCAAATGTCTCGGTGTTCCGCTCATTGGACTGGGTCACCATAATTTTATATGTCCTTCTTGTGTCGGCCGGGGCAGTAAGTATTTATGCTGCAAGCTATGATTTCGACAACGCAAGCATGTTTGATTTTCAGGAATTTTCCGGAAAGCAGTTCCTATGGATTGGGTTGTCGCTTGTCATTGGGTTTGTAATTCTTCTACTCGACTATCGGATGTATGAGGCATATGCCTATCCTATATATGGATTTGTGGTGCTTGTGCTCATTGCCACTATTTTTCTTGCCCCCGACATTAAGGGATCAAGGTCGTGGCTCGTCTTCGGCCCTGTGAGTCTCCAGCCGGCTGAATTTGGAAAGTTTGCCACGGCTCTCGCCTTGGCAAAATTGTTTGATAGCTATAATTTTACCTTAAATGCTAAAATCAGCAATTATTTCCGGGCATTGATTCTCATTTTCCTGCCGATTTGCTTGATTCTTTTGCAAAAGGAGACCGGAAGCGCGCTCGTCTATACCTCTCTTGTTTTCGTTCTGTATCGTGAAGGCATGAGTGGGCTTGTATTGTTTTCCGTTTTTTGCGCTGTATTGTATTTTGTGGTTGCCGTAAAGTTTGTCGATCCTTTGGTCATTGGTATGCCGGTTGGAGAGTTCTCAGTCTTCGTGTTGATTATGGTCATTTTCTCCGCCATGCTTCTGTTCTATTGCAAAGATTTCATCATCGGAAGAAACGTCACGATTGGATTCATATTTTCGGCAATAGTCGTGGGGATTCTAAGTTCGTGTGGCGTGGAGGTAAATGGCCTGGCATATTTTATTTCTATTCTTGTCCTTGCTGTGGCCTATACGCTCATTGCTATGTTCCGGCATCGCATACAGAAATTCCTCATCACTGTCTCATTCGTGGCTGTCTCGGTGTTGTTTCTTTTTTCAGTGAATTATGTTTTCGGGAATGTGCTTGAGCCCCATCAGCAGTTAAGGATAAAAGTGGCTTTGGGCATTGAAGAAGACCTGAGAGGCGCCGGATATAACGTCAACCAGTCGAAGATTGCAATTGGCTCCGGGGGGCTCACTGGAAAGGGATTTCTCAACGGGACGCAGACGAAGCTGAAATACGTGCCTGAGCAGCACACGGATTTTATTTTTTGCACGATTGGAGAAGAGGAGGGATTTGTCGGCTCTGCCACTGTCTTGGTGCTTTTCCTTGGTTTGATATTGCGCCTAATATACGTTGCGGAGCGTCAGCGCACTCCCTTTGGCCGTGTCTATGCCTATTGTGTTGTCTCGTTCCTCATATTCCATTTATGTATCA
Organism: Muribaculaceae bacterium; assembly: GCA_009775375.1. GTDB lineage: Bacteria > Bacteroidota > Bacteroidia > Bacteroidales > Muribaculaceae > Lepagella. Next base: position 35,017 of record VSPO01000013.1, on the reverse strand, counting down.
ATATCGGAATGGTGATAGGCCTGTGTCCCGTGATTGGCATTCCTCTCCCCTTCTTCAGTTATGGAGGCTCCGCACTATGGGGATTCACCATTCTCTTGTTCATTTTGCTGAGAATTGATGCCTCCCGCAAGGAGCGGCGGGATTAGCAGTGGCATTCTAATGCAATAAAATTGGATTTGCAGATGTTATAACTATAGACGGTGATACTTCAATCAATTGCTGACTTGATATGTCAGTGCGATGAGAGTATTTATCCATAATTGTTGAAATTCGTTCATTATAATTATTGATCAATATGTCAAATAAGAGAGAATTCAAAAAATATGTTGAGGCGGTTGGCGCCTCTGCGTGTGAGACTATGATGTCGGCCTACTACAATGTAGAGAGCGTAGACAAGGCTGAGGTGGAGAAAGCAATGGGAATGGTGCTTGGCGCTGTAGGCGTTGCGAGAGCCAATTCCAATGTCTCGTTCGATAAAGGTCCCAAGGCTTTTGAAAATCATGCTGAATATGCCAAGGCAAAACAAGCTTTTTTCAAAAAGCTTTTTGCCAAGATTTCAGAAGATTTCATGGCTGAGCTTGAAGCCGCATTGAAGATTTTCAATGCGGCGGTTCCGCAGGTGGCCAAAGACGTCAACAAGCGGGTTTCTGCCGAATAATGAATAATGCTGCCACGGAATGAATCTTTGGGGAAGAATATTGAAATGGGCCGGCTGGCATGTTGATATCACCGCGCCTCGCCGACAAAAGTGCGTAATCTGCGTCGCTCCCCACACCTCCAATTGGGATTTCATTCTTGGTCTCTTCGCCTACAAATCTTTGGGAAGGGAAGCCAATTTCCTGATGAAGGAATTTTGGTTTTTCTTCCCTTTGAAATATCTGCTCAGGGCATTGGGCGGCATTCCTGTTCCCCGCAAACGCAAGCATTCGTCATTGACGGATTCGGTCATAGAAATGTTCAAGACGAGGGACTATGTCAATCTGGCGGTCACTCCGGAGGGAACGCGTAGCATGACCGACAGATGGCACACCGGATTCCTTTATATCGCCCGCGGAGCAGACGTCCCTGTTCAGCTCGGAGTGATTGATTATCGAAATAAGAGGATAATCATTAAAGATGAGTATGTAGCGACCGGGAATGTTGACCAGGATATGGCCTATATAAAAAGATATTACTCCGGATATAAGTATGCCGCTAAGTACCCCGACAAATTCTTCGCTTGATTCTTCGATTATGTCTTCGAGTAAGCTCAACATATGTCTTGTCCCCATGAAGATAGAATGGGGAGACAAGCAGACAAACCTGGAGGCGTTGGAAAAGTTGTTGCCCGACGTGCATCCCGCCACCGACCTTGTGATTCTCCCGGAATTGTTCTCCACCGGTTTCATCACTTCAATGCCTAAGGATGAGCTGCGGAAATATGCGGAACGCAACACCGGAGCGACGATTGATCGCATAAAGCTATTGTCTGATAAATATGGAGTGGCCATAGCCGGAAGCTTCATAGCCGATTCCGGAGGACTTCTATTCAATCGCGCATTTTTCATAGAACCTTCAGGAGAGGAGTGTTTTGCAGATAAACGCCATCTTTTTTCCATGGCGAGAGAGAACGATAGTTTTAATCCTGGCAATAGCCGGTTGTCTGTCAGATACCGTGGCTGGAATATTGCTATGGTCGTATGCTACGACATTCGTTTCCCGGTATGGTGCAGGAACAGAGACAATGAATACGATCTGTTGATAGCGGTTGCCAATTGGCCGGCCGTGCGCATAGATGCCTGGAATAAGCTTCTTCAGGCAAGGGCAATTGAAAATTTGTCCTACGTGGCCGGAGTGAATTGTATGGGCACTGACAACAATGGTTTTGAATATGACGGAAGCTCCCATATCCTTGACTTCAAAGGCAATGGAATTGCATATGTTGATTCCGATAAAGGCTTTCTCTATGCCTCATTGTCAAAAGAAAAACTCGACAAATTCCGAAGTAAATTCCCGGCCCACAACGACGCCGACTTATTTGAAATCCTCGATAAGTAAAAATAAAGAAACCCCACCGGATTTTCGGTAGGGTTTCTTTATTTAGAGCGCTTTCTAAAATTTGGAAAGCGCTCTTACTTCTCTGTCGGGCTGAGGACAAGTTTTTGTCAGGCCGGCTTATCATTTTGCGGCTCTGGCAGCCGACAGGATGACTTCGCTTATTGTGGGATGTCCGAAAATGATATCCTTGATTTCCGCAAGTTTGGCTTCGCAGTTCATGAGATTCCCGCTTTGCTGTGCCAGGTCAGCTGCTTCGGCGCCCATAATATGTGCTCCTATCAGCAATCCGTCATCTTTTCGGAAAATGAGTTTGCACAATCCTTCCGACTCTCCCATGGCCAATGCCTTTCCGTTGGCGCGGAAGAAGCTCGTGCCTGTCGTGAAATCGATTCCCGACCGTTTGCATTCTTCTTCGGTGAGACCTGCCATTCCGCATTCTGGCGAGGTGAAGACCGCAGCCGGCACGATGTCCATCCTTATTTTGTCGGCTATCCCTTCGAAGGCATTCAGTGCCCTTTGTCCCTGGAAGGAAGCAACGTGTGCGAGCATGGTTTTCCCGGTCACATCGCCGATGGCATAAATACCCTCGACGTTGGTCTTCATGTCGCCGTCCACTGCTATCCCTTTCGTAGAATAGTCAATCCCTGCTGCCTCCAGATTGAGGCCACCTACATTCGGAGTGCGGCCCACGGCCATCAGCAGGTCGGAAGATACGACTGTCTCCTCCTTTCCTTTCGATTCATACACTACCTCTATCTCATAGAACTCATTCTGCCTAATCTCCTTTGCAGCTGCGCCCGTGATAATCTTGATCCCTTTCTTCGAAAGGCTTTGTTTAAGGCGTTTGGCAATGTCTGAATCAAATGGAGGGAGAATTTGCTTCATGTATTCAATGACGGTCACTTTCGAGCCGAGATTGTTGAATATCGAAGCGAATTCCATTCCGATGACTCCGCCTCCGATTATCGTCAGGGAAGCCGGAATATATTCAAGATTGAGCAGACGGGTGGAATCCATTACGCATTCAAGGTCATGGCCGGGTATCGGCAGCGATTTGCTGACGCTCCCTGTCGCGATGATAATCTGGTCCGCGCTATATTCCTCTCCATCAGCTATGACCGTATTCCGATCCTTGAATGAGGCCTTGGCGTTTACAACGTTCACCTTGGCTTGATTGAGCATCATGAGGATGCCGTTCTGCAAGGTTTCCGTGACGTTTCTTTTCCTCTCGAGAATCTTGTTGTAGTCGATTGAGAAGGTAAATTCCTCGATTCCGTATTTATCGCCCTCTTTGAATTTAGCGATCATTTCCGAATCGGCTACAAGGCATTTCGTCGGGATGCATCCCTCATTAAGGCAAGTGCCCCCAAGAGCTCCACCATTAAAAAGGGTCACGCTACGCCCGGATTTGGCTGCCTCAAGGGCAGTTTCATATCCTCCGGGCCCTGCTCCGATTACGATCAAGTCTGTTTTCATGCCTCAGCCTCTTTAAGTGCCTTGTAATTCAGAATCGGTTTCTTGGCGGCGGATGTCTCGTCAAGCTTCCTGACGATCGTGGTCAATGGAGCGTCGATCACGGATTGTGGAGTCTCCCTTGCCTCTTTGGCCACCTTGTGCATCACCTCTATGAATTCATCGAGTGTCTCTTTGCTTTCAGTCTCGGTGGGCTCGATCATCATTGACTCATGGAATAGCAGCGGGAAATAGATTGTCGGCGCGTGGAATCCATAATCAAGAAGACGTTTGGCGACATTGAGTGTCGTGACCCCCGTCGATTTGTCCTTCAGTCCGTCGAATACAAACTCATGCTTGCATACCCCCTCGATCGGCAGCAGGTAATCATCTTTCAGAGATTCCTTGATGTAATTTGCGTTGAGGGTGGCAAGCGGTCCGACGTTTTTGATATTCTCTTTCCCGAGAGAGAGAATATAGGCATAAGCCTTCATCATGACTCCGAAATTGCCGAAGAAAGATGAAATGCTCCCGAGACTCTGGTCGCCTGTCTCCACATGATAGCTGCCTTCCTCGGCTTTCTTCACACGTGGATTGGGAAGGAAGTCTACGAGGTGAGCGGCTACGCCGACAGGACCTGAGCCCGGGCCTCCTCCTCCATGAGGAGTGGAGAACGTCTTATGGAGATTGATGTGCATGATGTCAAATCCCATGTCGCCCGGCCTTACCTTTCCAAGCAACGGATTGAGATTGGCTCCGTCGTAATATAGAAGGCCGCCCGCGTCGTGCACGAGTTTTGCGATTTCAAGAATCTCCGTCTCAAACATCCCGACGGTATTCGGATTCGTCATCATGATTCCGGCGATGGTGTCGTCGAGCAAAGGCTTTAGGTCTTCCACGTCGATCGATCCGTTGGGCTTCGATTTCACCTCCACCACCTCAAGACCGGCCACCATTGCTGATGCCGGGTTGGTGCCATGTGCGGTGTCGGGTACGATCACTTTTGTCCGCTTCTCGTCTCCCCTGCTCATATGGTATTGACGCATCACCATGAGTCCGGTCAGCTCTCCGTGTGCTCCGGCATAGGGATTAAGGGTGAATTCCGCCAATCCCGAAATGTTTGCAAGCATTCGCTGAAGGTCCCAGTAGATGTGAAGGGCTCCCTGCACGGTCGATGCGTCCTGCAATGGGTGGAGGGCAAGGAATTCCGGCATTGCCGCAAGTTCCTCATTGATTTTGGGGTTATATTTCATGGTGCAGCTTCCGAGAGGATAGAACCCCGTGTCTACACCGAAATTTTTATTTGATAGGTTGGTGAAGTGTCTGACCACGTCCAGTTCGCTCACTTCCGGCAATTCCGCTTCATCCTTGCGGAGCAGGTCTGTGGGTATCGACGACAGTCCATTGGTGTTGAATTGGTCTTCCGGCAACTCAAAACCCTTCCTTCCGGGTTTTGAAAGTTCGAATATAAGTTTGTCGTATGTTTTCATCGTTTAGTCCTCAAGCATTATTTCTACGAGCGTGTCTATTTCCTCTTTTGTGCGTTTTTCAGTGACGGCAAACTCAACGCGGTTGTCGTCAAGAATGATTCCTCCCATGATTCCATTCTCAATGAGCCTTTCATTGATTTTCTTCATGTCGAGATTGGTCTTGACCACGAATTCCTTCAAGAAAGGTTTGTCGTAGGCTTTCTCAAACTTCCCGGAGGCGATAAGCTTGTCATAAAGATAATGGGCACCGTCGCACGCCAATTCGTTGACCTCTTTCAATCCCTGTTTTCCCATCAAGGAAAGATAGACCGTGGCGAAAAGGGCCATGAGGCTTTGGTTGGAGCAAATGTTGCTGGTGGCCTTTTGGCGGCGGATATGTTGCTCCCTGGCCTGAAGCGTCAGGACGTAGCCGCGTTTTCCGTCGGCGTCCTTTGTGGCTCCTACGACGCGTCCCGGCATCTTCCTGAGCATGGAATTTGAGCAGGAGATGAATCCGAGGTACGGACCGCCGAACGACAATGGCATTCCCAAGGTCTGACCGTCGCCGCAGGCGATATCCGCCCCCCATTCTGCCGGAGTGCGAAGCACTGCTAATGCGGAGGGATCGCAATACAACGTCATGAATCCTTTGGCGGAGTGAACGTTTTCAGCCACTCCTTCAAGATTTTCGATTATACCGTATTTATTTGGCTGCGGCAATATGACTCCGGCCACGTCTCCCTCCTCCAATTCTTTGTAGAGGGCGTCAAGGTCGGTCACTCCATCTTTCTCTCCAATGACTCCTACTTTTACGCCATGGAATTTCGCATAAGTCTTTATGACTTTCACGACAGAGTCGAGCAACGTGGAGGAAAGCAATACCCTATTCTTTTTCTTTGCCGAATTGACCATCATGAACATGGCTTCGGCGGCTGATGTCGCCCCGTCATATATAGATGCGTTGGTGGCTTCCATCCCGGTCAGTTCGCTGATCATGCTCTGATATTCGAAAATATATTGGAGCGTGCCTTGTGAGATTTCCGGCTGATAAGGTGTATATGCCGTATAGAATTCGCTTCGTGCAAGCAGGTGTGCTATTGTGGAAGGCGAATAATGGTCGTAGGCTCCCGATCCTGCGAATATGGTCAGGGGTTTGTTTTGTTGTGCAAGATTCTTGAAATGGCGGCGGAGTTCGATTTCCGACATTTCTGATGGTATGTCGTATTCCTCTTTGAAGACGACCTCCTGCGGAACGTCTGCATAAAGTTCGTCGATATTCCCGATTCCTATCGTCTGGAGCATCTCCCTTATGTCGTCTTCTGTATGCGGTAGATATTTGTTGGTCATTTTGTCATGGTGCTTAGAGAGCGAAATGCATGACTCCGCTTGAAATCATCAAGCGGCGACATGCATTTCTCTCAAAATGTGATATGATTATTCTTCGCAAATCTTGGCATAGCCGGCTGCGTCAAGAAGATTGTCTATCTCGCTTGGATCCGACACTTTCACTTTCATGATCCAATTGGAGAAGGCATCCTGGTTCACCAGCTCAGGTTCGTCTTCCAGAGCCTCGTTGATCTCAATCACTTCGCCGCTGATCGGAGAAATAAGATCGCTTGCTGCCTTGACCGACTCTACGGCACCGAAATCTTCGCCCTGTGTCACTTCGTCGCCCACTTCCGGCATGTCTACATAGACGATGTTGCCGAGTGCATGCTGGGCGTAGTCGGTGATTCCGACTGTTGCCACGTCTCCTTCGAGTTTCACCCACTCATGGGATTCCGCATAGCGGAGAGAATCTAAAATCTTGCTCATTGCTATTGTGTTTTAATGTAATTATTTCTTGTAGTTTTTGTCGTAGAAGCGTTTCTTCACCACCGTTGCGGGGAACGTCTTCTTTCTGATTCTTACCTCAACTTTTGTCCCGAGTTTGTCGTATGGCTTATCGATCATGGCCATGGCCACGCTTTTGCCCGTAGAGATTGAGCGATAGCCGGTCGTTATCTCCCCGACCTGCCTCCCCTCCACTTCCACGGGGTACCCGTGGCGTGGAATGGCGTTGCCATCAAGCTCGATTCCCACGATGCGACGTTTCACTCCCTCTGCCTTTTGCTTGGCGAGAGCCTCCTTGCCTATGAATTCCTGCTTGTCGAGTTTGACAAACATGCTCAGGCTGGCTTCTATTGGGGTTATCTCCGCGCTCAGCTCGTCGCCATAAAGGGGAAGGCCCACTTCGAAGCGCAGCGTGTCGCGACAACCCAGCCCGCATGGCTGTACGCCTGCCTCCATCAGTTTGTCCCACACCTTACGCGTATAGTCGTGGCTTCCGTAGATTTCGAAGCCATCCTCGCCCGTGTATCCTGTGCGGCTGACGATGATTTCCTCTCCATCTGTCTGGATGGTCTTGAAATTATAGAAAGGAAGGTTTTTCACGGGAAGTCCGAGCACGTTTTCTACAGTCTCCTCCGCTTTCGGACCCTGCACGGCCACTTCCCCGTAGTAAGGGCTTTGGTCTTCTATCTCTACGTCGAATCCTTCGGCATGGCTTTTTATCCATGCCACGTCCTTATCTATATTGGAGGCATTGATGACAAGGAAATATTCCTCATCATTCACCTTGTATACGAGCAAATCGTCGACAGTGCCGCCATTTTCGTAGCACATCATTCCATAGAAAATCTGGCCGTCGGGAGCTCCCGTCACGTCATTTACGAATATATGGCTCACGAACTTATAGGCGTCAGGACCTTTAACCCTGACTTCTCCCATGTGGCTTACGTCGAATACCCCGACTTCATGGCGCACTGCGTTATGCTCCTCTGTGATGCCCTTGTATTGGATGGGCATGTCGAATCCTCCGAAAGGCGACATCAGGGCTCCGAGAGCCACGTGTTTGTCGTGAAGGCAGGTTTTGGTCAAATTTTCTTCCATTTGTGTCCTGAGAGTTATTAGTTGTTTTCATTTCTGTGGCTTATTCATGGCCACAGTGGCATTTAGATAAAAGGAAGGGATGTTCCTCCCTGTTTTTACCCTCCAAAGTTAACACTTGGCTTTTTATCTTCCAAATTTTTTTGAAAAATAAATCGCCTACGTTTAAATTTCATCATCCGAAAGCTCTTATTCCGTTCGCCTGCTTTCTGTTTTTTCATTTGAAGGATGTCAACTATGAAACTTTTTATCTAATTTTGCAGACTATGAATTATCCATTGTTTTTAGCAAGACGACTCTCCCTCTCTTCCGGCGGAAAAAAGAAAGCCCCCGCCGTGAGCGTGGCGATTGCGGCGGTTGCGATAGCAGTTGCCGTCATGCTTGTCTCTATTGCGATAGTGCTCGGCTTTAAAAAGGAAATCAGGGATAAGGTCGTAGGCTTCAACTCCCATATTTCCGTCTACGTGTCGCCCACTACCCCTGATGAGGACAATATAGTGACCCTCACCCCCACATTAAAGCAGAAGCTCTCGGAATTGCCGTTCATAAAGGATTATTCCGTTCAGGCAGCGTTGCCGGCTATCCTGAAGACTCCATCCGATTTTAAAGGAGTATACTTGAAGGGGCTCAACGACAACGCCACTGCCGATTTTATCCGTTCCAACACTGTGGAAGGGGAAATCGTGGATTTTAACCTCGACAAGAACAAAGGTAAGATTGCAATCTCGCAGAATGCGGCCCGCCAGCTCGGTCTTAAGGTTGGCGATAAGATCGACGTCTATTTTATCAGTGATGATTTGAGGGTAAGGCGTATGAAGATTGTGGCGATCTTCAACTCTCATTTCGACCAATACGACAATCTTTTTGTCTATGGCCCGATGTCGCTTGTGCAGAAAATGGGCAACATTGGTACCGATCAGGGCACGTCTCTCCAAATCTTCACGGATGATTTCGATAAAGTCGACAGCTATACGCATCTCCTGCAACAGCATCTCAACGAGGCGACGGCCGGTGGTGAGCTCTTCCGATTGTATCGCACCGACAATGTCCTTCAGCAAGGCGCAGGCTATTTCAATTGGCTCAGCCTTCTCGACATGAATGTAGTGGTGGTCCTTGTCTTGATGATGGTGGTCGGGTGCATCACTCTTGTCTCCGGCATGCTTATAATCATTATCGAGAAGAAAAGTTTTATCGGAATCATGAAGGCTCTTGGTGCTCCGACGTCAAAAGTGCGAAAGGTCTTCGTATATCTCGCCTTGAGAATCGCATTGGTCGGCATGATTATTGGCAATCTCGTGGCATTGGCGTTTATATTCATTCAAGGGAAGACCCATTTCCTTCCGCTCGATGCCGAGTCGTATTATATCGACTTCGTGCCGGTCAGCATCTCCTGGACATCAATTTTGCTGTTGAATCTCGGAGTGATTGTGGTGACGTATCTTGTGTTGATACTTCCTTCGCGCTTCGTGGCCGGGTTCTCCCCTGCTGAGACTATGCGCAACGATTGATAAAAACCGGCGGACAAGACAAATAAAGCCTCCGACTCGCGTGTCGGAGGCTTTATTTGTCTTGTCCGGGAAATTCAGGATGATTACTTGTAGGTGCTCCAGCGGTAAAGATCCTTGATGCTCGGTTTCTTCCCGTGCATGAATATGCCGATGCGGTAGATTTTCGCGGCAAGCCATGCCATGAATATGAATGAGGCATACAGCAAGGCTACGGAGATCCATATCTCCCATGCCGGGATCTCAAACGGAATGCGGATAAGCATCACCATTGGAGAGGTGAAAGGTATTATCGAAAGCCAGAATCCCAGCGTCCCGCTCGGGTCCTGTGCCACAGCCATGCCTCCGATAAGGCCGATGATGATGGGGATTGTGGCGAATGAGACGAGTTGCGAAGCATCCTGAACGCTGTCGACGGCCGACCCGATGGCCGCGAAAATGGATGCGTAGAACAGGAAGCCTCCCACAAGAAACAGCAGCATGAATGCGAAAATCTTTGCGATATACGCCACCGATCCGAGTATCGATATTGCCTGGATAAGGTCCGTGTCGACAGTAGCGGTAGCCATGTCGAGATTTCCGGCATTAAACATCTCCACCTGGCTGCTGACAGTCTCAGGGAGCAATGCCGGGAGAAGGAAGGCCGACATGAGGCAGGTCAGAACGCCCCATATGACAATCTGGGTGACCGCCACGAGCCCTACTCCGAGGATTTTCCCGAGCATAAGCTGCATTGGCTTGATGGAGGTGACAACGAGCTCAAGCACCCTGTTGTTTTTCTCCTCTATTATGGAGGTCATGACCATCTGTCCGTACATCAGCAGAAACATGTATAGCACGAATGCCATGGCGATTCCAAGCAGATAGGAAAGCATCGACGATGTGTTCTCCCCGTTGCCGCTTTCGTCAAGGCGGATTGTCTGGAGAGATATATTAGAGTTGATGTCGTTGAGAATCACGTCAAGGTTCTCGATATTGTAGTCCTTAAGTCTCTTCGACTCTATAGCGTCGTTGATTATCGATGAAATCTTCGATTCAAGCTCCATCGATCCGGCGTCGTGCATGTAGAGCCTCACAGTGCTCTTCTTGTTGCTGACGATATCCTCATTGATTTCCAGCACGGCGTCATATTTTTGGTTGGTTATGACGCTGTCGGCATTGGCCACTTTTACGAAGCTGACGTGTTCGGGCTTCTCTGCAGTCAATGCAGGCCAGATCAGCTCGCTTTTGTCGGCCACGGCTATTGTCCTTTCAGAAGGAGTGGAGAATGCAGCGATAAGGGCGGGGGCGGCCATGAAGGCCACCATTATTATGGGCATCAGAAGGGTCGTGATTATAAAGCTTTTCTTTGCGACCCTCTCGGTGAATTCCCGGGCAATGATTATGTTGATTTTCGAACTCATGATTGTTGCTGGTTGTTCTTTTCTACTGTTTGGATAAAAATGTCGTTCATGGAGGGAAGCGCCCTGTCAAACGTCACGAGGTCCACTGATTTGTTGATAATGTCGATCACGTCTCTGCGGTCTGCATCCGGCTGAAGCCTTATGATGGCTTTGTTGAGGCCATGCTCGCTGCTGAACCGACATTCCATGATGCGATCGCCGAGGGTCTCTGTCAGCTGTGAGGGAGCGCCTTCGAAACTTATCCTGTATCTCCCCTTTCCCATGGCCTGGCGGATTTCGTTGACGTTGCCCGAAAGGATGTTATGGGAGCGGTTGATGAGGGTGATGTCGTCGCAAAGAGCCTCCACGCTCTCCATGTTGTGGGTGGAGAATATGACGGTGGAGCCGAATTCTTTGTTCAGCCTCAGTATCTCTTTAGTCAGGAGGTCGGCGTTTATGGGGTCGAAGCCGGAGAACGGCTCATCGAAAATCAATAGCTTGGGCCTGTGGAGCACCGTCACTATGAACTGCACTTTCTGGGCCATGCCTTTCGAAAGCTCCTCTACTTTTTTGTTCCACCAATCCATGATTTCCAGCCGTTCAAACCATTGCTTTAGCTCCGTCATGGCCTGTTTGGATGAGAGCCCTTTCAGTTTCGCGAAAAACATTGCCTGGTCGCCCACCTTCATTTTCTTGTAAAGTCCCCTTTCCTCCGGGAGATAGCCGATATGGACGATGTCATTCTGCGTAAGCGGATGTCCGTCGAATATCACTTCTCCGGAATCCGGGGCAGTGATATGGTTGATAATTCGGATGAGGGTGGTCTTGCCGGCACCGTTCGGCCCCAAAAGGCCATAGATCGAGCCTTCGGGAATTGTCAGCGAGACGTTGTCGAGGGCCACATGGTTGGTGTAGCTTTTACTGACGTTGTTGATTTGAAGTATATCCATTTCTGTTTGGTTGGTTATTGTCATTTCTCCCCCTTCAAAAAAGCAGATAGCTTTCCTGAAGGGTGTTCATGTGTTACGCTGTCTATATGAGGGTGTAAAATTAATAAAAAATAATCTCATTATGGGCATTTCCGTCAGTGAAAATTGATTTAGGGATGTCAATTGTCTCTGCCGGAAAGCTCTGTCTGAAGCAATGGCATCTTTTGGGTGTCACATGATGGTTAGACTCCTCTTATGGTGCATTAGTTTCAACCCAACTGTTATTTTCGGTTGTTTTAGTTATGCCGCGCGTAGTGGAAGCTTCGACATTGCAGCTCTCGTTCTGCTCCCGATTAATTGTTGGAAGGCTGTCGTTTTGCTTCCTGATGAGAAAATGGCACGGTTTTTGATTTTCTCTCTTGATAGAAAAATTTTAAACTCATATATAATATGGCAACAGGCAAAATTGGGGTTACTACTGAAAACATCTTCCCCATCATCAAAAAATTTCTTTACAGCGACCATGAAATCTTCCTTCGTGAGCTCGTGTCGAATGCTATCGACGCCACCCAGAAGCTGAAGACCCTCTCATCTTTCGGAGAATACAAGGGCGAGCTTGGCGAAATGAACGTGAAGGTGAAAGTCGACAAAGAGGCCGGCACTCTCACGATTTCTGACCAAGGCATAGGCATGGATGCCGAAGACATAGAAAAATACATCAATCAGATTGCTTTTTCCGGAGCCGAGGAGTTCTTGGCTAAGTATAAGGACACTGCAAACTCCATCATCGGCCATTTCGGCCTTGGTTTCTACTCGGCTTTCATGGTGTCGAAGAAAGTGGAGATCCGTTCTTTGTCGTATAAGGAGGGGGCAAAGGCCGTGGAATGGGTCTGCGACGGCAGTCCAGAATATGAGATGAAGGAGATCGAGAAGGGGGAAAGAGGCACCGACGTGATCCTTTATATCGACGACGACAACAAGGATTTCCTCGACCAGGTGCGCATCGACGCTCTGCTGAAGAAGTATTGTCGTTTTCTTCCTGTTCCCGTGATTTCAGGCAAGGAGCAGGAATGGAAAGACGGCAAATACGTCGACACTGACAAAGACAAGATTGTCAATGCAGCCGAACCGCTCTGGACTAAGAAACCGACCGAACTTAGCGACGACGAATATCTGAAGTTCTATCATGAGCTGATGCCGGGCAACGACGACCCGATGTTCTGGATTCATCTTAACGTGGATTATCCATTCACGCTGACCGGCATTCTCTATTTCCCGAAAATCAGGAATAATTTTGACATACAGAAAAACCGAATCCAGCTCTACTGCAATCAGGTCTATGTGACCGACCAGGTGGAGGGCGTTGTGCCGGAATTCATGACCCTCATGCAGGGTGTGATTGATTCTCCCGACATCCCTCTCAATGTCAGCCGCAGCTATCTTCAGGCCGACCAGCAGGTGAAGAAAATTTCTTCCTATATCTCTAAGAAAGTGGCTGAGAAGCTCGACAAGATGTTTAAGGACGACCGCAAGGGCTTTGAGGAGAAATGGGACGACATAAAGGTCTTTATCGAATACGGTATGCTGACCGATGAGAAATTCTCAGAGTCAGCAAAGAAGTTCTTCCTCCTTAAGGACGTGGATGGCAACTACTACACTCTCGAAGAATACCGTAAGCTTATCGAGGCTTCGCAGACCGACAAGAATGACACCGTCATATATCTCTACGCAACGGATGCCACCGCGCAGTTCACCTACGTCAAGGCTGCTCAGGACAAGGGCTACAATGTGCTCGTGATGAACGGCCAGCTTGATCCTCATATCGTGGGCCTGCTTGAGCAGAAGAATGAGAAGACACGCTTCGTCAGGGTTGATTCCGACATCCCGGAGCGTCTGATTGAGAAGAGCGACCGCAGCGACGCGGGTCTATCACCCTTACAGACCGACATTATGAGCACTGTCGTTAAGAGCCAGGTGCCGAAAGTCGACAAGGCTCAGTTCATCGTGACCTTTGCCGCTTTACGTCCGGAAGACGCTCCGGCCACAGTCACTCAGAATGAGTTCATGCGAAGGATGAAGGAGATGGCGGCCATGCAGCCCGGCGGCGGATTCTATGGCGAGATGCCCGACAATTATGAGATAATCGTGAATACGGAACAGCCTGCGGTCAAGGAGATAATCAATCTCGCCACGTCATCTCTGGAGAATGAGGTGACTCCGATTCGAGCTGAGATAGAGACTCTCAACAATGAGATTGAGGCGGCCCGTAAGGAAGCGACCGACAAGAAGGAAGCCGCTCCCGACCTTTCGGAGAAGGAGGGCAAGGTTGCCGATCTCCGCAAGAAGGAGGAAGACATCGTGTCGCGCTATGCCTCAGAGCAGCCGAAGGTGAAACAGATCATCGACCTTGCGTTGCTGCAAAGCCATCTTCTGAGCGGCGAAAGTCTCAACGATTTCATCAAGCGTTCGATTTCCCTCCTTTGATAATAAGGATGGTCATACGTCAGAAATGACGTATCAAAAATAACGAAAAAGGCCCCGACAGATAATGTCAGGGCCTTTTTTTGTTGCTGTTCCCTTCTTGCAAAGGTGGTCTGATTCTCGGTTTATTTTTCTCGGCTTTCTTGGTCAATATGCTCATTTATTCTTAATTTTGCACTTCTTTTGCACATACACAAGAAAATTCACTTATGGCTGAGAAACGGGAAAAAGAGATTTATAAAGTGACGCTGGTAGGAGGGGTGGTCAATTTCCTTCTGATGGTGTTCAAGTTTGTGGCGGGAATCGTGGGTCACAGCTCCGCGATGATTGCAGATGCTGTCCATTCGTTGTCTGATTTCGTCACTGACATAATTGTTGTGGTTTTTGTGCATATTTCGGGCAAACCGGTGGATGCAGACCACGACTATGGGCATGGCAAGTATGAGACGCTTGCTTCGGTGATCGTGGGCTTGCTGCTCGCTTTCGTAGGAATAGGCCTTGCCTGGAATGGAATCGAGAAGGCTGTCGGCTTCTTTAAGGGCGAGCCTCTCCCCTCTCCGGGTTTTATCGCACTGTTGGCGGCGTTGGTTTCCATCCTTTTCAAGGAGGGACTTTATCAATATACGGTGAGGGCAGGGCGAAGGCTCAATTCCTCCGCTGTGGTGGCCAATGCATGGCATCATCGTAGCGATGCCATGACCTCGCTTGCCACTTTGGTGGGTATCGGAGGCGCCATGTTTCTCGGACCGAAATGGAATGTGCTCGATCCGATAGCGGCCATCGTGGTCAGCGGTTTTATATTGAAGGCAGCTTATTCGCTTATGAAGCCGGGTATTGATGAGCTGTTGGAGAAGTCGCTTTCGGAAAATGATAAGAGGGAGATTGCATCTGCGATTTACTCCACGCCCGGAGTGAAGGGATTTCATAGGTTGCGCACGCGGCGTATCGGCCCTAAGGTGGCTATTGACGCTCATATAAAGATGTCGTCGTCGCTGTCGCTTAAGGAGGCGCATGAGATTGCCTCGGAAGTAGAACGTCGCCTGAAAAGTAAGTATGGCTCTGACACGTATATCGGGATCCACATGGAGCCGATGGAGTGAGTCAAGTAAAAAATAAAAGCTGCCAATCGGCAGCCTTTATTTTTTACGTTTTCCTCGTAGCGGTCGAAGCGGAATTACGTCCCGACCGCTACTGAGGGGGGTATTATTTTTTGAATGGTGTCTTGCTGACGTAGACCTTGAAATCTTTGATCGCTCCCGGCACCTCACTCTCCATGCGGGGGAGATACTGTATGGCGGAGATTTTCTTATTGCCGCCAAGATCGATTACGACCGAGTGAGGGAACGGATCGCCCGGGGAGGTGCTCCAATAGGTGGATTCCTGAAGGTCAAACATCTTGTCGGCAGAGCGGTTGACGCCTTTGACGTCTTCGCTGTCGGCATAGTCTACGATCCAGGGTTCTCTCGACAGGCGTTCGCCGTTTTCGTCAAGCACGTAGAATTCGGCGATTGCTGCGTTGTCCTTCCTGTCGATGGAGTTGACAGCCTCTATGGCGATGTATCTGCCTTCGGCCGGTGTGTCGAGTTTGCGCTCTTGCCATCCGTTGCCTGCATTGAAAGAGCCTGTCAGGGCCGGGGTCAATCCGGCGAGCTGAAGGTTCTCTCCCTCCTGACGGTGGGTCAGCGGTTTCTGCACGAGCAGATTGTCGAGCAAAGGCTCTGTCAGACCTTCGGATACGGCTTGCTTGGGGCCGACGATGTCGAACACCATTATCTCGTTCTCTCCTTTCTTAAGCCAGCAGCCGGGCATGTAGAGCGTCTGTTGCGGACCGATTTCCCAGATTCTTCCGAGGGGACGACCGTTGACGTAGACGAGCCCCTTGCCCCATGTCTCGAAATTGAGGAACGTGTCGGAAGGCTTGTTGACGTTGAATGTCCCCTTGTAGACGCCGATTGGCAGACGGCCGTTCTCTCCGGGAGTGAATGCGCCGATAGGCATGTATTCCATCGAGTCGTAGAATTCGGGGGAATCTTCGAGATTGAATACTTCCCAATTCTTGAGGTCGCAGACGAAAGGATAGCCGTTGCGGTCTTCGGTGACGGTCACTTTGTTGGTGATCCCTTTGAAGTCCTTTATCGCGCGTCCGAAATTGATTCGGCCCATGGCCTCCACGAGAATGTCGAGGCTTGCCCCTTTCTCGCAGGCCGGAATGGCGAGCTCCTTCTCGCCGTTGCGGCGGTCGAGTTTCCCTATGTATTTCCCGTTGATGAAAATCTGGGCGAAGTCGTGGGCGTCATTGACGGTGAGCAGGCCTCCGTTGGGGAGAGCGGGAAGGGTCGTGCGGTAGAGGATGCTGCCGAATCCCTGGTCGTATTCCTCCATGGTCTTGATCTTCTTGTCCTTTTTGGGCTCGGGAAGGTTGGGGAAAAGCGGGGCCACTTCCGTGAAGTTGAATTTCTTGACGGCGATAGGCTTTATCGTTTTCGGCACGGCGGGGAGTTTCTTCCCTTCGTAGTATTTCTCCAGGGTCTTTCTCAGTTCCCAGTATTTGGGAGTGGTCTGGCCGCTCTCGCTGATTGGGGCGTCGTAGTCGTAGGAGGTGACGTCGGGAGCGAATCCCGGGGAGTTGGCTCCGGCCCAGTGTCCCCAGTTGGTTCCTCCGTGGGTCATGTAGAGGCTGAAGGAGATATTTTTCGAGAGCATCTCGTCGATACCCTCGATCATGTCTTTTGCAGGACGGGTCTCATGGTTTGCTCCCCATTTGTCGAACCATCCGCTCCAGAATTCCGAGCACATCAGAGGGCTTTCCGGACGCAGCTCCTTAAGTTTGGCGAATTGCTGGTCGATGTTTGCGCCCGTTCCGAAGTTCATGGTCCAGATCAGGTCGTCGAGTCCGTTTTTGGTGAAGTTGGATGCCCAGTCGCATTGGAAGAGGGTCACGTCGTTGCCGAAGTTCTTGCGGAGCATATCGCGGATGTTGGCCACGTAAGGCTTGTCCTCGCCATATGAGCCGTATTCGTTCTCCACCTGCACCATGATGATCGGGCCTCCCTTGTCGATGGTGAGGTCGCCCACCTGTTCGGCCACGGCTTTCTGAAATTTGTCGACCCTGTCGAGGAAGTAGGGGTCGTTCTCGCGCAGCCTGATGTCTTTCTTCTTCAGGAGCCACCAGGGAAGTCCGCCCATCTCCCATTCGGCGCATACGTAGGGGCCGGGACGGAGAATCACTTTCAGCCCGTTCTCCTGGCAAAGCTTCACGAATTCGCGGAGGTCGTTCTGTCCGGTGAAGTCGAATTGTCCCTCTTTAGGTTCGTGGGAGTTCCAGAAAGTGTAGAGGCAGACGGTGTTCATGCCGAGGGCCTTGCAAAGTTTGATACGCTGGTCCCAGTATTCTTTGGGGATACGGGGATAGTGGAGCTCGGCGGCTTTGACCACGAAAGGTTCGCCGTTGAGCAGGAACGTTGAGTTGCCCGCCTCGAATTTTCCGGGGGGTGCCGTCTTCACGGCTTCAGCTGCCGGAGCCGCTGAGGGCATGGCGGCCGACGATGTGTGGCAGACCCCCATGGCCAGCCATGTCATCACAGATGCACTAATAATGATTCGTCTCATATTAGATTGTTAAAGTTTTACGATAGATGATTCACTCCTGCCGGACCTTGTGGATGCCGCCGAGGCGTGAAGGATTCATAGTGCAAATATAGTCAAAAGTATTTATATAAGGGGTAGGCTGATTGTTCAAAAGATAGGCCGGAAGATAAAAATGAACAAAATATCCCTGCTTTTGAAAGAAAAGGCAGGGATATTTTGTTCATTTGGGTCTTGCGGGGCCGATTGATGCTTCAGCCGGCAAGGATTATTTGCAGGTGTCGAGCGGACAGCGGGGCTTGATTTGCTTGAAGAAATCGTTGCCCTTGTTGTCTACGAGGATGAAGGCGGGGAAGTCTTCCACCTCGATTTTCCAGATTGCCTCCATGCCGAGTTCGGGATATTCGAGAAGCTCCACGTTCTTGATGGAGTTCTGGGCGAGGATGGCTGCGGGGCCGCCGATTGAGCCGAGATAGAAACCGCCATGTTTCTTGCAGGCGTCGGTCACTTGCTGGCTGCGGTTGCCTTTGGCGATCATGATCATTGAGCCGCCGGCAGCCTGGAACTGGTCGACGTATGGGTCCATACGTCCTGCCGTTGTCGGGCCGAAGGAGCCTGAAGGCATTCCATCGGGTTTCTTGGCAGGGCCGGCGTAGTAGATGGGATGGTCTTTGAGGTATTGCGGCATAGGCTCTCCTGCGTCAAGGCGTTCTTTGATCTTGGCGTGGGCGATGTCGCGGCCTACGATGATGGTACCTTTGAGCGAGAGGCGTGTCGACACGGGATATTTGTCAAGGTCGGCGAGCACCTCCTTCATGGGGCGGTCGAGATCGATTTTCACCACTTCCCCCTCCCCTGCCTTGCGAAGCTCTTCGGGGATGAGCTGGCCGGGGAATTCGTCGAGTTTCTCCACCCAGAGGCCATCTTTGTTGATCTTGGCCTTGCAGTTGCGGTCGGCAGAGCAGCTGACTCCCATTCCGACGGGGCAGGATGCGCCGTGGCGGGGCAGACGGATGACGCGCACGTCGTGGGCATAATATTTTCCGCCGAACTGTGCGCCGAGGCCCAGGCAGTGGGCGGCTTCGAGCAGTTCTTTCTCAAGCTCCACGTCGCGGAAGGCCTGGCCGTATTCGTTGCCCTCGGTCGGAAGGTTGTCGTAGTATTTCACGGATGCTTTCTTCACGGCTGCGAGGTTGGCCTCGGCGGAGGTGCCGCCGATGACGAATGCAATGTGATAGGGAGGGCATGCAGCCGTGCCGAGTGTCTTCATCTTTTCGATGAGGAAAGGCACGAGAGTCTTCTTGTTGAGGATAGCCTTGGTCTCCTGGTAGAGATAGGTCTTGTTGGCTGAGCCGCCACCCTTGGCCACGAAGAGGAAGTTGTATTCCCCGCCTTCGGTGGCGTGGATGTCGATCTGTGCCGGTAGGTTGCAGCCGGTGTTCACCTCGTCATACATGTTGAGCGGGGCATTCTGCGAATAGCGGAGATTGTTCTCGGTGTAGGTCTTGTAGACACCGAGGGAGATTTTCTCCTCGTCGTTGCAGCCGGTCCAGACGTGCTGGCCCTTGTAGGCGGCGCAGATGGATGTGCCCGTGTCCTGGCAGAAAGGTAGCACACCTTTGGCAGCCACCTCGGCGTTGCGGAGCATGGTGAGGGCCACGAACTTGTCGTTCTCCGAAGCCTCCGGGTCATGGAGAATCTTGGCCACCATCTCGTTGTGCTCGCGGCGGAGCATGAAGGAGCAATTGTGGCTTGCCACGTTGGCTATGATGGTCAAAGCTTCGGGATCCACCACCAGCATTTCATGACCGTTCCAGTTTTCCACCTTCACGTAGTCCTTCGTGATAAGTTGATATTCAGTCGTGTCAGGCCCGAGAGGAAACGGCTCCTGATAATGAAAAGGTTTTGTCGGCATAATTATTTTTCGGGTTAAAAGATTTAGTCAAAACAAGAGAAGCAATCCGTCAAGCCTGACGGCCGCTTCCTGCTGCAAAAGTAATAAAAAAAACAATACCAACGCCCATGCGAAAGACACATAAATCCAAAAAAACAAAAATACGCCGCTATGAATCCCACACCGTCCGCGCCCAGCGCGGCTCAAAGTATACATAAAGACATATAATCAAAAACAAAAATTTATGACTATATGTCACTTTGTATCCCAACGAGTCCAAGCACTTAAGACCGAGCCGGGAGCGGCAATTCTTGCCGTGCATTGAACCGCCCTCCGGCGCGAAGGGACTGGTTGGACGGTAGGCGCAGGCCGGGACGTCCTGCGCTCCATGCTGGACTGAGCGCGGACAAAAAGAAAAAGGGCCATGCAAGCTGTTTGTCGGACAGTTTGCATGGCCCTTTTTCTTTGGGTTTTCTTTTATAACTACGGCCTACCGTAGTTATAGCCATCCGTGGAAGTGCCGCCTGATCGTTATGACGGCTAACAGCTGATGCGCGCTTTGCGCAAAGGATTAAGTATTAAGTAGAAAGTATTAAGGGTTTAATACTCGGTGCGGACGGGAGCGGCAATAAATTGCCGCGCACTGAACCGCCCTACGGTGCGAATTTAGTGAGCTCGGACTCGGTTGTGCGCAGGCCGGAGGCCATGCGCTCCATGTTGGACTGAACGCGGACTCGGTTGGACTGAGCACGGACGATAGTAGGCCGCAGGCTCGGAGGCCTGCTCCCCATGTCGGACTCGGTTTGACTCAGCGCGGACTCGGTCTCCATGTTGGACTGGACATGGTGTCACGGGGCAGGTTCGGAGGGCTGCCGCCATGCCGGGGTTGGTGGAATCCTTTTTCATGCACGAAACCTGATGAAGCGACCTCTTTGGGAGTGGTGGCGACAGCCACGTGTGGCTGCCGGTCGTGGGGCATCACTGCCATCAAAAACTCGTGACGGACGAGACGGGGGATGCTGGGGCATCGCTCCCGGACGTGACGGCACTCGTTTTTGCTTCGGTTTCGTCGGATGACTTCCGTCAGGTTGGACTCGGTTGTGCGCAGGCCGGGAGGCCATGCGCTCCATGCCGGACTGAGCGCGGACTCGATGGAGTCGCTGACGGGTGTTGCAGAATGTCAATGTTCTCTTAATGGGGGCTTCTCAGGGCCTCCATGGCGGCAGTCAGTCGGGACGGCTTTTTGCATCTGTACCGGGCCGGGGACGGTGCAGTGGCTTTGTCGCCTTCGCCTTGACGATGGGCCGGGAGGGGGAGGTGACGCCGGTTGGGACAAACGGACAAAGGCCTTGGATGTTCTGTGCGCCGAAGGACAGTGACCTTGGATTTTTACTCCCGGCCCTTCCGATGGGGTCGGGGCGGAATCCTTGGCTGTCCGACTATTTTTACCTCGCCCTCTTTTTCCTGAACCATACCTCGAACCATCGAGGATGCTCTCTTCAGACGCCGGACGGGAGAGACCCTTCCTTTTCGGGGAAGGCGTCCGGGACGTGGGCTGCGTGCCGGGGAAAGACTCTTCTTTCCTGTTTCCGGGGGCAAAGTTACTGCCTTATTTTCGGGGGCTATTGTTATTTTGAGGAAAACGAACGAACTAAAATTACTTTTTTTGAACGCGGACTCGACGCGGCAATAAATTGCCGCGCACTGAACCGCGCTCCGGTGCGAGCTTATTGAGCGGGGACTCGGATTGGACGGCAGGCGCAAGCCGGGACGTCCTGCTCTCCATGTAGGACTCGGTAGGTGTCATGTTGGACCTGGCACGGACTATTCATTTTGCATTTTATAAGGGGTTGCAAGGATGGGTTTATTTTATTAATTTTGTGGAAATTTTTTGGATTTCACTTTTCATTATGAACAGATTGCTTTATGCTATATTAATAATGGGCCTTCTCCTTGTGGGAGGATGTGGGAATGATGAGGTTGATCGACAGCTTGATCTTGCTGATTCATTGCTTGATAATCATCCGGATTCGGCGTTGGAGGTTATTGAGCGGTTGGATGAGAGTTTGCTTTCCTCACGTAAGCAGAGGGCACGGTATGGGCTTTTGAGGCATGCTGCGCTGACAAAGATCGGGCATGAGCCGGCAGCTGATTCGCTATTGAAAGAGGCCATTTCTTATTATGGAGATGATACCGATCCGTCGAGAGAGAAACTTTTGACTCATTTTTTCTATGCTTCGGTGCTCGATATTATAGATGACGATGCAAATGCTTTGGAGCAGTATGAAATTGCAATCAAAACCGGAGAGGAGCTAAATGAATATCTGTATACGGGATATTCCTATTCAAATATGGCCTCTATGTATGAAGAGGATTGGATCGGAGAGGAGGAGATGAAGTATGCAGAAAAGGCATTGGAGAAGATACGGCTCACAAATGACACTACAAGGATTATTGATATGTTGATTCAGTATGGAGCAGTATTAATGCATAATGAGAAACATGCTGAGGCGGATCAAATATTTCATGAAGGTCTTCAATTGTTCGATAGTCATCTTGATTCAGCATTACTAAAAAGAATTCTTCT
Organism: Muribaculaceae bacterium; assembly: GCA_009775375.1. GTDB lineage: Bacteria > Bacteroidota > Bacteroidia > Bacteroidales > Muribaculaceae > Lepagella. The sequence goes on along the minus strand of VSPO01000013.1, from coordinate 12,768 downwards.
TTTCAAAGCTTACTATCTTGCTTCTGATTTTAAATATAAGGAGGCAATTGAATTCTATTTATTAGCTAATTCGAAATTTCCAGGAGCATTTGATGCTTCTGACCATGGTATGATGGCGGAGGTTTTAATTTGGTCAGGTAAAATTGAAGAAGCCAATAAACATAGAGATATTATGAAGAGCCTTATGGTAGATATGGCAGATTCAATGCATTGGTATCAATTAGGTTGGAGTCTAACAAAACATACTGGCAAATATGCTCAAAATGCGGATTTAATTGATTCAGCTCTATATAGTTATGACAAAATGGAGAGGCAAATTATCAAGCAAAGTCTATTGCATAAAGAGAAGTATAAACTGACCACTGACAAGGAATTGATAACGCAAATTAACCAGCAGAATGAGACTATAATAAGATGGTTTATTATAGCAGTTTTGCTTGCAGCGATGCTTCTTTTCTTTGGAGGGAGACGAATTTGGATTAAATATAGGAGGAAGCTATCGGAACAAAGCGCAAGAATTAAGGCACAGAACTCAAGTTTGGAGAAATATAAAGAAGAACTTTCGGAAAAAGTGTCTACCATAACTATATTAGAGGAATCCAGAGAGCAGGCCGAGAATAAATTCAAAGACTATTCAATTAAATCTGAAAAGGAGATTGGCAAACTCAGGAAGTCATTACTTAAGACTTTTCACTCTTATAATAGCCTTGCGGATGAGATATTGCAGCAGGATTTAAGGAAGGTGTCGAAAAGCCTGAGGGAAGATTACACAAAACAAAGGGATAATATAGCAGAAGAATATAGGTCGAAGAAAACACTTCAGCGGCTCATTCAAGAGATTGACTCCAAGATGGAGAATCTGTATTCCACGATATGCGGGGAAATATCGATAGATGACAAAGAAACTCGGATTCTCATATACACAATATCGGGATTTAACTACAAGTCTGTCGGCTACCTTTTAGATCAAAATCCCAAGACAATCTCATCGACACGCAGCCGATTGATAAATAGAATCCTCCGTTTGGAGTCGCCTAACAAAGAGCTTTACCGTCGGTATTTGTTGTTTTACGTCAATCTAAAAGACGAGGAGAGCAGTTAAAATCGGAGCCATTTTCATTAACATACGTTAAAAGTGCAGCTGCATGAAATTTTTTTCATGCGGCTGCACTCATTGTAACCGGTTAGAAAAGTCCTGTTTAGGGTTTAGTGCAGAAATCTGCGATTTTGGATTGTCGATATTTTGCTGAACCTTTGACATTTACGAGAAAATTTGCAGAAGCTGTGGAAGATTCAAAAGGCTTGCAACATTTGATTTTTGTGCCTAATTTCGCAGCCGATTTCACAACCCAAACAGCGAAAAAAGATGAAAAAAATTGTTTCCATCCTTGCGATGACGATTTTCGCAGCGAACCTCATTTTTATAAATGGAGAGCCGTCAAATCAGAGTGACAAGGGTATTCAACCCGATAAGCAAGTGATAATAAAAAAGAGAAAGAAAATAGATGACCAATTTCATAGGAGATATTTTCCCTCTAAGGAAATAATGGGATATGTTTCCTTTGGCAGAAAATTCCCTTATGATAAGTCTTCCGTTAGAAGGTGATTACTTTGACATAAGAGTAAAGAACGAGATGACAGGTATGGAATTCACAACTATCTCAACAGATGCATCAGAAATAATGGTGCCTTTTGATGGAACTACGGGGGAATATTTCCTTCAGATTACAACCAACGATAGTTTGTACGAGGGATATTTCTCTATTGATTGAAAAATTAGAGCTCTAAAACTATAAATTTTCAATTTTCAATTAACTAATTTATTATGAGCAAATTAACGGAGTTTATTTTCAGCATCTTCATGCTAACAAGCATGATCAGCTGCTCCTCTATTGTGGAACAGGATTTGGCGGTTGGTACGACGCAACGCAATCCGAAAGAGGTGGTCTTGACAAAAGACTCAGCACTACAGGCATTCGCAAAAATCCTTTCGAAAGCCACTGCAGAGAGCAAAGAAGTCAGAGCATTTTTAAAGAAAGAAGCTCTGCAGAAAATGGATAACGATTTCAACATCTTCTATCCAATCGCAAAAGAAAAGACAGTAGGATGCCGTATGTTCGGAGATCTACTAAAAAGCTATGAAAGCAAAGCCGGCATTTTGGAGGAAATAGAAAGATCTGTGCCTCTACTAAACATTCACATTCCAGAGATAGGAGATCAGAAGGTCGCGAGTATCAATGTCGCTGACAATGAAATCCCTGTAATGTATAAGGGAAAACTGTTCTTTGATGGCAATATTGTGGATAGTTTGTCAAATGATGAAATACCAGGATTCCACGTATTTGTTGTAACAGAAAGCAGCAGCATAAAATTGAAAAGAGCCAGAACCCGCAGTGGGGAAAATTGCACGATAAACGACAAATACGAGTTCGTTGATCAGGTATTCAATCCTAACTATACGAAATCCTTGACACGTGCATCAGTGGAGTATGATGAGTTTGATGAGAAATATTCTGAAAGAGGATATGTTCCTAAAAGTGACATTGATCCACTGCTGATAGAGACATATAATAAAACCAACAATCAAAAGAGGGCAACCAGATATCTTATGTATTATGGTTTGTCAGACGTGAATCAAGCACCAACATCTTTCAGAACTGACATAAGGGATTGTCTTTTCAGATTTAAAATCGCAGGAGACGCTTTTGTGAATTTTGAAGATGTTGCCAATGGAGTCACAAATGATAAACCATTGTTCAATGGAAGCACGGAAAACAAGATTTATCAACTTTCGAGAGAAGAAGTTTTAAAAAGACTTTTGACAGGAAGAGCGTTTTGCTTCCTCTTTATAATCGAAGGAAGTATAAATGGGCAGAAGGTATCCTCTGAAAGTATGAAAATATATGCGTCTCCCGAAAAGATATTCAACCTTCGAATTAATGAACACAGACGCCTTCCTACTACGTTTAGACATACAAAGTACACATATACAATTGATAAAGCAGGCGTAAAGTCAAAGTGGTTTTACCCGCTTGAAAACGGGCATGACACTCGCTTCAATAGATGGGACATCAGAAAAGATCCTCTCGAAAAGAAAATAATAGCTTATCTGATAAATCCAGATCAAGGCAAGACCTTTGATATCACAAACACATACTCTGTCACACACATGTCCAGCAGTGAAGCTGGTGGAAACTTAAGCATTTCGGAGTTGCTTAAAAAAATAGGATTGGCCATAAACGGAAAGCTTACTGAATCGGAAACAGAGACAACAACAGTAACAGTAAATTACAAAGTTACACCAGAAAATGAGCGTATAGATGATTTTCAATATAATTATTTCGATGATTATCCCATAGAGGGTGTTGTCAATGACAAATATATGATTCCTGTCAGACAAGGAAGGGGAGCAATTGAGACGAGCATAATGCCTATTTCCAACGCATTCTTCAATGTTAGACCTATTAAGAAATAATATTGGCAGCCACAAGTGATACTCTTATTATACTATTGGAAGGTTTTAATCAAAAATTCCAATTGTATAATAGGAGAATCTGGAAAACATTGATATTGAAGTTGTTTAAACTTTTTACGCAAATGAGGTTGATTAATGCTTTTATCCTTTTTTGAGGGCTCTTTCCCAATCTTTCATCATCTTTTCGGCTGCTTTTTAATCGCTCATCGGTCATTTAGCCCGCTAAATTCCCTCTTCACGATTCAAAATCAGCTCGAAAACCTGATGAAATCTTGAAAAAGAAAAAGTTTAAACAACTTCATTCTATCAATATCTTTAGAAAATTACTTTTTCATTTATTTGAAAAATTTTTATGCACAATATAGGGGATTTTTCAGAATCATTCGACTATAATATGGATGACGAGGCAAGAGTATGCTTTAAAGCATATTTGTATGTGAGGATTCCACTATAAAAATTTAGTATTATGATTTCTAAATCAACAGTATTTATTGGATTGTCGATGCTATCGGCATTGGCAGCGACAGCGCAGAGCGGCTATAATTTAATAGGAGCATCTGCAAATCAAACTCACTTCAAGAATGAGGACGTTTCTTCCAATTCAGACAGTTTCCTCGGGTTCAGTGTCAACTATCTCCACGGTTTCCGTATGTTAGAAAACACTCCATTATATCTGGAGACGGGAGGCAGCATGAAGTTCATGTTCTATTCGGAGAATTTTAAGCGAACAAATTCAGAATATGAAGAATCGGGACAAAGAACTCAGATGGTGACATTCGTCGCGCCTGTGAATCTCGCATACAAGTTCAATATCGGAGAAGATTTTTCAATCACTCCTTTCGCCGGAATAGATGTAAAGGCACATCTTTCAGGTTGGAAGACCACCTATAAAAAGAACAACGATGGCTGTCAAGAGGAGAGCATAAATCTCTTTAACGACGATGCCAACAACATGAACGGGAACGTATGGACTCGTTTTCAGACAGGTTGGAATGCAGGACTCAGGCTTTCGTATCGCCACGTATTTCTATCAGGTTCGTATGGGACAGACTTTGCCAAGCTGAGCAACCATCATAGCAATATGATCACGACACAGAATATTACGTTATCAATAGGCTATCAGTTTTGACGGTTTTTAGTAATCTTTTGTTTGAAGAGATTGGTTAAAGTTTCTCTTTTGGCGGCCACACTCGTGGCCGCCTTTTTTGGGTATGGGGACTCGGACTCGAACCTCGGCCCTTGGCCGAGGCACAGAAATGCCATCCGGTGGTAACTCCATGTTGGGGCTGAGCGCGGACGGTAGTAGGCCGCAGGCTCGGAGGCCTGCTCTCCATGTCGGACTTGCCAGCCCGGGGCTTAATCTTTGTTAGGGTTTGCAAAAAGTTTGGGGTTATGTTTTGATGGTCTTTTGTTTTTCGTTAATTTTGTAGCAATTTGCGGTGGCTGTGGGGCTCCGGCTTTTGCGGCTTCCTCTACGTTTTATGTTTTTGTTATCGATTATGAGATTCAGAAGATTCTTTTATATATTTATGGCTTTGGTGATTGCAATCTCCGGCATTGTCGCTACCGAAACCGCCGAAGCCAAGAAGCGCACCAAAGCCAAGACCACATCCGTGGCGAAGAAAAAGACCAAAAGAAAGAAGTCTACCAAGAAGAAGCGACGCAAGAGCAGCCGAAAAAGGAAGCGCACTCGCGTGGCTAAACGCAAGGTCAAAACGCCTCCTGCGGAGCAGCCGCAGAACGACTCGCTTACGCTTCTCGTAAACGACGAAATCATCAAGTGGATTCCGGAGAACCTTAATCCCGGCGGACTGAGAGTCAACAGCGTCAAACCCGACAAGCGCACTCAGACGGCAAAAATAAGCCTTAACGAGAACTTTACGTATCTCCCCGTCTCGCAAGAGCTTATCGGCAACATGAGAAACAAAATCACCGAAATACTCCCCGACTCCATAAAGGATTATTTCGTCTCCCTTAACGTCGGCACACATAATTATGCCTACTACATCACAACCATCGACAAGCTTCCGGAACAATTCCGCAAGAACACTCCTTTCGTGATGCCCGCAGAGCCTTTCTTCGAGCACAAGAAGGGGATGGAGGGGGACATCATCGCAATGTGGCCAAGCCACGGACGATATTACAACCCGGCGAAGAACGGATGGATGTGGCAGCGTCCGCAGCTTTTCCAAATCGTGGAAGACACACATACGATGGGCTATATCCTTCCCTTTGTCGTGCCTATGATCGAGAATGCCGGTGCCTACGTGCTTCTTCCGCGTGAACGCGACATTAATCCCAACGAGGTGATCGTAGACAACGACACCAACGACGGAGGTCAGGTGTATTCCCAACCTTACTATAAAGAGAAAACCGGGTCTCGACCCTGGATGACAGGCAACGGAGAGGGATTCATTTTCGACCTCCCCGATTTCCGCGACACTGAAAATCCATTCCAGAACGGCACATACCGCCAGACCACTACCGTCACCTCCGGCACCCCATCCGTAGCCGCATGGTATGCCGACATACCGGCCGACGGGGAGTATGCCGTATACGTCAGCTACAAATCTCTTCCCAACTCCACAGAAGACGCCCACTACACCGTCAACTACTCCGGCGGCACACGGGAATTCAAGGTCAACCAGACTATGGGCGGCGGCACATGGATATATCTTGGCACATTCCCTCTGACGGCCGGCTACAGCGACACCGAACCAATCGTCACCCTGACCAACTTGTCGAAAACAGCCGACAAGGCTTTGACCGCCGACGCTGTCAAAATCGGCGGCGGCATGGGCAACATTGCGAGAAGTCAGCGTCGCGCCGACATCTACTACGACCCATCCGTGCCGGTTGAGATGAAGCCAGCGCCCAAACCGGAAGCTACTCCGGGAAAGGCCAATGAGAACGGCGAGGAAGAGGAGGAAACAACCGAAGAGGAAACCACTGAAGAGACCGTAGAGGAGACTGAATCCGGAGAAACCGAGGAGACCGAAGAGGAGGAATCTGAGACAGAAGAGACCGAACAAGAGGCCGACATAATCGAACCGCAGGACACGGTGAGAATCGAATTCCCCGTGGAGGCAGTTCCCAAAGGTCCTACCCCTGTGTTCAAGACATCGGGTATGCCCCGATATCTCGAAGGCGCACGCTACTGGCTCCAATGGGCCGGAGTGCCTGAATCCATCTATTCCCCCTACAGAGGCACCGACGACTACAAGGACGACTACACCTCACGGGGACATTGGGTGAACTATCTTGCGGGAGGTTCGAGGGTGCTACCCAACATGGAGGGGCTTAAGATACCCATCGACGTTGCCATGGCCTTGCATTCCGACGCCGGGAAGAGAGCCGACGACACATTCGTCGGCACGCTCGGCATCTACTACACCAACAACGGAGACTCATACATCGACGGCACTCCCCGAAGCAACTCACGCACGCTGACCGACATGCTAATGCGCCAGATCACGGGCGACATCCGACAGACATGGGAACCCAACTGGACACGTCGCTCAATGTGGGACAAATCCTATGTGGAGGCAAGGGTGCCGGAGGTGCCGACTTCGCTCATCGAATTCATGAGCCATCAGAATTTCGCCGACATGAAGTATGCCCTTGACCCGGCATTCAAATTCACTGTCTCCCGCTCCATCTACAAAGCCATCGGTCGCTTCGTGGCGGAGAGGAAAGACCGCAAATTCGTGGTGCAGCCCCTCCCCGTCAAAGATTTCGTTATCACAAGACTGAAGCAGGGGCACTACCGACTGAGCTGGGCTCCCACGCCCGACCGTCTCGAATCTACGGCCATGCCGAAAAAATACCTCATATTCGAGCGCACCGACGACGAACTTGGATTCCACCTTCTCGGAGAATCCAATTCCACGCATTTCGAAGTGATTGTGGAGGATCACGACATCCATTCCTTCAAGATAGTCGCAGCCAACGAGGGGGGCATATCCTTCCCCTCGGAAGTGCTCGCCCTTCGCGAAGCCCCCGGCAACCATACCCCCGTGCTCATCATCAACGGCTTCACCAGAGTCAGCGCTCCGATGACTTTCAGCGACAACAGCAACGCCGGCTTCAAGGCCACGGAAGATTTCGGAGTGCCCTACGTACGCGACATCTCCTTCGTGGGCTACCAGACAGAATTCCGTCGCGCAGCCGGGGAATCCTTCGGACTCAGCGACGGCAACCTCGCCACGCAGGTCATAGCTGGCAATACGTTTGACTATCCCTATCTCCACGGGCAGGCAATCGCCGCAGCCGGAAAAGGATTCGTCTCCGCGAGTGTCGGGGCCGTCACCAGCGGCGACGTCAACCTCCGCGACTACAAGATCATCGACCTGATACTGGGCCGGCAGAAAGTGACCGTCACCGGAAACGGCAACACCGGAATGCGTTACATCGCCTTCCCCGCAAAACTCCAGCAGGAACTGACAGAATTCACTCGCCACGGTGGCGACCTGATGGTCAGCGGAGAATACGTGGTCAGCGACCTTCTCGACTACCGTTCGCCTGCCGGCAGCAAGGAATTTACAGAAAAAGTGCTCGGAGTCACAAAGGGGGAAGGGATGAAATCCTACTCCGGACAACTGTCGGCCGCGGGCGCTATGGGCGTGCATCCACAGGACGCCACGATAAGCTACAGCAACAGCCTCAACGAGCAGCAATACATCGTGCAGAATCCCGACGTGCTGACTGCGTCGAGGCTTATCGACGCCGAGCCCTTCCTGACATTCTCCGACACCGGACATCCGGCAGGATTCCTGACCAAGAACGGCAAGAGCCACGTGGCCGTCATGAGCGTGCCCTTCGAATCCATCCGCAATCCCCGCCAAAGGGAAAGCCTCATGAAGACCCTCCTGCAATATCTGGAGAAATGACCCTCAAGCATCAACAACCCTTCAATAACTTTCTCCTCCCATCTTGAATAACCCGAACATGAAACTAATACAATTCACCAACGTCGACGCCCTGCGCGACGAGATATGCAAGAACAGCCTGGAGCAATTCGTGCTTGTGAAAATCGACCGCAAGAAGGTGGAATTCGACTCCAACTTCATGCACCGCATAGAGGAGGTGGCTGCCGATTCCGACGCCTCCATCACGTATAGCCACTATCGCGAAAGGGTCGGCGACAAGATTATCCTCCATCCCGTCAACGACTATCAGTTTGGCTCCGTCAGGGATGATTTCGACTTCGGAAGCGTTGTGCTTCTCAACGCCGCCGACGTGCTCGCCGCCTCCGAGGATTTTCAGGATGAGTCGCAGCTCCCCGACGGAGGATGGTATGCCCTGCGGCTTAGGATGTCGGTCGGCAAGACCGTGGCCGTCCTGCCGGAATATCTCTACACGGTGGAGAAAGTTGACTTCCGCAAGAGCGGAGATATGCAGCACGACTACGTAGACCCCCGCAACAGCTACTATCAGACATGCATGGAGAGAGTCTTCACCGACCATCTCATGGACATCGGCGGAATGGTCTCGCTGACTCCGCTGCATCCCAATCTCGAAGAGGGGGATTTCCCGACGGAGGCTTCAGTCATCATCCCGGTCAGAAACCGCGTGGCCACGGTCGGCGACGCCGTGCTTTCAGCCTTGAACCAGAGGACTGATTTCCCATATAATGTAATCGTGGTGGACAACGGAAGCACCGACGGCACGAGAGAACTTCTCCGCGGCATCGAAGATCAGAGGCTCATCGTGCTGGAAGCGGAAGACGAGGAATTTCTCGGCATCGGAGGATGCTGGAACAAGGCCTTGCTTTCAGAGCACTGCGGACGCTTCGCCGTGCAGCTCGACTCCGACGACACATACATCGATTCCTCGACGTTGCAAAAGATGGTAGACAAATTCTATGCCGACAGATGCGCGATGGTCATAGGGAGCTATGTCATGACCGACTTCCAAATGAACCCCATACCTCCGGGAATCGTAGACCATAAGGAATGGACTGCACTCAACGGAGCCAACAATGCCCTGCGGATAAACGGATTCGGAGCCCCGAGAGCCTTCTTCACCCTTATTGCCCGCAACATTCTTTTCCCCAACGTCAGCTACGGCGAGGACTACGCGATGGCCCTGAGGGTAAGTCGCGAGTATGCAGTAGGGAGAATCTTCGAACCCATTTATTGCTGCCGACGCTGGGGGGGCAACAGCGACGCCGACCTATCGGTGGAGAAAGTTAACAGGAACAATGAATACAAGGATTTCCTGCGGTCGGTGGAGCTGATCGCACGAATCCGCGCTAACATGGAGAAGGAAGATGATCATAGACAATGAAAGCTTCAACGACCTTATAGAGCAGCAACTCGCAATATGGCCCTTGGCAAAGCTAAACTACGACGCTTTGGCAAAGACGGAAAGAAGAAAGGTCGCGCTCGGAAATTTCGAGATGGCGGTGCAGTGCAATCCATCAAGAATAGTTTCCACGGGAGCCAAGACCGACAAGGAGAGTATAGCCGGCCGTCCCTGCTTCCTTTGCCGGGCCAACCGCCCGAAGGAGCAGATCACGACGGAGATACTGCCCGGCTGGGAATTGCTCGTGAATCCATATCCGATTCTGCCGGTGCACTTCACGATAGCATCCACGACGCATAAGCCGCAGGAAAGCGTGCCATTCGACATCGTGGAGCTTGCCGAGTCGCTCCCGGGGATGGCCGTCTTCTTCAACGGGGCACGGGCCGGAGCATCCGCCCCCGACCATCTTCACCTCCAAGCAGTCTTGAAAGACGAACTTCCTCTGTTGCGGCTCGTGGAGCAATTGCACCCAGCGATCGAACCGGGCATCAAGACCTCTTCCGATTTCGACGTACGTCTCCCCTATTTCATCGTATCTGGAGTGGTAGCCCCCGACGACTCAGGGATGTCGGCTCTGGCAGCAGGGATCTTTACCGGCGGCCTTGACCGCGACCTTCACCTAACTGACCGCGAGCTGGTTAATACGTTTTTCTGGGTAGGTGGCGACAGACTGTTGAGATACGTAGTGGTGCCAAGAAGGGCACACAGACCGTCGTGCTACTTCTGCGAGGGGGATGAGAAAAGAATCGTCAGCCCCGGATGTATCGACATGGCCGGACTGATGATCGTGCCCCGGCCTGAGGACTACCAAAGGCTGAGCGCAACCGACATAATGCAGATTTATTCAGAGGTGGCGCTTGCCGATTACAAATGAAAGCGAATAAACAGACTTCACCCTGGAGGTGGATACCGACCCTATATATCGCGGAGGGTCTCCCCTATTTCGCAGTCAACACTCTGACTGTCCTTATGTACGTCAGGCTTGGCATAGGGCTCAAGGAGATGGCATTCTATACGGGATGGCTTTATCTGCCATGGGTGATAAAACCGTTTTGGAGTCCGTTCGTCGATTTGATAAAGACGAAAAGATGGTGGACCGTCACGATGCAATGGCTCATAGGGATATGCATGGCGTCGGTGGCTTTCCTTCTTCCGACGAGCCTCTTCTTCGCAGGGACGCTTGCGGCATTCTGGCTCATGGCATTCTTTTCAGCCACCCATGACATCGCCGCCGACGGCTACTACATGATAGAGCTCGATTCCCATGAACAGGCAGCCTACGTCGGACTGCGCTCCACGTTCTATCGAATAGCGAGCGTCATGGGGCAAGGAGGTCTGGTGATGCTTGCGGGATATTTGGAGGAGAAGACGGGCGACATATCGACGGCATGGACCGCCACATTTGCAATCCTGTCGGCATTTTTCCTCGCAGTGGCCTTCTACCACAGTTTCTTCCTGCCACGCCCGGAGGGCGACAAACCCAAGGCAGGGGTGACTGCCCATACAATTCTTAGGGACTTCGGCACTACTTTCGTCACATTCTTTCAGAAACGATATATCTGGAGCGCACTTGCGTTCATGCTGCTCTACAGGCTTCCGGAGGCCTTGTGCCTGAAACTCGTGCAGCCTTTCATGGTCACTCCACGCGCCGGGGGGGGATTGGCACTGACCACAGCCGAAGTAGGATTCGTCAACGGCACGATCGGAGTAGTAGCCCTGCTTGCAGGCGGAATCGTCGGAGGACTGGCAATCTCAAGGGGAGGACTGAAACGCTGGCTCTGGCCGATGGCATTGAGCCTGACGCAGCCTTGCGCGTTCTATTGCGTGCTCGCCATGGTTCAGCCTGAAAGTTTCTTTTGGATCTCGGCCGCCATATTCGTGGAGCAATTCGGATATGGCTTCGGGTTCTCAGCTTACATGCTTTATCTGATCTATTTTAGCCGGGGGGAAAGCAAGACATCCCACTATGCCTTCTGCACAGCCTTCATGGCCTTGGGAATGATGATTCCCGGAATGGCGGCGGGATGGCTGCATGAAGTCTGCTCCGCCCACAGCATTTTCGGAGTGGACTCACCCCAGGGATTCATCAACTTTTTCTGGATAGTCATGGCTGCTTGCGTCGCGACATTGATAGTCTGCGCCAAGGTCAGGATCGACCCACGATTCGGCAAAAAAGAGACCGGGGCATGATGCTCCGGTCTCTTTTTTGGTCGCTTCTTCCCAGATTCCTAAAATGGGTCGGAAAGGAATCCGAGAATCTCTTCCGGAGAGCTGATGATATTGTCGGCATGGGCTTCGCGAAGTTCCGTCACGGGTCGGAAACCCCAGGTCACTCCTATGGACTCGACACAGGCACGTCTCGCCGTCTCCATATCGACACCGGAATCACCTACGTATAGCACTTCAGACTTCGGCGTGGGATGCTCCGACAAGACAGAAAACACGATCGAAGGATCGGGCTTGGTGGGCCTACCCTCTTGTTGCCCCTGAATCGAAGCGAAATTTATCTGCGGAAAGAAATGACGCACGATTTTTTCCACTGCGTCTTGATATTTGTTTGACGCCACGGCAATCGCCACGCCCCTGCCCGTCAGTTTGTCGAGAAGCTCCGGAATCCCATTGTAGGGCTTCGTGTCGACGATACAGTGGGAATCATAATACTCCCTGAAGATCGACAGGAGCTGGTCGACAGTTTCAACATCTGCATCGGGTTGCGCCCGTTCGATAAGTTTTCTGACCCCGTTACCAACCATGTAATTGTAGGCCGGAATAGGATGCTGGGCAAACCCCATTTTCCTCAGGGCGTAGTTGCAAGCCTCGCCAAGGTCGTAGATCGTGTTTAGGAGGGTGCCGTCGAGATCGAATATAACTAATGATTTCATAAGAGTTGGATTAACGGGTTGAACGGAATTACAATAGTTCGTTAAAAATTTGAATTAGAAATTCATGCTGTAAAACATATCCATATTATTGATTTCCAACAAAAT
>VSPO01000129.1 GCA_009775375.1 Muribaculaceae bacterium | reverse complement strand
TCTCCTTCAACACTCTGATTGAGGGTTTGTTATGCCTAATAACATTATTTCGCACTAATTTTTAGACAATCTCTTAGCGCTTTCCTAAAAAATATCGGGGAGGCCAATTCGCTCTGGCCGCCCCGATAAATAGTTAGTGTTTGAGTAGCAATAAGTAAGTGTTAAGGTATGTCGATGTCCGACGACACTCTTAGTCCTCCTCTTGTGTTTCTGCGTATTCTTTGAGAAGCTTCTCCTGCACGTCTCCGGGCACAAGTTCGTAGGATGCGAATTGCATTGTAAACGAGCTGCGTCCTCCTGTGATGGAGCTCAGTGAGGTTGAATAAGACGACATCTCCTTCAAAGGAACCTTGGCATTGAGTTTCTCAATGCCGTTGTCGCTTTCCATGCCCATGATTATGGCTCGGCGTCCTTGAAGGTCGCTCATGACGTCTCCCATTGTGTCGCCCGGAGTGTAAACCTCCACGTCATACACTGGTTCGAGAATCTTGGGATTGGCGTTCTTGAATGCCTGTGAGAAAGCGTTTCTTCCTGCCAGACGGAACGAAATCTCATTTGAATCAACCGGGTGCATCTTGCCGTCGTAGATCATTACCCTGACGTCGCGGGCGTATGATCCTGTAAGAGGACCTTGCTCCATGCGGTCCATCAGTCCCTTCACGATAGCTGGAATGAAGCGTGCATCAATTGCTCCGCCCACGATGCAGTTGTAGACCACGAGCTTGCCTCCCCATTCCAAAGGAATTTCCTGTTTGTCGCGGACGTTGAGCTTATACTCTTGATTGCCGAATTTATACGTATCGGGTTCCGGCATTCCTTCGGCATACGGCTCTATGATCAGATGCACTTCGCCGAATTGTCCGGAGCCTCCCGATTGCTTCTTGTGGCGATAGTCAGCACGCGCGGCTTTGGTGATTGTCTCGCGGTATGGAATCTTGGGCTCAAGATATTCCATGGGGAGCTTGTCGTTGTTCTCGATTCTCCATTTGAGGGTGCGGAGGTGGAATTCGCCCTGTCCCTTGACGAGCGTCTGCTTCAGTTCCTTGCTTTGCTCGATTATCCATGTCGGATCCTCTTCATGCATACGGGTCAGAATGCCCATGAGTTTTTCTGCATCGCTTTCGGTGGCGGGTTTGATGGCCCTGATAAATTTGGGAGCCGGATACTTGATGAAATCAAATTGATAATCGCATCCTTTGGCGTTCAGCGTATTGCCCGTTCGCACGTCTTTCAGTTTTACGGCTGCTCCTATGTCGCCTGCCATAAGCTGGTCGATGGGGTTTCTCATCTGTCCGCACACCGTGAAAATCTGTGCAAGTCGTTCCTTTCCGCCACGGGAGACGTTCTCAAGATCGTCGCCGGCTTTGAGTGTGCCGCTCATGACTTTGAAATATGACACCTCGCCGATATGTGGTTCCACGGATGTCTTGAAAAAGAAGACTGACAGAGGCCCGTTGCTGTCTGGCTCCACTATCTCGCCGTTGATTGTCTCCGGCGCGGGCATGTCGGATACGAAAGGACATACGTTGCCGAGGAATTCCATCATCCTCCTGACGGCCATGTCTTTCGCTGCGCTGACAATGAAGACGGGATATATGCTGCGGTCGATCATCCCTTTTCTGATGCCTTCGCGCATCTCGTCTTCCGTCAGATGTCCTTGCTCGAAATATTTGTCCATCAGGGTCTCGTCGTTCTCTGCCGCTGCTTCCACGAGGGCATTGTGGAGCTCGTTGGCTCTTTCAAGCTGATCCTCCGGTATTTCAGAAATAGTCGGAACTCCGCCGTCAGGACCCCACTCATATTTCTTCATGAGAAGCACGTCGATCATTGAATGGAATCCGGGGCCGCATTCCAAAGGATATTGCACTTGCACCACCTTCTGCCCGAAATGCTCGTGTAGCTGTTCGATGACATTTTCGTAGTCTGCCTTTTCTCCGTCAATTTGGTTGAGAGCGAAGACGATGGGCTTCTTCAGTACGCCCGTGGTGCGGAATATATTCTGTGTCCCGACCTCCACGCCGTAGTTGGAATCTATCACAATCACGCCCGTGTCGCAGACTCCGAGTGCCGTATAGGAATTGCCAACGAAATCATCAGCTCCCGGGCAATCTATCACGTTGAGCTTCTTTCCATTGAATTCTGCATTGAATACGGTTGAGAACACCGAGTAGCCATATTCTTTTTCCACTGGAAAATAGTCGGAAACAGTGTTCCCTGCCAATACTGTGCCACGACGTTTTATCACTCCACACTCATAGAGCATCGACTCTGCAAGTGTGGTTTTTCCCGAGCCCTTTGATCCGAGAAGGGCGATGTTTTTAATTTCGTCAGTTTTATAAATCTTCATTTGGATTAAGATTTTAAGTTTAATCTCGCTTGGTTTCACGTTGCAGGCATTTTGACAATGGTTTTATCAAATGCCTCGCTTTTGAAAAGTGACGCAATTTAGTAAAAAAAATGATAACGGCTTTCATTTTGGAGTATGTTAAAAAACATATTTCTAATTTTTTTATTAATTTCGCGGAGAAGTTGATGTTCTCATCCTCTCTCGCACACTCTCACATATTCATATCGTCATGTATAAGTCCGGAATATATATCCATGTCCCTTTCTGTCATTCAAAGTGCATATATTGCGATTTTTTCAGCACTCGGTCCGATAAGGCTGATTGGGATGCTTTGGTTCTTGCATTGATTAATGAGCTCGATTGCAGGATTGAAGAAATAGGATTTAATCCCGACACATTATATATAGGAGGAGGCACGCCATCGGTTATGCCGCAGGATAGTTTCCTGAATCTTGTGTGTGGTGTCCGTGAATTAGTAAAAAAAGAGGGCGATTGGAGCGAATTCACTATTGAGGTGAATCCGGAGGATGTTGATGCCTGCAAGGCGCGGATTTGGAAAGATGCGGGTGTCAACAGGGTGAGTATGGGAATCCAGTCGCTGGATGATGGGGAGTTAAAGGCTATAAGGCGCAACCATGATTCAAGCAAGGCCATTGAGTCCTATCATATATTAAGGAGTATGTTTCGGAACGTCAGCGTCGATCTGATGTTTGGACTTCCCGGGCAGACAATGGAGAGCTGGATATCAACTGTCCGACGGACGCTATCATTAAGGCCTGAGCATATATCTGCTTATTCATTGATGTTTGAGGAAAAGACTCCGATTTCGATTTTAAGGGAGGCTGGCAAACTTTCTTTTCCTGATGAGGAGGAATGCTTGAGTATGTGGAAGATTCTGACCAATGTCCTTTCTGAGAATGGATATTTGCCATATGAAATATCGAATTATGCCATGCCCGGCTATGAATCAATCCATAATAAGCGATATTGGCTGGGTAATCCCTACCTTGGAATTGGTCCGTCGGCTCATTCCTACGACGGCAAGTCCGTCAGACGTTGGAATTCGGCAAATATAAAAGACTATATCTCATTTTTCAATTCTTCATCGGATGGGATTTCAGCACGAGGAGATGTCGCCAATACTCATTTTTATGAAGAGGAATGCCTTGATTCTGTGCAGTTGGCAGAGGAAAGAATAATGCTTCGTCTCAGGATGAGGGAGGGGTTGGATCTCTCGGAGTTCGTAAGTGATTTTGGTGAAGTGGCATTGAAAATTCTTGAAAACAATGCTGATAGTATGATTAAGGAGGGGAAATTGGTAGTTGATGGTGGCAGATTATGCTTGACGCCTGAGGGTGTCATGATTTCTGACAATGTCACAGTGCAACTGATTACTTGAATCATATATCGGCAAATATGAGATTGAGATGGATATTTGTTTGCAGTATTCGGTATTTGATGGTCAAATTGTCAACTGATGAAATTTAACATTAACAAAAAGAAAAATTTTTATGAAATTTCTTTGCCAAATTCATAATTTTATGTAATTTTGCGCATTGTTTCTACGAGTGGATTAATTTTAAACACACTCTCAGAGGATACTTAAAGGTAAAAAATCATATATATGCCTGAGAAAAGAGGAATATACTTCACTAAAATGCAGGGCGCCGGCAATGACTACATATATGTCGATGCGCTGGGCACTCCCACCTCTCTAAACACAGATACCACTGATCTTCCGGACTTATCTCGTAAAATCAGCGACCGACATTTCGGCATTGGCAGCGACGGGTTGATAGCGATTCTTCCCTCCTCCAATGCCGATTTTCGTATGAGAATGTTCAATGCCGACGGTTCGGAGGCTCAAATGTGTGGAAATGGTTCGAGATGTGTCGCCAAATATTTATTCGACAAGGGCTTTACTGATAAAAAAATAATCGACCTTGAGACTTTGGCGGGAATTAAAGTGCTTCATCTTCATCTTGTGGATGGACGGGTGGATGAAGTGACGGTCGACATGGGCGAGGCTTTTCTTAAGAGGGGAGAGGTGCCTGCCTCCGGCGACCCCGACTCTATGATGATAGATGAGACCATAAATGTCGATGACGAAATTTTTCAAGTGACGGCTATTGGCATGGGTAATCCGCATGGAGTGGTGTTCGTCGATGAAATATCCGACCGACACATTTTCCATTACGGCAAGATTATGGAATTTTCCTCCCTTTTTCCACAGCGTGCTAATATCGAGTTCGCTCAGATAATAGACAGGCAGCACATCAGAATGAGGGTGTGGGAAAGAGGGTCCGGAGAGACCCTTGCATGCGGCACGGGTGCTTGTGCCACGGCTGTTGCCGCCATTTTGAAGGGACTGTCCGATAATGAAGTCGATGTGGAGCTTCTTGGAGGTACGCTTCATATTAAATACGACCCCGACTCTCGCCACGTCTTCATGCGAGGCGGAGCTGAATTCATAGCGGAAGGATATTTCTTTATTTGAGAATAAAATGACTGAAAAAATATAGGTAAAAATTGCATTTATGATTCTTGCAAACGATAATTTCCAACAGTTGCCGGTCTCCTATCTCTTTTCGGAGGTGGGACGCAGGATTGCGGAGTTCAAGTCTCGGAATCCGGAGGCTGAAGTGATAAGGATGGATATCGGCGATGTCACGCTGCCTCTATTCCCAAGTGTGGCAAAGGCTATGCGCGACGCTATCGGAGAATTGACAGACTCAGCCACCTTTAGAGGTTATGGCCCGGAGCAAGGCTATCCCTTTTTGAGAGATGCAATTGCTCTTAATGATTACAGAAACAGAGGGATAGATATAAGCCCCGACGATATCTTTGTCAGCGATGGCGCCAAAAGCGATATTGGCAATCTTGGGGACATTTATTCCAAGGAATGCACTGTGGCCGTCATGAATCCTTCCTATCCTGTCTATGTCGACGACAGTGTCATTGATGGCAGGGCGGGAGACTTGGTTGATGGTAAGTGGAGCAGGCTGCACTATCTCGGCTGTGGCCCTGAAAACAAATTCCTGCCCTCCGTGCCGGATGAAAAAGTAGATATCATATTCCTTTGTTTCCCCAATAACCCTACTGGTGAGGCAATTGGAAGAGACGACTTGCAAAAATGGGTGGAGTATGCACGATCGAATGGCAGTCTTATCGTGTTTGATTCTGCTTATGAAGCGTTTGTAAGAACCCCTGATGCTGTCCGATCCATTTATGAGATTCCGGGGGCTTCGGAAGTGGCTATTGAGATCAGAAGCTTCTCGAAAACTGCTGGATTCACTGGCGTCCGATGTGGATATACTGTTGTGCCGAAAAGTATAATGGCGCATTATTCGGATGGCTCCGTTGTAAGTCTTAATGCATTGTGGAACCGTCGTCAGACCACCAAATTCAACGGTTGCTCCTACGTTTCGCAGAAAGGTGCGGCGGCGATTTATACTCCCGGCGGACAGCACGACGTTAAGGCGGCTACGGATTATTATCTTGGAAACGCAAAGATCATCAAGGCCGCATTTGAAGAGATTGGATTCAAGGCATTTGGCGGACAAGACTCTCCTTATGTCTGGGCCTCTGCAGGTGATGGCAGGGATTCTTGGGAATTGTTTGGATATTTCCTTCATGAATTTGGTTTCTCCACTACTCCCGGCTCCGGTTTCGGTTCTAACGGGGAGGGCTATGTAAGAATGACCGGTTTTAATTCCCGTGAAAACACCGAGAAAGCCATGTCGCGTCTCATTGAAAAATTAAAAACACACAATTCTAAATAATAGATATGTCAAATCTAAGATTCAAAAGCGTGGAGGAGGCTACCTCCAGAAAGGCCGTAAAGGTCGAAATGCCAAAGGAAAGAGTTGATAAGTATTATGCTGAAAAGGTGTTCAACCGTCAGAAGATGTTTGAATATCTTCCCCGCCCTACGTATGAGGCTCTCGTGAAAGCTATCGATAACAAGGAGCCTCTCAATAGGGAAGTGGCCGATAGTGTGGCGGAAGGCATGAAGCGTTGGGCTGTGGAGCAGGGTGCTCGTCATTACACCCACTGGTTTCAGCCGATGACCGGAGGCACCGCAGAAAAGCATGATGCCTTCATCGAGCACGATGGCAAGGGTGGCGTGATTGAGACTTTCACTGGCAAATTGCTCGTCCAGCAAGAGCCTGACGCCTCAAGCTTCCCCAATGGTGGAATCCGAAACACGTTTGAGGCTCGTGGATATTCGGCTTGGGATATCTCTTCTCCGGCTTTTATTGTTGACAACACTTTGTGCATACCAACGATTTTCATCTCCTACACCGGTGAAAGTCTCGACTATAAGACCCCTTTGCTCCGAGCTCTCAACGCTGTCGACAAGTCGGCTACAAGGGTTGCAAGGTATTTCGATGAGAATGTCAAACACGTTTTGAGCTATCTTGGATGGGAACAGGAATATTTCCTTGTAGACGAAGCGTTGTATGCTGCGCGCCCCGACCTCGTGATGACAGGAAGAACACTAATGGGACACGAAAGCGCCAAGAACCAGCAGCTTGAAGACCACTATTTCGGTGCAATCCCAAGCCGAGTAGAGGCTTTCATGCTTGATCTTGAGATTGAATGCCACAGGCTCGGTATCCCGGCAAAGACTCGTCATAATGAGGTGGCTCCTAATCAGTTTGAGCTTGCTCCTATTTTTGAGGAGGCCAATCTTGCCAACGACCACAACCTGCTTCTTATGTCAGTCATAAATGAGGTGGCCCGTCGTCATAATTTCAGGGTGCTCCTTCATGAAAAACCCTTCGCAGGAATCAATGGTAGCGGAAAGCACAACAACTGGAGTCTTGGCACCGATACGGGTAAACTCTTGTTCTCCCCTGGCAAGACGCCACGTCAGAATCTTGAATTTATTGTATTTGTCAGCAATGTGATGGCTGCTGTCCACAAGCACAACGCTTTGCTGAAGGCCTCCATAATGACGGCCACTAATGCCCACCGTCTTGGCGCAAATGAGGCTCCACCGGCTATCATTTCTATGTTCCTTGGAAGTCAGCTCAATGAGATTCTCGATAGCATTGAGAAAAATGAGACTGACGCGATCATCCTTCAGGGAAAAGGAGGTATGCGTCTTGATGTCAATCAGATTCCGGAGTTGATGATTGATAACACCGACCGCAACCGCACAAGCCCGTTCGCTTTCACAGGCAACCGTTTTGAATACCGTGCTGTGGGTTCTTCTGCCAACTGTGCGTCTGCTTTGATTGCACTCAATGCGGCTGTCGCTGATGAATTGGCCGGTTTTGCCGACCGCGTTGACCGTCGTCTGGAGAAGGGTGAGCAGCTCGATAAAGTGCTCCTTGACGAGGCGCGTGAGAATATAATTAAATCGCGTGCAATCCAATTTGACGGAAATGGCTACAGCGATGAATGGAAAGAGGAAGCCAAACGTCGTGGCCTTGATGTTGAATCATCTGCGCCGTTGATGTTCGATTCATACATGTCTGAATCAAGTGTAGGAATGTTCGAACGCACGGGGCTGTTCTCGAAAAAGGAATTGGAGGCAAGAAACGAAGTGAAATGGGAGATGTATTCTAAGAAACTTCAGATTGAAAGTCGTGTCCTTGGCGATCTTGCAATCAACCATATCATCCCGGCTGCCATCTCCTATCAAAGATTGCTTCTCGACAATGTCTACAAGATAAAGGCACTGTTTGATGATCAGGCTGCTCAAAAAATTGGTGGCGGCGACTTGGATTCAATTGAAAAGATCTCTGGTCATATGCGCGACATCAAGGCTCTCGTCGAAAGAATGGTTGCAGAGCGTCACGTTGCAAACCGCAAGCCAAACGAACGTGAAAAGGCTATAGCATACCACGACAAGGTAGCCCCCCTCATGGAAGAGATACGCACGCACATCGACTCGCTCGAACTGATGGTCGACAATGAAATCTGGCCTC
The DNA here is from genome assembly GCA_009775375.1 of Muribaculaceae bacterium. Lineage (GTDB taxonomy): Bacteria > Bacteroidota > Bacteroidia > Bacteroidales > Muribaculaceae > Lepagella. Next base: position 462 of record VSPO01000129.1, on the reverse strand, counting down.
TCCCCAAATACAGAGAGCTCCTCTTCATCCGCTAAGTAATCATAAAAAATAATTCTACCAAGTTATTTTTGAAGACAGCTAAAAATAATTCTACGACACAAAAAAAGCGCCACGCAAAAAGCGGCGCTTTTTTTGTGTCGCACTGTGATGTTCAGTCGTGCCGAATATTCGTTCGCGCAGGAGGAGGTTCAGTGCGCGGCAATTTATTGCCGCGTCGAGTCCGCACTCAGTCCAACATGGAGCGCAGGACGTTCCGGCCTGCGACTACCGTCCGCCCCGAGTCCAATCGAGTCCGTTCGCGCCGGAGGGCGGTTAAGTGCGCGGCAATAATTGCCGCTTCCGTCCGCGCTCAGTCTCATATGCATAGCATAGAGTTGCATATCATAGTAACTACTCACCTATAGCAACGGCACACTGATTTGGTCGGTCTGTCAGACCAACGCCAAAACGGCATCCCAGCGG
>VSPO01000128.1 GCA_009775375.1 Muribaculaceae bacterium | reverse complement strand
CATATCTCAACAACGGATATAGTCCGATTTAAATTGGACAATAGCCGTTAAGTTTATTTAAGATGCGTCTGCCCTGCCGGAAAATTTGCAACTTTCAGTCTAATACGCGCAAAAAATGACAACGAAGGAAGAGAACGTTAATTAAGAACATGCTTTTTTTACGATGAAGACAAAAAATATGAGGGTGTCACCAAATCTGATACACTACAGTTCTACATTTGCTGAGTAATAATTAAAAATATCAAACATGTCACTCTTCAAAATAACCACTAAACGTCACCTCCCCGGTAATGGCAAACATCTCGAAAAGAATCACGATGGAATGAATGATTCGGAATTATTTGACCAATATGCCAATATGAATCTGCCCACAAGTTTTCGTGTAATTGGCATCGGGGAGGTTACAGAAGATATAATTGAATCTGTAAAGTCATACGGATATGATTGCGTATCCGCCACGGTCTTAACCACCCCCTTTGAGTGTGTTCCGAACGATGAGGATAAGATGGTGATAATTGTGGCAAGGGACAACGAAGAACATGCGAACATTATCGCCAAAACATTCCATGACGCCGGAGTCCTGACTCTTGGCTTGCTTTACGATGCTGACTTGGATTGTTATGACAGTGTAGAGTCAGAAGCTTCTTACACTGAATTTCCCGACTTAATAAAAGCAATCCTCCAGCCAATGGCTACACAAGGCATAATTGCTTATGACTTCAACGATTTGAGGTAGACTCTTGCCGATACAAATCATTTCTTCGTTAAGTCAGTAACTCGCTCCGGTGATAATCGAGTCGCGGAAGCGTTAGGCGGCATCAAAAGTGCATTGACTTCATTTATGCTCGATAAAATCGAAAGAATTTCGATTTTTATGTATTTCAACAGGGAAGATAAACAGCCTTTGGAGGTGCAAGAGATGAGAGCACTTATCGATTTCGTTAGTGAACTACCTGAAAGTGTATACGTTATATGGGCGGTATATCCTGACGATACGATAAAGAATCATGAAATAAGAGTCGCGATACTCGCCGCCGGGAAAGAACTATTAAGATAAAGGTTGTGGCAAGAGTGACATGGTCTCATTCTCTTGGGCGATTTGATCTAACACTTCTTGTATACGGGAAATACCCCAAACAATACGATCCTCCTCATCTATCATCTTACCATTGCGTTCTCTTTGAGGCACCCTCAAGGTAAGAATCGTTCCATCTTTCAATTTAATTTCGAAGCCGGTCTCATTGCCCCGAACCTCCAGTTCCTCTTTTTCAAAAATTAGAGGGGAGTTATAGTCACCCATCGAGACTCCTCCTCCTTCCATTTGCTTAAAGATACAAAAGAGATACGGATTCCAATGCTTGCCATTGAAATTGTTCTTATTCATCATTATAATGTCGTAAGATACAAAATCATTGGCCATTGCATACCGAGCCCATTCGCCATGACGCATCCCTTTGTGCTTTGCAATATAGAAAGCCATGGTATATTCTTTGGCTTGCTCACGGCAGTCCAGCCATTCAGCAATGGAAGAATCCACAGTAGCATCATCGAGCGGATGGTCAGCACTCAAAGCCTGATGCAAGATGGAAGTGGAAATCCTATTGCGGTTGGTGAAGATGTCATCACGCCAATTATCCCAAAATCTGCCTCCATAAAGTTTACGACCATTAATTGTAGTACCATAGTCGCCAAAGGTGAGCAGGTATCTTTCAACACGGTCATAGTCGGCATCAGCATGCAAAAGCTCTTCATGTATTTGTAGCAAATCGGTGAGAATTTCATCGTTCTCTGCCATGTAGCAAGCCAAATTGCCACACAACAACGAATGGTTCTCAGCAAACTTCACCATCCACTCTTTTTTTGGGTGAGTCGCGATGAACGCTTCCTTGGCTATTTCCTGCGATACCTGAGCTTGTCGAAACTCGCCCGAGGCTTTATCGTCGAGTGGCTCACCATTCATTATATTGTCGATTCTCAAGAGAAGAGTTTTCATGCGCTCATTACGCAATTCATCGCGGGAATTCACAATGAGATTGCGTACTATACGAATCTTTTCCCTGAGATAGAATATATCTTTATCTCCTATCTTTTGTGCGGAGTTGTGGAACGCATACTGGAAGAACGCCTCCAGCATCAGCATTTCTGCAATATTTAGCTTGCTCTGATTTGCAGCCCGATAAAAAAAGACGGTAGTGCCATCAAGACGTTGTTGCAGATACACGCGATAGTTTTGCTGTTCAGTAGCTATCCCCTGTTTGATGCGATACTCATCACAGTCATTGGTGTGCACATTCGTAAAGAATGCGCCCACATTTTCAAGCTGTGAAAAGAAGTCCATAATTTTGGCAAAACGGTCAATCAGCAACTCGGCATGACCTTTCAGAATCTTCTCCGAGAGAGTAAGTATATGGGTTTCCTCCAGGTCCTTATAGAATCCTAATAATTTAGTACCCTCAATCACCATAACGTGCTTGAAGATATTGATAAACATCGAGTCGAGCCCATTATCCGTGTAATGATCCGAATCGAAGTCGGCAGAGGTATCACGGTATTTCCACAGAGTATTAGTCCACACGGTGTCTATCTTAAGAGAGAACTCTGAAGCCTCCTTTTTTTGCGTCTCACTTCTTTGTCATAGAGATAACCCTCCATCTCTGCCTTGAAGTGCTCAAAATTGGTGAGGGGTTTCCCTCGTGAGTTCATCTTGATATATAGGTCATCACTCGTTTCCAGATCTTCGAGACGTAGATTCCAGAATTGGATCTGGTTCTTATTAGTGAGTTTATCCCACACCTCCAGCATTTGCTCTTGGCTCCAATCTCTGTAATGGCGGTCGATATCATCGAGCATCACCATCATTGACGAGATAGTGGGGTCTGTACTCCAGCGGCTTGTGAACCACCATTGGTTCTCCACATAATTCTTTATACCTGCGTATTCTGCAGAGGCTATGTCTATAAGCATCTTGCAGAATTCTCTGCTGCTGTCGCGTGTATCGTATTATTGTGGTGATAAAACGAATAGCGTTGGGTCTTGTCTGCCATGTTCTGCACCGTAAGCACATTGAACAACATCAATATATTTGTAATTAGAGCATTATGCTTTCCATAGGTAAGATGTTTGATGCCGATCCTGCCTTCATCGGGTGTAGGCAAAGTTATTGTCTGCTGGATACGGCGGTTGATTTCTGCTCTCAATTCCGCGTGAGTCTTATGCTTGGAATACTCAAAAAGATCGGCAAGCACCTCCTCCTTGTCATCTACATTGACCAGATAGCCAATCTTGTGATACAATTCGTTGGTAGGATCCTCATACCAATCGCGCAGCCTTAGATACTGGAGATATATTTCGTTCCAAGCCTTCTTGCCGAACTCATTCGGAGCCTGCTCATATTGACGCTCAAAGTGAAGGAATGTGAAGAAGTCATCTCGTTCATCTCTCGATTTCCCGGTTACAATATCAAAGAGGAGGTCAATTTTGGTATCATAGTCGCTCATCTCACGTTTGGTAAGGAAATTCCAGAACTGCTTATTATTCAGCTCACGCTCTATACTATCCCATTGATCTACTATCACGGCCTTGTCGTGCTCCGAGATATTGTTTTTGTTATCTTCACGCATAAACAGAGCTTTGATAAGTTCGGAATTAGTCAACGGAATTTTGCCTACATTCAAATCAGCGAATTTTTCCCAGCAATCAACGCTTTCTTCCAATTCGTACCATATTATCTTGACGCGCCCGTTCAGTGCATCTGCGATGTCCTGAAGACGGCGTGTATCATTCCCAAACCATTTGTTGATTTCATCGCACACATGCCACATATACAACGTGTCGGGCGTTGCACGCGATTCCTCAAAGAGATCCTCAAGTTTTGTATCTCCAATCCTGGAGACAAACTCTGAAGTATAGGCATCTCGGGTTTCATACTCTATTGAGTAAGGCACTTCTACATTGCGTCCGTCAAGCGGATTGGCAATGTTAATTCCTAAGGAAAGGGCTTGGTCAAACGAGCGTTTTCTGTATGAGAGCAGCCGATAAATCATACTAATGGTGGTAAGGCGTTGCTGACCGTCAATCAAGTCAAAACCGTCGCGATCATTCGGCGCGACGACTACGGGCTGCAGATAATATACGCCGTCTCCGCTTCTGCTGATGTCATCGAGCAGCTGACGCACCTGCTTACGCTCCCATCTGTACCCTCTTTGATAGGAGGGAACATAGAAGCGGCCATCTATGCTACCTACAATCTTGCCGCGCAATTTTTGCTTAGAAACCGCAATAGTATTTGTATTAATGTCTGCCATAGGTGTGAGAAATAATTACATGATTTCGTTCATGCGTTAGGTGAAGACCAGTGCGCGATGCCGAAGGGAATTGTCCCCCACAAAGTTACTTGCTTTTCAGGACATAGCAAAATGGTTTCTGAAATTAGGGTGCAATAGGCTGCTGTGCGGCAGCCTATTGCACCCTAATTTTTATTCGATGCCGATGGCTTCTTGGATCAGATGCTTGGCGCGGGCTTCGACCATTGCATTCCACAGATGGGAATCCTGAAGTTTGGACATGGGGATGTACTGCTGGAAACGTGAGAAGAACTCAAGCGGCTTCTCAATATTCCAGTTGGTGATTACTTCGCCCCAGTTTACCTTGTCGGCGAACTTTTCGAGCAGGCGCCCGATGCAAAGGTAGAATGAAGGTGTATCAAAACATGATACAGACTTAGAAATTTTTCAGTTCTACTATCTTTTCATGTTATTGTCAAAATACCCCACGAGAATATGGAAAGGGCTCTTATGTCGGATTGGGAAAGGGGTCGTTATTTATTGGTCATGATCGAGAGCACAAGCTTGTCGGTCTCTGCCATAGCTTCGCGACCAATAGAGGTCAGGTTATGGATTGTCTTGTCGACATCGTCGCTGATTATTCCCTCGACTTCCGTCACACATCTTCCATTCATCGCAAGCATAGCCGACATAAGAGCGGTGGAAACCCCTGACGATATTTTTAAAGAACAAGAGGGTTTTGCTCCGTCGCATATCATGCCCGTCAGATTGGCAACCATGTTTTTTATAGCCGCGCAAATTTCCTCATATCCGCCACCCATCAGATATGTGATTCCGCTTGAAGCTCCCGTGGAAGCTACGACACAACCACAGAGGGCAGACAACCTGCCAAGGCTCTGCTTGATATATATGCTCGTCAGATGGCTCAAAACGAGAGCACGAATCGTATGCTCCTCGTCGGCATTGACATCTTCCGCATAGCTCACCACCGGCATCGTAGCGCATATACCCTGATTTCCGCTTCCGGAATTAGACATCACCGCAATCTGGGCACCTCCCATTCTTGCGTCGCAAGCAGCGGAAGTGTTGCTTATCATATGTTCCAATGGGGAATCCCCGAATAAGACCGCACCCTTGGATTTGATGGTGCTTCCAAGAGAATGTCCGAAGTCGCCGGATAATGCAAGCATTGCAGCCGCCTTGTTCAGACGACGCGATTCAAGAATAAAACGAATGTCTTCAATTGGCGTTTCAATGGCAAATTCATAGACCATGGCGAGATTGAGCTCAATATCCCCATTATCGCACGAAGAACCTGAAGAGACAGCCCCACCATCACTGAAGATGATTTCATCCCCGTTTTTAAGAAGGATGAAATTGGTGTGAGAGCGGGAAATGACTGCGAAGGCAGTAGCCCCATTATCATCGTCAACTTCCACCTCTATGTGAAGATTCGACGGAGCTGAATCACACAGACCGATGGAAATCCTATCCTCTGCAATATAATTTCTCCCCTCTTCCACGGATTCGGGAGTCACGTCGCGCAACACCTCAAGCCCATATTCCGACTTACCTACAATAGCACCCAATGCTATGGCAATCGGCAACCCAATCATGCCCGTGCCGGGGATTCCGACACCCATTGCATTTTTCAGGACGTTTGCACTCAACCTCACTGAAATATGGCTCGGCAAGCTGCCAAGTATTTCCGTAGCCCTGGCTACACATAAGGAGACGGCCGCAGGTTCCGTGCAACCTATTGCCGGCACCACTTCCCTTTTTATAAGCGAGATAATCTCTTCTCTTACCTTATTCTCAAGCATAATCCAAATTTTTATTCTGCCGAAGCCCACAATCATGCGCTACGACTTGATTATCGAGATAATTATTTCCTATACTTTCATTCAGACTCGAAAGGAAGACTTCCTTTGCTAAGGCTTTCAATCCGCCTGTTGGACCAGCATCTCCGGCAAACGGCCACGTACTTGTCGTTGCCTCCGATTTCCACTTGTTTCCCTTCCGTGACGATTCTTCCTTTGCTGTCGATCCTTGCGTTGACAGTGGTTTTCCTCCCACAAGTACACGTTGACTTCACCTCCTCGATTGAATCCGCAATCTCAAAAAGGCGACGCGAACCCTCAAAAAGATGGGTCTTGAAATCCGTGCGCAGTCCGTAACAGACTACGTTGCATCCATATTCATCAACGATTGACGCAAGCTGGTCTACCTGAGAGGAGGAAAGAAACTGAGCTTCGTCTACAAGCAGCCACTCGGGAAGCATTCCTCCCTCCCGGTGCATATGGCTGAATAGCTCATAGAGATTCGTGTCCTGATAAATCCATTTGCACTCCCTCTCTATGCCAATCCTACTTCTAATGACGTTTTTCGATTCCCGTGTATCGGTCACGGGTTTCAGGCATATATATGCCATGCCGCGCTCCTCAAAATTATATGCCATCGTCAGCAGCAAAGCAGTCTTTGCGGAGCCCATTGTGCCATATCGAAAGTAGAGTTTTCCAATTCGTCTCATTTCTAAGAGTGTGTTTGAAATTTGACGTAAAGGTAACACCTTTTGGATTCATATCCAAAATATCGGGAGTGAAGATTTCTAATCTAAAAAATTTTCCCGACTGCTAACCAAAGCTTAGAGCTATCAAGGACAATATAGCTGAAGGTTATGACGGCTACTGTCGATCCGCATGATTGATTGCCAACTTATATCCGATGCCTCTGATATTGAGAAGCTCCATGGCGATTGACTTCGATAGGTATTTACGGAGCTTATAGATAAACCCATGGAGGCGGTTTAGATTGCCGTAGTCATCGTTCTGCCAAATCCGATACATGAGAGTTTTAGCCTCCACTACCTCATTTGGATGACGAAACAGTTCGTCGATGATTATGGCCTCGATATGAGTCAGGTCGATAACCTCTTCCCCGATTACAAGTCGCTGGTAAGCAAAATCAAGAGTGAAATCACAGATAGCGATATTGGAGTCTTCAGCCAATCCCTTTTGATTGCGTTTCAATAAAGCCTTGATTCTCACGACCAGTTCGAGTATCTGAAATGGTTTTCGGATATAGTCGTTGGCTCCAAGCACAAAACCTCTCACCACATCATCAAAAGCAGTCCTGGCCGTAAGGAATAAAACCGGCTCTGTAGGCGCCGTAAGGCGTATGAGTCTGACCATTTCAAAACCATCCATTTTATAGGCATCATTACATCGGATACGATAATATCAGGGGCCGCCTCCTTAAACATCCTAAGCCCTGTCTCCCCATTTGAAGCGCAAACGACATCAAAACCTTCGCGTCTCAGCGCATCTTCCACGATAAATGAAAGTGTAGAGTCGTCTTCTACAAGCAATACCTTATCCTTCTTCATTGCCCTTGAATCTGATGATGAATTTTGTACCATGTCCCAGATTACTTGTCACGTTTATGCTCCAGCCAAGCATTCGACGATCTGTCTGACATAGAAAAGCCCAAGTCCGTAGCCTCCCACCTCATATATGCCGCCCGAGTGAACTCGATAGAACTTATCGAAAATAAATGGAAGGTTGGCACTGTCTATTCCGATGCCATTGTCTGCAACCACGATTGAATCGCCGTCTGCCTTAATATTTATATCAACAGAATCTCCGGAATATTTGACAGCATTGTCCATCAGATTTGACAAGACATTCCCAAGATGCAACGGATCAGCCATTACTGATAGTTCGTCTGGAATGTCGACATAAATTTTTACAGGTTTGCCGGCTTTTAATCCTATCATTTCTGCCATTTCCTCAACAATAGGTTTCAACGCTACATTCTCAATGTTGAGTTTCATTGTTTTGAATCTCTCCATACTCATTGACAGAATATTCTCAATCATCCCCGACAGAAAACCAAGTCGCTGCAATATAATTTTAAGGAATTGCTTGTTTCTTGTCTCATCGCTTTGGTCATAATAGCGCAGCATTGAGTCTGCCGCAGAGTAAGCCACTGCCACGGGAGTCTTAAGCTCATGAGTCATATTGTGGGTGAAGTCATCCTTCATCTGCTCCAACGTTCTTAAATTTTTGATTATTCCGGTCAGATAGACCGATAAAAAAATAAACGCCACTGTCAATATTAGGAAAGGCAGAACTATTCCCCACATATGGGAGAGAACATCCTTATACATAGGGGAAACATACACATCAAATTTCGATTGCGAGTCGGGACTAATACGGTAATCCGTTTTCCATAAACCATCGCTTGCCGAAGGTTTATTATCGCCGTCTATTATAAATGCAACATTTGCATTAAGTCCGTTTCTACGAATCTCCGCCAAAAATATACTGTCAAGTTTTTGTTGGGCGGGATGTGAATTGTCGTCATCAATTTCAAGACCCATCCGAAGGATACTTGCAAGGGATATTCGCAAAGTATCCGACTTTCGGCTCAAGCCGAAAACCCGGTGCATGAATTTTGAGAAAAGTGTTAAATTTGTGGCATGAAAACCGCAGATGCA
>VSPO01000127.1 GCA_009775375.1 Muribaculaceae bacterium | reverse complement strand
CTCTTGGAAAGAGATTGGGACACTTTCTAAACAAATTTATTCCCACCATTTTCGTTCCTCCTTGTTCTTGTCAACACGAAATTCTCCCTCATTGTCGATAACAACCACCATATCACCACGTGCAGCGAGGAATTGGAAATTGTCATACTTATGTATAAATTCCATGTCCTTTTCAAAGTTGTGCATTGCATGAGGTGTTATGAGTTTATGACTTCCGTCGGTATATCTAATAAAGGTTGCATCATTGTTGTTAATTATGTCGCTGACATCATATTGCCCACGGAGTTTTCTCCAATACTGGCGGGCATCCTTTCGCCAAGGACAACCAGTCACATAAAGCCATCCATCTTCATCTATTCCGAATAACTGATCATAATCTAAATGCGCAAATGGATAAGCATCAAATGCATATATCTTCTTAATATTTTTCCAATTGCAAGCATCTTCAAAATGTTGTTTGTCTCCACCAACTATTACAGTCCCATTCCGAAGAAGTCCTATGATATGATGTTCAGACGAAGAAATTTGTATTATACTTTCCCATGTTTTAACTTCAGTTGCTACTGAAGGATTATTTTCTTCAAAAGCAACCGAAATTGTTCCATCTTGGTGTAAACCAAAGATTAGACCTCCACATCCTGATTCTACTGCGATGAAATCACTTGTCGGAAAAAGTGGTTTAAGGCACGCCTCGCTCCATACATAGAATATCTGTCCATTAGAAAGTAAGACCGCGAAATTACCATAGTTTTTGGTTAGTGTATCCTCATTTTTCTTTTCAATGGGAATTACTGATAGGATATCATAATCAAAGTCAAGCCCCCAGCTCCAATTCTTGGAATATAGTTTCTTTCCTGCGGCGATAGCGAATTCACTCTCTGTCAGAGCAATTTTATGATGTCCCATATCATCGGCATTAAGGATATACCCGGCTGAAGTTGGTGACTCATGTTTGATTTTATATCTTCCATACTGTTTTAGTGAGATAATGAAATCCGTTTTCTCCTTTTGGTTCATGTTCTGGGTCTTCTCTATGTCTTCCGGAAAAAACTCTATTGGCACGGAATGAAAAACCATACCGGATGTTTCGCTTGCAAGTTGTCGAGCATGATTAATAATATTCCAGAATGTTTTAGGAAGTACAACATTTGGTAAATCAAATGCCACATCAAATAGCGGTGCAATTTCCTCATCTTTGAATCCGGCAATTCCACATCCGATACGGGTCACATAGAAGGTCATATCGGAGTGTTTTTGTGCAAACTTGATGAAGTCATCCACATAGGTTTTGATTGTATCCACACCTCCCTGCATTGTAGGAATGGCGTAGGACTGTCCCTGCATTCCCTCTCCTTGGCCCATTATTGCACCGAAACGTTCACGGGCAACTCGTGCGGCTCCTCCGGCATGATTACCGCCGAGATTGCTGCCGAACACAAATACTTCATCTCTTCCGAGTGAGGTTATATTCTCAGGCGTAAATTTATAGTTCATATTCAGTTTATTAAATTATCGTTTATGCTCTAATCCAAAAACAAATATCGCACATACTTAACGAGGAACTTTCACATCCAGTTTGGAATACGGAATGACGAAATGGAGGATTCCCTCGGCAAAAGAGCCTTTTTCATATGGTTGGTATGAGAATACGATACCTTGATTGGTCAGTGCTGGTCTGGGATAATAGGCACCGTCATATACTTCTTTCAGAATCTCTGACGCATTGGATTCCAGTTCGTCCTTTTCAAGAGATGCCGGATATATCCCATCAAAATTCATGAATTCCTTTTTCTGGGCTGTTATTTCCTGTTCAAGCAACTCCAATGCTTTTTTGAGGTCGTTTGCTCCAAAGATATCATTATACCCAAGGATGCGACCGTTTTCATTATCGAAAGTCAGATAGTATTCCTCCATAAATCCATGCGCCCCCATTGTGTAATAGTAGGTATAGAAGCGATAGGTCACATATTGTCCGGTCCTACTCTCCCATGCAGGAGCAACCTCCATCATGTAGTCGTATTTCGGCCCGAAATCCTCTTCCGTGAAATCTTTGCGGTAAAGCCTCTCGTGTTCTTTAGAAAAATGCACGGCTACCTGTTCCGGCGACATGGATGAAGCATTAATTCCCCCAATTTTTCTCGGAGTGGCTTTTATTGAGTAATATTCCTTCAGGATACGGTCAGCACCTTTATTGTCAAGATAAAGACCCTGAATATCATTGCGCATGATGGTCGCGATGAACTGCCTTAGCCATAAGGGATGATGCTCCGGAAGATAGGCCGTGAATTTGAAATCGCAATTCCATGAGGAGTCAGACAGAGAAAAACTACGACTGTAATGATGCCTTACAGTTCCCTGAGGCAGCAAACGCTCAACCGGGTTTATACTGTCTGGCAGATTCTTGACATTGTAAACGACCGTATCAATTCCGACAGCGAATTTCATCTGTAATCCGTCTGCAAAAAAAGACACACAACCCATTACCCGGCATGAATCAACCGGTATTTTTCCGGCATAGGTGATTATCAATGGAGTCTGTAGAGAGGTCATTTCCGGATCATCTACCTCTGTCCAGTCACAGACTACAGTTTTTCCGTCATAACTGCAAAGAGTATCTCCATAGTATCGGCTATCGCCGGATTCTTCGGAGGAATCTTCAGTATCGGCTATCGCTGGGGCATTAACTGATTCAATACTGCTATCGGCGAGCATGACCACGGCTATAGTCGCCATTATTGCAACAGCTATTGCCACTAAAAGATATCTCATGTTCATAGACTGCTCGATGATGATTTATAGAGTCGGAACTTGATCGGATTCGGTGTCTTCAATCTTTTCGACCGGATTCATATCCATTTCCACCACGTCCGCTTCATCATAATCTTCAACAGAGCCCCCGATACGGATAAGTCTTTGAATATCATTCTTGTCGAAGTACCTTGACATGTCTGCACACTTTCTTGCATTAATCGACAGTATCCTTCGTGCATTCCGGGGAGACAGGAATCCATTGGCATCCGCCTTTTGGAAATACATTATGGCACTATCGAGATTCTCTTTATTCGCGGACACATCCTCTCTGTACCTGTCCCACTGCTTTTCTCCGGCATGATTATACATGAACGGAACTTTTTCTGCCATAAGCAGTGCTTTAGGTGTTGATTCCAGATCAGGGAGATGACGGGTCAGAATATGCAGGCTCGCGAACGCCATAAGAAACTCGTCACCGGTTGAGTTTCCATCAACCATAGACAGAATATAGTCCCGTGAATTGTCTGAATCGGCATTGGTGACTATATTCTTCAACAGGTTTGCCCACTTATAGTCGGGTATATCCACTGATTCCATCGCGACACCGAGACTGTCAAGCCCATGCTTGTCCATAATTACCATAAGATGGTTCATAAGACCAAGTTCGTCGTTTGGATTGGTGTTGAAAGCCGCCTCCGCCACATCGACCGGTTTCTGCCCTGCAAGCTGATAGCAGATGATAGCGTTGAACATACATTTTTCAACACCGCCTTTACCATTCCGATAGCAGTCGGCCAAAGTCTCGTATGCTTGCTTGTCGCCCTGTCTTACCCTTTCAATCAAATTCGTGAGCGAAACAAACGTGTCTCCATGTGCAGCAGTGGATTCTGATACCGGAAGCGTGTCTGACACAACAACCGCCGCAGATTTTCCCATGTTGGTTTCATTGAAGTCAATGGCGTTGTTAGCCAATGTTGTGACGGCAGACATCGTTGCGGTCAAGGTAATAAACAAACGATGATATATTCTTATTCGAGTCATTGTCAGTTTTGTTTTATAATCTATAAAATCATTGTTTTATTCTTCAGAATTACGTTCGGACAGCTCTCTATTGATACGGCTTATGAAGTCATTGACATCCTCCGCTTTGCCACCTTTGAAAAGAATGACAGCAGTGTCTCCAGAGCCATGTCCGACATGGACATACAGCAATGTGGAATTGTCCTCCTTAAAGAAACGGTCAAACCTGCCTTCTTCGTCTGTGTTGTCATATACAAGAGACTCTCGCGGAATTTGATTCAGCAATGCTACTATCTCTTCTCGGGGTTCGGCATTGGGATGTATCGCCAAGACTCCTTTTCCAAGATTGTCAGGAAAACCCATGTCTCCGCCATTGAAATCCATGACTTCAAAGCGGTCGATATGTGATACTTTGTTGAACAATTCATCTAATGTAAGATTTCTGTCTGTCGCAAACGCTGCAAATATACCGGCCAACGTGACAACCAGCACGAAAATAACCTTCCTCATAACAAGAAATCTTTATCAATACCAGTTGGAATATGCTTTATATAGCGGTCTCCGATGCGCCGGTTGACTTCGGGGATCTTCACGTCAGCGCACAGGTCGTCGGCAGCCGATACAAGAATCGGTTCGATTTCAAGATTTTCAAGATAATACGATGGAATGGCAGAATAGCCAAGTATTGCGCCGATAATATTTCCGGCTATTGCCCCGGTCGAATCGCTGTCACCGTCATGGTTGACAGCGCAGACAATACAATCCTCGAAGCTGTCGATATGTCGCATCACGGAGAACACGGCTATGGCTATGGCCTCGTCACCGACCCAACCTTCTCCTAATTCGCGTATTGCAGAGGCTTCCGGGATGGAATCCTGTCCAAGGGCCAATGCCCGGTGGATGAGACGAGAGAACCGACCTAACTCTTCATCGTGTCCCGGGAAATACTTCGGCATCATTGTCAGACCTCCGTCAACAATCCATGAGAATGTCAGACGGTCAACGGTCTCGTCATGTATGCAGTTCTCTACGGTTGTGGCCAGAAGTGCCGAGGCGAAAGTGCTTGCGATATGCTTGTGGGTGATTTCCGCAGCCCAACCCGCAAGATGTGCCGTGTCATCGTATTTGTATAGATTGGAATGAGCGGCATTGAATATTCCGATCGGGGCGACACGCATCACCCCGCCGCACCCTTTTGAGTTGTTACGCACTTCCATTCCTTGAGCTATGTTATCCAAAGCCCCCATGCAGGTCATGCCCGGCGCGCGGCGGTTCCATAATGCCCGTATATGGCTCATCCAACTGTCAGCCTGTGGTTCGGGTATTCCGGTCTGGGTCTTATGCCAGTTGAGATAGCCTTTCTCAATATACGGTAGAATTGCCTCCAGCTTTCCCGCTTTCGTGTCGATGACGCCACTCATCAGCCCTTCGAGAGTGAAAAGTGTCATCTGAGTATCATCGGAGAATTGAGCCACACCGTCATGAAGAACATAACATGTGATTCCTTTCTTGCCAAACCGTTTTCGGATTGCCGCAAGATTCATAAACTCGACCTCATAGCCGAGAGCGTCCCCAACGGCACCCCCGACGAGAGAGCCTCGACATTTATCTTGTAACTGTTCTCTTATCATTGTTGTAATTTTTTTATGATTTCAGCACAGCCTCGCTCAATAGTATCGAAGCATGTGCGATACACGTATTCTGTCTGATAGTGAGGATCCGGGAGGTCTATGGACTCTCCAAAGCAGTAATCGTTGAATCGGACAATCCTGTCCCAATGGTCGTATTTCAGCAGACAGGTTACTTCATTGCGATGGTGTTTGGTCATTACGATTATCAAATCGGCTGAATTGAGTAGTTCCTCGTTCATAAGTATGGCTTTCCCACCCATTTGATAACCATGTTCAGAGGCGATACGACACATCACATCCTCGCGGTCGAGCCCATCAGGCACTTTCGTTCCGCAGGAAGCGACTTCAATGCCGTCAATATCGTTGTCGGCAACCATCTTTTTCAACACAACCTCGGCAGCAGCCGAGCGGCTCGCATTGCCTGTGCAAACAAATACTATTTTCATATTCAAACGTCAAATAGTTCATCATCTTCATCGAGGCGGCGCACTTCATCAACGCCCTCGATGGCAGAGATATGGTTGATAATAGTTTTCAGTTCAGCGTATGAGTGGACACCGAAGCGGATTTTGCAGACCACTATATTACGGTCGGTCTTGGTGTTGAACGATTCCATCGAGAGATGGAAAGTGTTGGTGATACAATCCACAAGGTCAACGAAGAGGTGACTGCGGTCAACTGCCTTTACCTTCAGAGTCAATGGATATAGAGTTTCGTCAGCCTTGTAGTCAACAGACACGACATCATCGCCATACGAGGATGCCATACTTATGGCATGGGGACAGTCGCGTTTATGTACCGTTATGAGTTCCGGGTCAAAATGATTCCGGATACCGATTACCTCCTCTCCGGGAATGGGATTACAGACAGAGCATCGACAATACGGTGCTTTCGGAATTGACTCCAGATAACGGCGGATTGCCTTACGCGCCTTGAAAGTGTGGGCGAAGTTCTGCCAGTCCTGTTCAGGATGTGAATCCTTTTCGGTGAATATTTCAACTACGTCACCACGTCTCAGCTCCGTGTTGACAGGCTCCAAACGGCTGTTGATACGTACGTATTTGGCATGGTCTCCCAAATCAGTATGTACCTCGTATGCGAAATCAATCGCAGTGGCGTTCTGAGGAAGGATGATTTTCTTGCCTGTAGGCGTGAAAACCTGTATGTCATCGTTATAAAAAGCGGTGATAATATCCTCCATGTAGCGGTCATCACGCATCGCTCCACTGATAGTGTCATGCAGTACCTTACGGAACTTCTCAATCCACATCTGGATGTTGCTCTCGTTGCGTTCTGCGACACATCCTAACTGTGACTGACGAATCATCGCTTCGCTACTGATATGCACCTCCTGCCAGCGGCCGAAGTCAGGGAGTAGTTTGACATGGATGCTCTGATAGCCGTTCTCTTTGGGAGCGTCAATATAGTTGCTCATACTGCAATGCTTCTCCTTGAAACGGTCGGTAAGGATGCAGTAGATTTTCATCGCCATCTCCTTCTCGCTTAGTGCTGTCCGGTTTTCATCAAATACCACTTCTACAAAGTGACGGTATTTCAGATGGTTGAAGTCATCGCCATACTTCTTCATCTTGCGCCACAGACTGAACGGACGGCGGTAATCTACATAGACACGTGCCTTGATTCCGGCCGCCGAGAGAGTCTCTTCAATCTGACGGCGGAATGTCTCAAGATTATCCTTGTTCGCTTCAACATGGCGGGCAATGAGCGTTGAAATTTCTTCATATTCATCAGGGCAGCGGAACCGGAACGAGAGGTTTTCCAATTCGGTCTTAATGTTGTATAGTCCGAGGCGGTTGGCAAGTGGAGCATAGAAATAGTCGGTTTCACCGGCAATCTTCATCTGCTTCTCCGGCTTCATTGAAGCGAGTGTGCGCATATTATGCAGACGGTCGGCGAGCTTGACGAGTATGGCGCGGATGTCATACTGCATTGAGTTGAGTAACTGACGGTAATTGTCGAGTTGTTTTGACAGTTCATAGTCGTGGGTAGGTTTCTTTGTCACTACGCGGACAAGGAATGCTACATCGTCGCCGAAACGGTCGCGGATGTCGTCAATGGTGTAATGGGTATCCTCCACCACATCATGCAGAAAACACGCGATGACCGGATTCGCACCGAGCATAAGCTCTTCCGCCGCGATATTCGCTACCTCGATTGGATGGAATATATACGGTTCACCGGTTTTACGCTTCTGGGGAGCGTGTGCCTCCCGTGCCAGTTCAAATGCGGCACGGATTCGGAGCATATCTTCAGACGATACACGCTTTACCATGACCTCGAAAACGTGTTCGGCTCGTTCCTGAATGATTCGGTTGTATTCGTTCTGCATGATAATGGTTGTCTTTAAGTTATCAAAGTTACTAAATTATACTGATATCGAGGCGCTGACACCTTATAATCTTTAATTTCTACTTCCGAAAGATATTTCGGAAAAAAGAAACAATCTTCTCTCGGTTACGAAAGAGGATGTACGCAATGATCGCCGTCCATAATAGTCCCATCCCTGTTATCCCTCTATCATTTCAAACTCCACATACTCCGGGAACCATTTGTCGAGTTGGTCATCGGCCTTGACTTCCATTTCCGGAGTGATATATTTCGACATCTTCTGAACAAGGACAGTGAGAGAGGCTACTTCGTCAAGCCAGCCGATAATCGGCAGACGTTTTGAATCGAGTATGTCGATAGGAAGGATGAGATAAGCCAGCGAACCGAAGATTGCCCACTTGTCTTTTCGCGGAGTGTCCTTGCTCCGCATTACATACCACATGAGAAGAACGGGGCGGGTTGCGGCGCGACCGGCCTTGCGGCTCCAGTTGCAGATGCTCTCCCAGAGAGCATTGTAGTCAAGATTGAATATTGCCATGATGATTATGTGTTAATTGTTCTTACATATATAGAGATACATGGATAGGTTAAATATATCAATAATCTGTGCTTTTTTCTAAAATTGCAAATGGATGAGAATTGCCGAATAATTGTCATTGGCATTCCTTCCTGTAATCTCCTTTATTTTACCTAAGGAATCAGGGGTGTCTCCATCAAGGAGGGCATCTTTAACTTCATTCCATCTACCGCAGCCATAAACACCGTCGGAACAGATGAATATCATATCGCCAATCTCCACCTCAATCTCTTTAATATCCGGCACATAGTTATTACGTCCGGTGAAGAAGGCTCGTGTGATTATTGGCCATCCCTCGGGAGTCAATGCTACATGGTCAGTTGACTGATAAATGATTTCACCTGTTGGTTGAATTAAATTAGAGAATATTTTATCCGCCCAATCGGATGATGATTAACGAAATTGACATATTGCATGAACGTCATTGCTGCTATTTTGCCTGCTATGCGGGTGAAAAGACCGCAG
>VSPO01000126.1:7209-8834 GCA_009775375.1 Muribaculaceae bacterium | reverse complement strand
ATATCTCAACAACGGATATAGACCGATTTAAATTGGACAATAGCCGTTAAGTTTATTTAAGATGCGTCTGCCCTGACACTTTTCCAAATGAATTGACAAGAGAGTTGTACCAGCCTCAAAAAAAGTGTCTGCTACCGACTGTCATTGTCGGCAGCAGACCCCGGTTAATATCCGCAGAAACTACTACAAAATTCCCTAATCTCCATGGGAAAATGGATGTGCCTTTATGTGGATTTATGTCGGAGGAAAGATGGGAGACGCTGGGTTATATCGGGCTTACTTCTTGGAGAAGGGGAATTCGAGCCACGTGGCTTTTTTCCAAAGGTATTCGAGCGGGCCGTGGCTGTGATGGTTGATCCAGACACGGCACAGGGCATATTGCACGAGGAAGATGGCTATGCCTATCAGTTCGCTGCCGACAATGCCCATCTGAAGATGGAGCCCCCAGTTGTAGAAGATGAACGATCCGATGATGCCCTGTGTGACGTAGTTGGTCATGCTCATGCGGCCATAGGGGATGAGCAGGGAGAGGACGCGGGAGAATTTCGTGGTGCAATAATAACCGAAAAGTATGCCGCTGACCAATATCAGCATGAAACAAAGCTTATAGAGCGAAGATATGATGGCACTTAGCGGGGTCAGCACGTTGGGATTCTGTATATAGTCGCCAAGCATGTTGCCCAAGCCGTATAAGGGGAAGAAACATATCAGCGCGGCGGCGAGCACACGTCCCCAATAACGAAGGTTTTCACGCAGAAACCAGCCGTTGCGCCCGATGAGCATACCCATGATGAAAAGTCCGGCCGTCTGGAACACCCTTCCGGCATTCCACGCCCAATAAAGCGAGAAGAGCTGCCCCTCCCAGAGATTGACCTTCACGGTCTCCCAGAATCCGGCCGTATCCTGCGCCACGTTGGCAGCTTTCCAATATTCATGATAATCAAGAAGGGCCGGAGTATAGTCGGGATTGAGGGCCGACATGACGGTCTGATAGATGAAGATGGGCTGCACAAGGCAGATGGCGGCGATGACGACGAGCGCCTTGGTGGAAAGACGGCATACGAGGGGCAAAACAAAGCCTACGAGAGCATAAAGCACGAGTACTTCGCCGGTGAAGAAAGCCGCGTTGATCTGCCCCACGACGAAAAGGAGCACCAACCGCCAGCAGAACCGGAGCCGGAAATCATTTCCGCGCAGCCGCTGGTTGTCGTGCTGGATAAAGAAGCTGAAACCGAAGAGGAGTGCGAAAATCGCGTAAGCCTTCCCTCCGAAAGCGAAGAAAAGGCCGTCCCAGACGGCTTTGTCAAGGAAGTTGAGCCAGACGGGCTGGCCCGACGTGTCGGGGAACTGATAGAAATTGAAATGCTCGATAGCGTGGAGCAGGATAATGGCCATCACGGCGAAGCCGCGCAGCACGTCGGCGGCATCCACCCTTGGATGGCGTTTGATAGCTTGGGTCATGGTCAGGCGGTTTGTATCGTTGTTGTCGTTGCGACGGGATTGTTGTGTGAATCTAAACGGAGAGTGGATAGTGGAGAGAGAAGCGGGGGGGGGGGGGGGAGGAACCCGCCCCGGCGGGGTTGTTGGTTGGGTGTGTTGGGGGGGGTTTTATTTAGCAGGGGGGA
>VSPO01000126.1:0-7199 GCA_009775375.1 Muribaculaceae bacterium | reverse complement strand
TGGGCTTTTGTTTTTGTTGGTACTCCCACGCCGGGGGGGGGGGCGGGGCGCCGGCGCCCCCCCCCCCCCCCCCCCCCCCCCCCCCGCTTCTCTTTGGTGGTAGGATTGTTGTCAGGTGGAAATATTTGCCCGGGGCAATTATTCCTCCTCCTCTTTCATGTTGTGGAATACGTTCTGCACGTCTTCGTCGTCCTCGAATTTCTCAAGGAGCTTCTCGATGGCCTCGCGCTGCTCAGCCGTCACCTCCTTGTAGTCGTTGGGGATACGCTCGAACTCGGCAGAGAGAATCTCCACGCCGTTCTCCTCAAGATATTTCTGGATGTTGGCAAACTGGTCGAAAGCCCCGTAGATCATCCATTCCTCGTCTTCGGCCTCAAGCTCAGCCTCGAAGTCCATCAGTCCGAGTTCGAAATCCTCCTGCGAAGTCTCGGCATTGGGCTTCACGTGGAAAACGCTCTTGTGGTCGAAAAGGAATGAGAGCGAACCCTGGGTGCCGAGCGAGCCG
Organism: Muribaculaceae bacterium; assembly: GCA_009775375.1. GTDB lineage: Bacteria > Bacteroidota > Bacteroidia > Bacteroidales > Muribaculaceae > Lepagella. The sequence goes on along the minus strand of VSPO01000126.1, from coordinate 6,694 downwards.
CCGTGCTTGTTGAAATAGCTTCTGACGTTGGCCACGGTGCGCTGGTTGTTGTCGGTGGCGGTTTCCACTACGATAGCGATTCCGTGGGGGCCGTATCCTTCATATACGATCTCCTTGTAGTCGCCTGCGTCTTTGTCGGTAGCCTTCTTGATGGCGCGTTCCACGGTGTCTTTCGGCATGTTGGCGGCCTTTGCGTTCTGCATCAGCACGCGCAGACGGGGATTCATGTCGGGGTCGGGGCCTCCCGCCTTCACGGCAATCGTGATTTCCTTGCCGATGCGGGTGAATGTGCGGCTCATGTTGCCCCAGCGTTTCAATTTTCTTGCTTTGCGGTATTCAAATGCTCTTCCCATATTATGAAGTTGTTTCCTTTATTTTTGTTTTCTAAGAATTATCGGAGTTGGGCGCCATCTTTTTCGATAGACTTGATGATTTTCTGCATCACTGCGTCGATCTGATGGTCGTTGAGGGTCTTCTCGTCGTCCTGAAGGGTGATTGCAATGCCGTAGCTCTTTTTCCCGGCGGGGAGGTTCTTCCCTTCGTAGACGTCGAAGAGCGTCACCCCTTTCAGAAGTTTGCGCTCGCATTTGCGGACGGTCTCGGCGATTTGCGCGAAAGCCACGCCGCTGTCGACGAGCAGGGCGAGGTCGCGACGCACGGGCTGCGTCTTTGGGAGCGGTGCATACGTCACCTGGTGTTTCTCCACGAGCTTGAAGAGTGCCGTCCAGTCAATAGAGGCGTAGACCACGTCGCGCTCTATGTCGAACCGCTTCAGGAGGTCGTGGCGAAGGATGCCCAACTCGGCAATCCGGCGCCCCTGACGGGTGGAGATTGCGAGACGGGCGGCGAAGAACTCGTCGCTATCCTGGGAAGCCACGACGGAAGCCTGCGGCAGACCGAGCACGCGGAAGATGTTTTCCACGACGCCCTTCATGTCGAATGCGGAGGCCTCGGCGGCCTTGGCGTTCCATGAGGGGGGGATGAAATCTCCCGTCATCCAGAGGCCGAGCTGCATGTTCTCGCTGTAGGGGGCAAGCGGTTTCTCCACGGTGCTCTCCTTTTCGGGATCGCGCTGATAGACGTTGCCAAACTCATAGAAGCGGAGATTCTCGGCCTTGCGGTTGATATTGTGGGAGATGCTCTCCAGGCCACCGAAAAGAAGGGTCTGGCGCATCACGGAAAGGTCGCCGCTGAGGGGATTCATGACCTTCACGCATCGCTCCAGAGGCAGCTGGTTGGAATTTTCGTAATATGATGCTGCGGAGAGGGAATTGTTGAGAATCTCCATGAATCCTTCGCCTGTCAGGCGGTTGCTGACGAGCTGCTGGAGGTCGTAGCTGAGGTCGGTGGAGCCACGCTGGGAAAGGTTGGCATGCATCTCCGTGCCGAATTCCACGTTGTTGTAGCCATAGACACGAAGAATCTCCTCGACAACGTCGCAGGGACGGGTCACGTCGACGCGGTAGGTCGGGACTTTCAGACGCAGCACGTCGCTGTCAGTATCACTCGCGACCGCTGAGATTTCAAGGGCTTCGAGAATCGACATTACAAGCTCCTTGGGAAGATTCTTGCCTATAAGGTCGTTGCAATACGACAAGGAGAAGTCGAATTCGGCAGGATTGATAGGCTCGGGATAGATGTCGGCCACGTCGCCGCATATCTCTCCGCCGGCAAGCTCCTTTATCAGGACGGCTGCAAGGCGGGCGGCGTAGGTCGTCACGTTGGGATCGGTGCCTCTCTCGTAGCGGAAGGAGGCGTCGGTGCTGAGCCCGTGTCGGCGAGCCGTGCGGCGAATGCGCGTCGGGTTGAAGTAAGCGCTTTCGATGAATACGTCTTTCGTGGATTCCGTCACTCCCGATTCGAGGCCGCCGAATACTCCGGCGATGCACATCGGTTTTTCTGCGTCGCAGATCATCACGTCTTTGTCGGAAAGAGTGCGCTCCACTCCGTCGAGCGTCGTGAACTTCGTCCCTTCCGTGCATGTGCGGACCACGATTTTCCCGCCGCTTACCTTTGCGAGGTCGAAGCAATGGAGGGGTTGGCCTATGCCGTTGAGAATGAAATTGGTGATGTCGACGATATTGTTGATTGGACGCTGTCCGATGGCGAGAAGGAGGTTGCGAAGCCATTCGGGAGATTCCTTCACCTCGACGTTGCGGATTGTGACGCCTGAATATCGGGGGCAACCCTGCGCGTCGTCAACGGAGATCTCCACTGCCCCGTCATTGCGGTCGGGGGCGAAGGAGGAGACGTCGGGCATTGAAATTTCAGCGACTCCACGGGGAGTCTCGCCGAGCGCCGTCTGGCATTGGAAGAGGGCCTTGAGGTCGCGGGCCACTCCATAGTGGCTTGCGGCGTCGACACGGTTGGGGGTCAGCTCCACTTCCAGACAGTAGTCGCTTTCTACGTTGAAATAGCTTGCGGCCGGGGTGCCTGCAGCTACGCTGTCGGGGAGCACCATTATTCCGTCGTGGCTGTCGCCGAGACCAATTTCGTCTTCGGCGCAGATCATGCCGTTGGATTCCACTCCGCGGATCTTTGATTTCTTTATCTGAAATTCCTTGTCGCCGTCGTAGAGGATGGTGCCGAGCGTGGCGACCACGACGGTCTGCCCTGCGGCAACGTTGGGAGCTCCGCAGACGATTGTCTGCGGTTCGCCATGGCCGAGGTCAACGGTCGTGATATGAAGATGGTCGGAATTAGGATGAGGCTCACACGTGAGCACCTTGCCTATCACAAGGCCTTTCAGGCCTCCTTTGATGCTCTCCACCTCCTCCACTTGGTCGCATTCCAGACCGAGGGAAGTCAGGGCTGCCGTGAGCTCCTTCGGGGCGAGAGAAAAATCGATGTAGCGTTTAAGCCACTTGTAGGATATATTCATATTTTAATGATACTGTCTGTTGTAAAACGGAGAGATCGCGTTCTGAGCTGCAAAAGTAACAAAAAACGCTTAATCCTACAAATTTACAATCGTCAAACTGGAGCAAGTCTTTGGTCATTAGTTATTGGTCATTAGTTCGGAGGCCATTAGTCGTTAGTTCGGGGCGTTAGTCAGGAGTCGCGGCAATGCTTGTCGCGCACGGAACTGCCCTCCGGCGCGAACATCTGTTAGCGCCAGAGGGCAGTTCTGCCATTAGCTTCACATGTCGGCGGGATGATTTCGGCTATTTCATGATTGCGGATTCCGCACCCCATTGCGCGTTGACTTCATTTCCGCGCCTGATCTTTTTGCCATATCCGAAAGTATACGTGGCAGTGAGATTCAATGCCGAATGATAAGATGGGAGATAGAATGAGGTATGCTTGGTATAGAATGGGGAGGAAAGATCTGACCATTGCGAGTTGTAATCAGATCTGAGGAAGTTCTTAGCGGAGAAGGAAACGTTCCAGGCCTCCCTTGCCCAACCGATTTGTAGCGTGTAGTAAGATGAATTCCAGGTATTGTCGCCAGTAATCAGACCCATATAATATTCGCGGGATTGATAGTATGCCGTCAGGTTGAAGTCTCCGAAATAATATTGGGCGTTAATACTCCAGCTAAAATTATTTCTGGCCATGTCATAATAGCCCGAAGAGACAGATCTTGAGAATCCCGGGGATGCCTGTATCACGAGCTTATTGGAGAAGAGTCTTCCCGTCAGGTTGATTCCTGCGTTTAGTCTGTTGAAGTCTCCGCTGTTGATGGTTGATTCAACGACGTATTTTCCATCGTCGAACGGGGAATAGTTGTTAACGAGCCTGTCATAGCAACCGAAGTATCTCACGAAGGCTTGGAGTGTCAATTCGTTGCACGGGAAATAAGTATAACTTCCATTGACTAGCAGGCTTTGATAGTTTTTGAGTTTGGGATTTCCTGTGCGGAATAATAGTTCGTTTATCTGCAGCACGTTCGTGGAACGCATAAAACTGTTCACTGCATTTGAGGCGCAGTTGGCGGTCAACTGGAATTGACTTTTCGTAGTGGGAGCGAATGAAAGATAGATGGTCGAGAATGGGAAATAAGAGGATTGTTTGATTCCATTGACCTTGGAAATGCTTCCTCCGGCACCGGCGTTGAGGTTCACCACCAGTTTGTTATTTTTGTTGTATGAGTAGTTGGCAGATGCGGTGAAAGTCGTCCCTGAATTGTCGGAATGGCTTGGCGACGAACCGTAATAATCAATGTTGTTGATAAGATGTCGGTAGTCGAGATGCATCGAAAGGGAATGTCGGTTGTTGAATGTCTTATACGCATTTGCATTGACTGCCACGTTGTAGGCGTCCTCCCTGGCGTTGTTGTCGATGGGTTTTGAGTCCGGCACGTTCGTGGAATAGCAGCTGTGGGAATTGATGTGGCTATAAGCGAACGAAGGGATGACATATATGCTCCAAGCCTTTGGCAGGACGAAGTAGTATCCACCTCTCCATGACAGCGACCGGGTTATGGCGGGAGCAGAAGTTCTGAAATCATAGTCTGAGACCGATGCTCCTGGCGATAACGTAAGCCGACCCTCGGTTTCCTGACAGCGTGTGTTGTTTATCATGAAGCCGACGGTGTTTTCAATCTGCATGTTCTTGCGGTCATAAGTGGCCCGAAATGTTATAGGAAGGTCAAATTGCCGTTGTTTTCCGGATGTCATTTGTTCGTTGCGGGTCACGGTCCCGTCCGCTAATTCGAAGCGAGAGTCGTTGGAAGATCCGAAATGGGATGACGACAGGAAATTAGCACCGATATAGGCATCGAACGTCATTCTCTTATAGATGAATTTTGAGAAAACGCTTCCCTTGTTTTCAAAACGACTGATCACCTCTTGAGAATCGGATATTTTGGTATACCCTCCATACTCATATTTTGGGGTGACGATGTTGATTACGTGCTGTAGTCCCATAAAACGTGGGTCGGTGGGAAAATCGAGATATTCCACTTTTTTGACATCCGTGGTTTTGAGTCCGTCGATGTCTGCTTGTGTTGCTTTTGAATTGTTGATAAAGATGGCCACATTCTCCTTTGCAGTCGTAGAGACTTCCTTGGTAACAGGATTTATGACAATTTGGTTAATGGCCATTCGTTGCAGAAGATCGATGGCATTGATGGCGGCCTTCTTTGCTTTCGAGGAAGGGAAATAGGTGGCTGATTTTGCCGAAATAGTCTGGGACGAACTTTTAACTGTTACCTCCTGAAGGTTTCTGACAACAGTGTCATTGGCTTCCTGTGCGCTTATTGGATTTAGAATAAAAGAGACGAACAGGTTTGCAAGGAAGAAGCAATATCTGGTTCCGGGGGACGACGGTATGGATGGATTTTTGTGTTGTGTCAATAGTTTAGTCATATAGCTGGTGAATAAATGATTAGAATTTATAATCAGATGAATCGAATAAATATCGGTTAACCTAATAATTTCTATCAATAAAGTCGACAATGGAATCCTCAAATTTATAGTCCAGTACATCTTCTTTGCAGTATTCCTGCTTATTTAAATGTTCCCTTGGACATAAACCCATGCAAATAGGCAATTTATTGCAATTTAAGCAACGTTCATTCTCAAAAGAGGATTTAATGCAATTTGTCTCAAAATCATTATGCCATTCGATAGAGCCATCACTTTGTATTGAGCCTTTAGCATTTGGGTCGTATAGATCATTGCATGCTGTGCATTTAATAAGATTACCGTTAAAATTAATTGCGTTATAATATTTTTTATTAACATAGCACGGTATGAATTCCATTACAGGATTCCAATACTCTACCCTATACCCAGATTCCTTAAATTTATCAAGAATACCTATAAGAGTTGCATGGAAATCATGCTTTACATCCTCTTGCCATACTTTCCGAGGAGTTATCACAATTTTTGATCTGTTATTGGGGTCAATGTACACATTGATCTCCTCTACAATACCTTCGGAAACATTTTTATGAGTATAATTAATCCTAAGATAAACAACAGTATCTTTGGATTTTGAGATAAGTTTATTTATATTTATTAGAACATGCGAAAATGTGGATTCACAATTTTTTTGAAATTTCACTTTGTCGTGAAATTTCTTATTCCCATCCAGCGTTATTTGAAAATGCTTAAAGTCTAAAGAACTACATTTATCAATTACTTCATTTGACAAGAAAAATCCATTTGTAGTAGAAGAATTGAAAAATGGGATACCAGCCTTTATGCATAGTTGTTGTGCGTATAGGCTGATTGGGCTTATAATCTCATTAAAATATAGAAAAGGCTCTCCTCCAAACCAATCAAGATGAAGAGATTTAATTTTTTCAACATTTATCATATAATCAATATGGAGTTTAATATTCTCTAATGTATTTTCATCCATTTTTGATTCAATATGATCTTGGATACAATACCAACAATGATAATTGCAATTCAATGTAGGAAGAATTATAAGGAAATAATTCTTGTCAAATATTGCTTGGCGTTTTTTTTCTCGAATAAAAGCCAATTCGTCGAATTTTTTATCGACAATAAAACCACCGGACTTCAGCTTAGATACAATGTAATCAGGAAGGCACTCAATTTGATTTTTTGACAAGGCAAGAGCAATTTTATCACTCAAGGATGATGTAATGCGAAAAAAACGTCGTGTCAATGTATTATACCAATATGACAATTTATTGCGTCTTATTATTAAGTATCTACTAAAAATTAATGTACATATGTTGGCACGGTTTTTGCATAATACCAAGGTAAGATACAGTTAT
>VSPO01000125.1 GCA_009775375.1 Muribaculaceae bacterium | reverse complement strand
ATGATTGATTTTGCAACTATCAAACTCTTGATTAATCATATCTAATGTTTAACAATTCTAAAAAGTAAACAGACTCTAAGCATTAAGAATTAATCCTGCCCATGACGGCGTTAATCCCGAGCATAACCCCGACATAGGCCGCTCCGAGCACCACGAACGTCAGCGTGGGTGGGAAAGCCTCAGCCACCCTGCCTCCAAAGAGATAGGAGAAGAAGAGCAGCCAGAGGGATCCCTGCACGCAGACGCAGAGCGTGCACCAATGATGAGCCCGGAAACCCTGATACCATATGCTCCAGACCGTAAACGGAAGGCAGCAAATGTTGCAGAGCGCAAGCGCGGGCAAGGTAGAGGGGAAGAGCAGCAGCGCAAGAAGGCTCACCGAAAAATAGGAGAAGCCCACTTCGCTCCAGCCAAACAGGCCGAAGAATTTGGAGGCCCCGGTGGCGAGGATCTTGTCGCATCCACCCTCCTGAAGCACTCCGCATACGCGGTCGGCGGCCGCGCTGTGGATATTGACCGACTTCTGCACGAGTAGATACGTCATGTAGAGTCCGAAAATGTCGACGACGGCCACGACCGTGGCCCATACGTCGAGATAGAGTTGGCGGCTGATGTAGAAGTAGGCCAACAGGAATGCCACGCACAAGGCAAGCACCCATTTCTTGGCGCGCATGAAGAATTCCAGGCGGGCGTGAAGCCCGTAGTCCGGTTCCTTTGCCCCGGCCGCCGGAATCGACAGCAGCACGTTGCCGTTCCAGACCTTCTCGAATTCTTCGAAGGGGATACGCTCGGCCACTCCTTGCGTCATGTAGCCCACGCCGTCGCTCCCCGCAGCCGTCACGATGACGAGTCCTCCGTCTGTTTGAGCAAGGAAAGGGGGGCGAAGTTTAAGCAACTCCCCTTTGTCGGCCAATGAATATCCCTCCGACTTCACTCCATACTCCTCCAGAAGCCTCGTGAGCCCGAAAAGAGTGTGAAACGGCATCCCGGCAAAACGCCGGTCGGTGTAGCCCTCCGTGTGGGGCACTCCCAACGCCGTCAGGTAGTCGTGGGCTATCGTATGTCCTGTATAAGCCGGGTTCTCCATCTCCTCAAAATGAATTAAAATCAAAATCCTGGATCCTGCATCATGAATCGTGCATCGTGCATCAAACGTAGGACTGAATCCGCGAGAGGAGTTCCTGCCCGTCGATCTCGCCGCTTTGGCGCCACTGTTCAAGTCCGTTTTTATAGATGAGGAAAGTCGGCACCGACTCCACCTCCTGCGCCTCCGCCACGGTGTCGTTTTCGTCGATGTCGAGCTGATAGATGTCGACAGTGCCCGCCAAAAGTTCCTTTATTTGCTCCACCACCGGCATCATCCGTTTGCAATGGGGGCACCATGTGGCGTAGAATTCCACGACCACCACCGGTGTTGTGTTGATAATCTGTTCGTATTCCATAATTTCTGTTTTCATGCGGCCCTCTGCGATAGCATAATGCCGCCAATGATTGTTTACTTAAACATTAACGCCCGAACGGCACTGATGGTTTGCTGCCCCCTCCCCCGAGACAGCGGCAGCAAAGAAGTCAAACAGAAAACTTTGGTTAAAAATTGCTGATTCATCGGTTTTTATTTGGAAAAAAACTTTTTTATTGTAATTTTGTATTGAAAAGTATCCGGCCTCAGAATCGAGCACACCGAGTCCAACATGGAGAGCAGGCCTCCGAGCCTGCGGACTACTACTGTCCGGCCCGAGTCCGAGGTCATATTCTTTCGATTACTTACTACTTATAACGTACACATATTTACATGCCTCTTGCATCAAGATTACTTCTTAAGTCCGCCTTAGCAATGGCGGCATTGACTGCCACTATCCCGTTGCCTGCCAAATCCCCGGCTGGCAACGGGACGGCAACTGCTTCCCTTGCAGACTCCGTTGCCGGCCCCGCAATCACGTGGGACAACGACGTGGCCGACTTCGGCAAATTCGACAAAGTCAAAACACAAACCCACACTTTCAAATTCACCAACACCGGCTCCGCGCCACTCGTGATCCAAAAGGTCTTCACCGACTGTGGTTGCACCACGGCCAACTTCCCGAAGAAGCCAATAAAACCGGGTGAACAAGACTCACTGTCTGTCTCCTACCGCACCATCGGCAAGGCCAAAGGCTACTTTATGCGCGTCGTCAGGGTCAAGACCAACGCCGCCGAAAAGCCCTCACGCATCTTCGTCAAAGGCCAAGCCGTCTGACCCCCAGCCGAATGTGTAGCTATAAAGCTACCTAAATTCGATTAGAAAAGAAATTCATCTGATATTTTTGAGGATACAATATTTCCCCAAAAAATATAACTGCGTGAAAATTCAATAGAGATTAAATAAAGTTAGATGTTACGTACGTGTCTTGAACCTCCAATTGTGAAGTCCGGCGGCAAGGTGGAAAATTTTGCCGACGAAGTCATTCTTGCGCAATCGGCACTCATCCTTTACAATCCGAAGAATCTTGACACCGCCGATGGCGTGTTCCACTTTGATGCGGGTACGCGATATCTCGGTATTGGAGGCCTTCTGTTGGGCTGTGAGTTCCTTTCCCTTGGGTTTCTTCACCGGCTGAATAATGGTTGCATTCTCCGGGTTATATCCTTGATATCCGGTATCCTGCTGAAGATTGCAAGCATAGGGAAAAGAGTACATTTCATCAGCGATTCTCTTGTCGTGCATCTTCCCTTCAACAGTAAGGCTCGCAAAGAGTATAAACCCTGCAAGACAGGTGATTACCGCATTCTTGACAGTATGCCTCTTTTTCTTCCCGCTGTAATATTCCTTCTGAAGTTCAGGGTCGGAAGGTCTTGGAATCTCCCGTTCCGTGCCATCGTGAATGAGGTCATGGACAACGGTGTCTCCACCCCGTTCCTCAAGGAGTCTTTTGAACGAGGCAATGTCGGAGGCAGGAAGCATCCCGGCTTCGGAGACTGCCTCTCTGAGGATTTCCGTCAATGTGTGAACCCACTGTCCGCACTGTTGCTGACTCATGTCAAAACATGCGCCATGATATTGCTGCGTGGGATTGTTCTTCAGGTAAACAAGAATGAAGAACAGGCGGTCTGCCACCGTAGGAAGAGGGCTGTTGGACTGTATGTCGTGAGAACGTTGCCTTGCGAGTTTCTTGCCTTTTACATCGTGCCATCTGAAGAAATCGTCATGCGCATCAGTGAAAAATGGCAAAATTTCGTCAAAAAGGGATATGCTGACAATGGTGAGTGCCAGAAACGAGGTCGGATTCTTTCTTGCTTTCGTATATTTCATCCCTTTAATAACGTATTATATACGATATACGCGCGTACGTGCGTGAATATAACATTTTAAGAATAATTAATGTCTAATTACAGATTTCCTGAATCTTCCTTTCATCGAGGTTCTGAAGCTCCTCATGAAAGGCGCGGTCGAGGATTACCTCACCGAATCGGGAGTGCTGGCAGCTATTGCCGCCATTCCTGCAAAAGCGACGAAAAAAGAGAATGAAGGCCTTAACGCCGAAGAAGCCCTGGAGTTTCTCAACGCCAACGGCTATCCCATCAAGAAGGGACAGCTCTACAAGGAGACGAGCGAAAAGACCATCCCATACAAGAAGTTCGGCAACAAGCTCCATTTCAAGGCTCACGAACTTCTGGCATGGGCTGAAAACAGACTCAGGGACAGCAATGCCGTGGGTGCGCTCGTTCCCAATGACAAGCCCAAGAAGAAAGGGGGTAGCCGATGAAAAAGGAAACGACAATCTCAGTAAAGGCTACCTTGTCCAAGCCTAAGGTCAGCGAGAAAAAAGCGAGCGCAAAGGAAGTTGCAAAAGCGGACGATGTGTGCGCAGACACTCCGACAGAAGTGACAAATCAGCAGAATGATATGCCATTCTTTTCGTTGCCCTTGTCGGATGCCCAGGTGTCTGCAAGAGCCACCCGCTCAGTTACCTCATGCAGCCGCTCATTGACCACGATGCAGGGAAAGCGGCTCAGTTTGGCGAGGAGTTGAAACGCTACAATGCAGCTATGGAACTGCCACCGAAAGAAAGGGTAGCCAACGGTTACGAACTCAACCCTATCGAGCCGCGCCGCGTCCGCTTCATGATGCAGGACGTGACCAACGAGGCGGTACACCGCATTCTCTCGGAGAATCCCCGGGGGCTGATACTGATGTATGACGAGCTTGCGGGTTGGGTCAAGAATTTCAACCGCTACAACAGCGGCTCGGAATCGGAGTTCTGGATGTCGGTGTTCAACCACAAGGTTGCCATGTCCGACCGCAAGAGCAGTCAGAGCGGTGTGTTTATCCGCAACCCGTTCCTTTGCGTCATCGGCACGATACAGCCGAAGGTGCTGACCGACCTTGCGGCGGGCAACCGCAACGCCAACGGATTCATGGAGCGCATACTCTATGTGTTCCCTGCCGACCAGACAAAGCCGAAATGGGACCGCACCCGCCGACTGCCGTCATTCGACATCGCGGCCGCATGGCGTGATGTCCTTTCAAGGCTTATCGGGATTGTGCCGACGGTTGATGGCAACGGTGAGATAATACCCGAGGATGTCCCTTTCTCGCCGGATGCGCTCGACCGTCTCTATCAGTGGCAGAACGAGCAGACCGACCGTTGCAACGCCGACGGAAGCGACACCCTGACCTCCATAGCAAGCAAACTCGAAATCTACGCTATCAGATTTTCTCTTTTGCTCGCTCTCGCCGACTGGGCGTGTGGCGGTGAAAAGAAACTGATTGATGTAGGCACGGTGGAGAGGTCGATACGACTTGCCGAGTATTTCCGCTCGACCGCCGCAAAGGTGCAGGGCATCATCAGCGAGGACGCTCTGACCGAGTTGCAGCTCGCCGTTCTCTCGGAGTTGCCCGACGGTTTCACCACAGCCGAAGGCGTGGCGATAGCCGGAAAATGTGGTATGCCGGAGCGCAGCTTCAAGCGGTTCCTGAAGGACAGGAAAGGCGTGCTTTTCACCCGTAACACTTACGGAAACTACACCAAGTTATAAACATTCACCCCTTGGCATTCTTGGCACTCTGGCATTTCTGACGGAGTTGCCGACGCGCACCGTCTGTGCCAGAATGCCAATTGTGCCAAGGGTAAAATCAAAAACTGAAATCCCGTGAAACATCCTTTTTTCGTTGCAAAATCCATTGTAGTCATTGCAATGGTTATACCGGTGTACCACTGCTATGGCAGTGCAGTACCATCCGTGCAGTGGCGGCACGGAAATTACGCCATCCGGAAATTCCTTAGCTCATTAGGGAATTTTCCGAGCCGCATATCGTTCCGATACGCTGAAAATATCCCTACTGAGCCCAAGGGTGCCACCCCTTGGAGAACCCCGATACGGCTTAAAGAGAAGCCGTACACTCCGATTGTTCCACAACACAAACACGCTTGCCTATGAGTTACGCCGTACTCCACATCATGAAGGCAAGCGGTTCATGCACCGCCATCGCCCGACACATCGAGCGAAGCACCCAGCCCGACAATGCCCACCCAGAACTGCGCCATCTCAACCGTGATGATTTCATCAAATATCCCGATGGGGTTGACGGTCTGGGCGAGTCAATCCAGCACCGTCTTGACCATGCCGGACTGACACGGAAGATTGGCAAGAACCAAGTCCTTGCCCTCAATGTCCTGCTGTCGTCTGACGGTGATGCCCTGCGTCGTTTAGCCGATGAAGGACGGCTCGATGACTGGGCGGAGTCAAGTGTCCGCTGGGCAAAGGAAACATTCGGAGAGGAGAATGTTATCGGCGCCCACCTCCACATGGACGAGCAGACACCGCACCTTCATGTCACGGTCGTGCCGATAGTCACCACCGAGAGAAAGAAGAAGGCGAGCGAGTCCAATGTAAAGAAGCGTTACCGCACCAAGTCCAAGGACGGACCTCGGCTGAGCGCAAACGACATCATGACCCGCGAGAATCTTATCCGGTTTCAGGACACCTATGCCGAGGCAATGGAACGCTTCGGGCTGGAACGTGGCATCCGGGGTTCCGAGGCCCGTCACGTTGACCAGCACGAATACTACCGCCAATGCCAAATCAAGAAAAAGGATCTGGAGCAGGACGTGGCGACTCTTGCCACCGAGAAAGAACAGCTCGATACCGAAACCCAATCTTTGGAGAAACGCAAGACCGAACTTGAACGTGGCAACCGCTGGATTGAAAAGACAATCGTCGAATCCAAAGCCGCCAATGCTAAAATCGTCAAGGAGAACAGCTACCTTGAAAAGCGTAAGACCGAACTTGAAGAATCAAATTCTTCTCTCGCCGCCACCAATACGACCTTATCCAACGAGAAGAAACAGTTGGAGGCCGACAAGAAGAAAGTCGCGAAAGAGATTGCCGATATTGAGGCTGACAAGTCGAAACTCATAGAGGAACGCTCCACCTATGCCGAGGAAGCGGAGGAGGCGAAAAAAGAGAAAGAGACCGCCTTGCAGGAAGCAGCCGAGGCGAAAGCCCAACGTAACGCAAACCGAAAGGATGCCCTCAGCAATCTCGCCAACCGATTCACCGGAAACAAGACCAAACGGCTTGAGACTGAACTCGCTCAATGTCGGGAGGAAATCAAGACTCTCAAAGACCGGGCCGAGGAAACCGACAAGACTCATCGCAACCGCGTATGGGATTTGCAGCAGCAGCTTGACAGGCAGAAGAAACAAGAGGAAAGCATCGTCAGAGGTCATCAGGAGACCAAAGACCTAATTCAACGATTCTTTCCCGGAGTCATCAAGGCTTTGCCAGCCATCAGAGACTGTATAGAGGTCAAGATGCCCGACAATCTTATAACAATGTTGCTTGACGGAAAGCCAAGGTCATTCAAATCCGGCGCAACGCTCTATGACCCCGATGAGAAAAAAGATGTTGATGTCGGAGATGTCGAAGTGCAAATCAAACAAGACCCGACCGATGACAACAACTACCGTCTTCATCTCGGAGGCAAGAGAGTCTTCCAATGGTTCAAAGAAAAGTGGCAATCGCTGAAACAGACCGTTAAGAACAGTTTCAGAATAAGATGATAGAAAGGGAGCCACAGGCTAATCACTTGTGGCTCCCTTTTAAATCCGCATCTATTATTTCATTATGGCTGAGTTGGCACCGGATTGTTCTCCGACCTCATTACCTCGTTGGACTTTCTTGCCATAACCAAATGTATATGTTACAGATAGGTTGAGTCGGCGATGAAAATTGTTACCATCAACAAATCGTGTTTCTGAGTATAAAGGAGCAGATAATATATTCGTAGCACACAGCCAGTCATTGCGGAAAAGATTCATCGCACTTACTCTGATATTCCAATTTGCCCGACTCCACCCTGCAAGAACCTGATAAAAATCGCGGTCTTTATAAATCATTCCGCGATTCCCTTGAACTGTAAGGCTTCTCGTCTGGTAGGAAGCCTGAAAATAGAAATTGCCAAGATAATAAGTCGCTGAAGCATTGCATGTAAACGGATTCGGGGATATGTCAAACAAACCGGTCATACGGTAGAAAGAAATAGAAGGAGAAGCCGCTAATTGCAAGGCTCCGCCGAGGAGTTTATAGTTGAACGATAAACCAAGCTGGGTGCGGTTGTAGTTTCCATCATCTGTGTAAGTACGAAGCAATGCCGAACCATCGTGATAATGCTGATATATGGGTACAAATAGATTGTATTCGCCAAAATACTGCGCGAAAGCGGATGCAGAGAATTTATTTGACAACAGCCAGTTATAGGATAAATTGAATGTTACTTGACGCGACAGTCCGAGATTCGGATTGCCGGTATAATACATCAGCTCGTTTTGTTGAAGAATATTCGGTGTCTTGTCGCTCGCACCGGGATAATTGGCTCCAAAATGGAAATAAGCACGGAACGAGTGTTTCTGTGAAGGTGAAAAACCGGCTGATATATTTATAAGAGGATAAAATTCAGATACGGATTCAGAGTTAATCTTATTTTGTTCCCATTGCAATGCAGCATCGGCATTGAGATTCCATTTTGGCGTAGAAAAGTTATATCCGATTGTAGCTCCGGCATAAATGTCGGAAAAATCATTATCGTATGGTGACGTGCCATAATAGCTTACATCATTTGATGTAGAGCCAAAATAAGCACGGAAAAAAAGCATTTTGTCTGTTGTTGATAAGTTTGTAAAGTGTGGCAGAGCCTTTGACCTGCAAAGCGTTCTCTTTTGATTGATTCACAATATCGGAAGTGCCTATCTGTGAGGTGGCGTAGTTGTATGAGTAATTAGTATGGCCGTAATTTATGCTCGGCGTTACGCTGAGATGGAAATTGCGAGGAAGAATGAAGTAGTAATTGCCTTGCCATACTAAATAACGGCTTGTGTATGGTTCGGCTCGACAATAGGAGTAATCATTGCCATTCCCCGGGTGGTATGTCAAAGAGCCGGAAGTTTCAGCCGTCGGCGATTGATCGAAATTGAATCCGACGGTGTTGGCTATTTGAGTTTTATCAGAATCATATATGGCTCTGAAAGTTACGGGGTATTGATTGTATTTGAAATGCGAGTTTTCAAAGAGTTCATTGCGCGTTATTTGTTTAGGTGAACCGTCTGGGGATAACAGGCTGTAATCACCAATTATGGATGTGCCTGAATGGTTTATGTTATGATTGGAGGCTCCGGCATATAAATCATAAGTCATACTTTTGTATGCAAATTTAGAATAGACGGAAGCGCGGCTTGAAAGTTTCCCGACAAGAAAATTCTCGCTGACAGTTGCCTTTGTATAACCGCCGTATTCGGCTCAAGCCGAAAACCCGGTGCATGAATTTTGAGAAAAGTGTTAAATTTGTGGCATGAAAACCGCAGATGCA
>VSPO01000124.1 GCA_009775375.1 Muribaculaceae bacterium | reverse complement strand
CAATTGGGTGAAAGATAGAACCGAAACACTTAAAAAAGTGAGCTGAATACGGAACAACTAACTGAACACCCTATTTATTTGAATAACGGATTTTCAGTATTCAAAAAAACAGATGACATAATATACGTAATAAAGTATTCAGATAGTAATCTCCCATCGTTTGATCCCGACAATATTTTTATTGCAGTCCCAGACAAATCTACAATATCTCAAGAAATCATAGACGAGTCGGAATCAATAGGACGCTTCAGATATAACTGGATAGCTTATGATAACTTAAAAAAGTCTTTTGTTCCCGACATAAAAGGAACAGGATGTATGTTAGACGTATTACGGATTTCTTATCAAGGACTTCTTACATATCAAAGGGAATTAGGATTATTAGACTACGATGAATGTCAAATCTTAATTGAAGACATGCCTACCATATTTTATCTCCAAATAGAAAAACAACATACTGACAATCAAAGGCCATGCTATAATAAAATACGCTCAGTCAAATCAAACCTACATCTAATCTCAGTAAAAGAACAATCAATAATTCCCGACATTTATATTCAAATACCAATTATAAGAACGGAAACATCAAAACTTGACAGCGAATATAATTACGACACCAATCCTTTTTATTCTAATAAGATAATTAAAGCATTAGAGTTCAGAACAAACTATGAGGCAGGAGACCCATCGGCCCATAATACTACTGGATTTAAGTCAAGGATAAAACGACAGCTCCTAACTTCTGTCAATCTTCAGATTTTCACTGAGACTACATTAAGTCTGAATCAACCATCACCTGTTGAAAAAATAGGGGAAGCTCTTGAAGTACCATTAATATTATCAAGTGACATGCTCTCTGATTGTGGAGTGCTTACAATTCCTATTCATTCTTGCCCATTACCTATATCACAACTTATTGATTCAATGTCAAGAAATCAATTAATGGTTGTGCTCGATAATAAGCCGATTGCTTTACTTGATCATATTGCAAATACTTTTGGTCTCTATAAATGTGGAGCTCCAAAGTGTTTTATTACCCTATTTGATGAACGAAAAAATATCGACGACACATATATTTCCTCTCTTTTATTTGGCGAAACATATTATGAAGACAACACCGGATTGGGTAAAGTAGTTGACAATAAAATTATCCACATGCTTGGATTGGAATATGGAATTGCTCAATATAACTATGCTTCCGTATATTGTTATAAAAATGCTGTAATTCAAATGACTTCACGCTTTAGGACAAGCATCAATGAGAGGATAATACAGGAATCGATTACTTTATTTTATATGGAGCTGATTATGTTCGAAGAATGTGCGATAAGCAATGTGGAGAACAACATCTCCAATTTCCTAAATAAGCTTGATTATTACAACAACTCAACAGTATTATCCAACATCAATTCGATATTATCCAATTATGCAAAATCTTCTGATTTTTGGGATATACAAATGAACTATCCATCATCAAGAAAATCCGTTGAGGAAATTCGAAATGCATTCCAGATATCAAAGTTAAGGGAGGATGTATCTAAAAAGAAAGATACCCTTCTCAATATATGTACTATAAGAGATACTATTTTGGATGAGACTGAAGGATATTTCATATCAATAATAGGAATCATCGTCGCAGCATTTTCTTGTGCTGATCTTATAAACTCAAGTCATTCAAGACAAATATTAGGATTTGTTCTCCTTCTAGTTTGTATTTTCATTGCTCTTAGGCTAAGAATGAACAGGGAAATACGTAGATCAAGAATCAAATAAATCAATTCTTTTAGGTGTATATCTCTTTTCATTTTGTTTTGTTTCTCAGATTGATTAACTTTGCAGGAAAATAGAAAAAGTATGAACGACGTCCTGGTCATTATACCCACATACAACGAGATTGAAAACATCAAGAGCATTATCGAGGCTGTTATGAAGTATCCCGACAACTTCGATGTGCTTGTGATCGATGACAATTCACCCGACGGCACAGCTACCGCCGTAGAGAATCTTATGCAGTCTTTTCCGGGAAGAATCCACCTTGAGAAACGTCCCGGTAAACAAGGACTCGGAACAGCATATATACATGGATTCAAATGGGCTCTGAATAGAGATTATGGCTATATCATAGAAATGGACGCCGATTTCTCTCACAATCCCGACGACCTGACGAGACTCTACCACAACTGCAAAGACAAGGGCGCAGACGTCACTATTGGATCGCGCTACATATCTGGTGTCAACGTTGTGAATTGGCCTATGGGACGTGTGCTGATGTCTTATTTCGCATCAGCCTACGTAAGATTCATAACGCGAATGAAACTACGCGATGCCACTGCAGGATTCGTATGCTACAGGCGAAGAGTGCTTGAAGCCATCAATCTCGATAAAATCGAATTCAAAGGCTATGCTTTCCAGATTGAGATGAAATTTAAAGCCCACATAAAAGGATTCCGCATAGAAGAATTGCCCATAATTTTCATTAACAGGCGACTTGGCACATCAAAAATGAACAGCTCCATTTTCGGTGAGGCTGTGCTCGGCGTGCTTAAACTGAAGTTCGACAGCATATTCCGCAAATCAAAATCTTAAGACCAACTTTAAAGACATGATATACATCAAATGCGAGGGCATGATTTCAGAAATCATGCCCTCGCATATTTAGCGCGCTCTTAATGTATTATTACCTATGGCAATGTAAGAGGAATGGAGTCTCAGTCCCCGCGATAGTATTGCTGCAAGTAGCATCTGCTTATGAAATCCCAATTATCAGCTACAAGCTTCCTGTCGTCGGATTCGGGGAAAACTGCATCCGGAAGCCATCCGTTTTGACACACGTATCTTAGCAAGTCGCCCGGGCAGCGTCCTCTCTCTGTCAATAATTCCATGGCATGCTCTTGAGCATAAACCTTATCGTAAAGACTGTTACCCGGAGCGGCAATGCTGCGGGCAATATCATGGGCAAGCAGCATTCCCTTCGCCCTGTCTACCATCAGAATGTAGTCTTTACACCCTTTCAACTGAGGAAGATGCTCCTCATTTTCAGTCCACCCAAGAGCCTCTATGAAGAATTCGTTCAACTCCGAGTAAGATGAGAAAAAACGTAATATCTCCCCTCCGGTAGCCCGGGTAAAGGCTGTGTAATATTTATGTTCAGGTGCATTTCTATCTATTTTGGGGGATGGCAACTTACCGTCAACTATCAAATACAACCACTCTCTAAGATATAGAGCCAACGGACCCGTGGTGTCCTCCACCATACTTTGCTCCATCCTTTCCCGAAGTTCAACTATATTTTCCTCTTTTGAAAGATCTATGCCGGAAACGTTGTCTGCAAGAGTCATGGCATAAGCAGGAGTCATGAGATAGCAATGCATGAAAAGCCAATTGCCAAGCCGGAAAATAGCCTCTGAATCCTCCTTGGCATGCATCTCAAGTTCATGAGTCAGGCGATAGTCCACGGGAAGAGGAGATTCATCATACACTTCGTCAAGAATTCTCCACCAACAATCGGCTCCTTTAATTATCTCGGAGTCAAACGGACTACACACCCTTCTTTCCTCATAATTCATGCAAAGACCATACCAGACCATAAACCTCACGTCTATCCTGTTAAGCTCATAGTCCATATAGTCCTCATCCTTTTCCGCATAGAACGGCACTGTCTTGCCATACATCCTGCGGCATTCATTCACAAACGTACGCCATATCCCGGCATCGCAGATGACGTCTTGATAATATCCGATAACCGCCAACGCCGTACGCTCCACCACCTTTTCTGGATATGACGGAAACAGCGTCTTCTCCACGGCAACAGCAACAAGCCTGTTGGCAAGGTCAAGATAATACTTGTCGGTCGGCGTCTCTTCAGGGGCAGAGGGCTGACACATCAAAAATTGCTGTGCGCTTATCATTGTCGCAGATTCTTTAGTTTCACGATTAGCTGTTCCGGGGTAAGCTTCTCTTGTGTCCCGTTTGCCATATCCTTGAGATTGACGATTCCCTCTTCAAGCTCGCTTTCGCCAATAATAGCGACATAAGGTATGCTTTGGGAATCTGCATATCCCATCTGCTTTTTCATTTTAGCCTCATCCGGATACAACTCAGCAGATATTCCCTCTTCTCGCAGGGCCTTGATGATCCTCGCCGCCGCCATAGATTCCTTCTCTCCGAAATTAACAAATAATACATCCACGCTGCTGCTGACGCTTGAAGGATAGAGTTCCAGCTGATTAAGCACATCATAAATTCTATCAGCACCAAAAGAGATGCCGACTCCCGACAATCCCGGCATACCGAATACTCCTGTCAAGTTGTCGTAGCGGCCTCCTCCGGTGATACTTCCTATCTGCACATCAAGAGCCTTGACTTCTATGATCGTACCGGTGTAGTAGTTCAACCCCCTTGCGAGCGAAACATCAATTTCAGCCTCACAATTATGGCCAAGACTGTCAAATCCCTCCATTACGGTGCGAAGCTCCTCTATTCCCTTTTTGCCGGTTTCCGAGGATGAAAGAGTCTCTTCGAGTATTTTTAACTTATCCTCATTGCTCCCACACATTTCGAGAAGAGGACGAAGCTTTTGCAATGCCGCATCATCAAGGCCCTTTTCCTTCAACTCTGCATTGACATTCTCAATTCCGATCTTGTCGATTTTGTCGATTGCAACTGTTATATCCACTATTTTGTCTGCCTCCCCTATCATTTCGGCAATACCTGTAAGTATTTTCCGATTGTTGACCTTGATGGCAACCCTGACTTTCAAGAGGGAGAAAACCATGTCAATCATAGAAAGGAGTTCGATTTCATTCCAGAGTGAATCACTTCCCACTACGTCAGCATCACATTGATAGAATTCACGATACCTGCCTTTCTGTGGACGGTCAGCTCGCCACACCGGCTGAATCTGATACCTCTTGAAAGGCATTTGCAGCTGTGCCCTGTTCTGAACGACATAACGCGCGAACGGCACTGTCAGATCATATCTCAATCCTTTTTCACAAAGCTGATTGGTGAGCCTATATAAATTATTGCTCAGAAGATCTTCTTCCTTCACGCTCTTCATGAAATCGCCAGAATTCAATATCTTGAATAAAAGCTTATCCCCTTCTTCTCCATATTTTCCCATTAGGGTAGAAAGATTCTCCATAGCCGGTGTCTCTATCTGTTTAAAGCCATAAAGACGGAATACGCTTTTTATTGTATCGAAAATATAATTGCGACGCGCCATTTCACTGGGAGAAAAATCGCGGGTGCCTTTGGGTATTGATGGTTTCTGTGCCATTTGTAGATATGTCTTCAATTTAATTTTTTTGATCTTACGAGAGTACTGAGTAATTAAATCTGATTAAACCTCAATTTCTCTTCTTCGCGAAATTACAAAACTTTTTCCATATTCTTTGCCCTTCCATATCGTTTTTTATTGAATTATGACTAATTTCGCGGTCTAAACAATTACATTTGAAATCACAGATGAAAAAAGTCAGATTTTCCCGACAAATACTCAATGCCGCTCCCTCTTTGAAAGTGCTCCAGATTGAAGCGGATGTTGTCAATTCTCCCACAAGCGACTGTCTATGGGAAGAAATTGAATCATCTTGTGACAGACTCGTCTGTAAATACAGATTAGAAGATATCAAGCTCAGACCTGGCATAGCGGCCACACGCCACGCATATAAAACACTTGGGAAAGAACCCAACAGGTACAGGCCCTCTTCCGAGGCTTTGTGCAGGAGGATTATAAATGGCAAAGGCATTTATCGCTTGACAACCATAATCGATGTCATTAATCTTATATCGATAGAGACCGGATATAGCATCGGAGGTTTTGATCTCGACAAAATAGAAGGAGATAGCTTAATACTTGACGCCGGGAACAAGGAGGACTCATTTCATGCAATCGGTCGAGGACTCCTTAACGTGGAATCTCTTCCGCTATACAGAGATCGTATCGGCGGAATCGGCACCCCTACAAGCGACGAAGAAAGAACGAAACTCGAATTGTCAACACGACGTCTTCTCATGCTCGTGAATATATATGGGGAAGAGATGGATGTAGAAAAAACCGGAATACTAATAAAAGAGAAGTTGACAAAATATGCATCAGCCAATAATTACAACTCTCGATTGATAGTAGCGGCAGATTATCCGGCAGATTGACTTTATTGAAGCCGTCAAATTCGTTTTTAAGAATGAATCTGTCAATATCGTTAGCAATTTGCAAAATTTCCTTTTAAATTTTGAAGGAAATTTTAAAGTTCAGCTGACGACGCGTAAGATAATTTGGCACTGCATATTGGATCCCATTGACGTCAGTCACCCAATAATAACTGCTGACATTTGAGATGTCGAATAGATTGAACAACTCTACCCCAACATCAATACTTTTAAAATGGCGCCAGAAATTATACGGACGCACCCCATCTGAAGATTCTCCCAAAAGTTGATACGTCAGTCCAATATCCACTCTCTTATAAGATGGAGCACGGAAAAAGGCATCGGCACGACTGATCCGAGGAGGCGTAACAGTCAGCCCATCTGCAATGATTCCTCTCAGACTAAATTTTAGTTTTGGGAATTTAGGGAAATAATCTGTGAAATATAGTCCTATTGAATAACGTTGATCCGTTGGCAAAGGCACTTTTTTTCCTCTCAATGTCTGTTGAGTCTTCATAACCGAGAAACTTATCCAGGAATCGGAACCCGGGACAAACTGTCCGAATAGCTTAAAATCCAAACCCATTGCATATCCCTTGGAATCATTGACACCGGAATATGTGACCTTTAGATTATCATATTCATAGGATATAAGATTCTTTAAATTTTTGTAATATGCCTCTCCTGTAATCTTGAAAGGTCTGTTCATAGCTCTGAAGATATAATCTGCTCCAACCACCACTTGAATACTTCTTGGAGATTTGATTTTATCATTTAGCTTTACGTAAGTATTGCCTAAGTCATCCTTAATAGCCTCCCTATATTCTTTATAAAATGGAGACTGATAGTAGATTCCTACGGCAGCGCGGTACTTTAAATTTCTGTTTCCTGAAGGAGATACACTGATATTAACTCGCGGAGAAATCAGAAATTCTCTATTGAAATCCCAATATGATGCGCGTAATCCGGCATTCAAGGCAATAAAAGATTTAGAGGTCTCAAAATACAGAGCGTCCTCAATGAATGCCGAAATACGGTTGGTCTTAACATCCTGCTTCGATGAAAGATTTGAAATAAGATGTACTCCCGAGGGCAACGTCGGCAATGAATAGCCAGCGCTATCCCTCCACTCCCATTCTTTCGTACGGTCGTGAAAATTATGGTGTTCAAAAGTTGCACCATACGAAAAATTGTTGCGGCCAGCCACAGATTTCCCCCTTAAGGATGCCGACAGGACCGAAGCTTTCAACCTGTTGCGTGAATGCTCCATATATTTTCCTATTCCAAGTTCTCCGCCTGACTGAAGCCCATTTTCTCCAGATGTACCTGCCTGGTCAAGCCAATATTCGCCGGATATATCGTAGCTGACAAGTTCATTCGTCATAAATGCTCCAATTGATATGGAAAAAGACGACCTTCTGCTTCTATTGTAATTAAAAGATAGATTTGCAAGATACGTTTCAAATTTATCTTTCTCAGCTCCGTCGAAATATACCCTGAAATGCTTGATATCGGAAACTGTTCCAAACGAAGTCTCTCTGTCGGTTGGCTGAAATCTGAAATCATTCACTGAAATATTGCCGAGAAGATTTACACTAAATTTTTCACTCGCCTTGAGCGTCATATTTGTCTGATAGTCGAAATATGTAGGATCATATTCTCCCTTTGTGTCCAATGAAGATAACAACGAATTATTCTTTCTCAATCTCAATCCATGAAGTTGAGAAAAAATTCCTGAGTTTTGACCAATAGACAAGCTGCCACCCATTAAAGAAGCCGTACCGGACATTTCAAAAGACATCGGATCGCGATAGGAAATATCAAGCGCGGACGACATCTTATCGGCATAACGAGCAGGAAAACCACCACTGGAAAATCGAATATTGCCAACCATATCCGGATTGATTATACTTAACCCCTCCTGCTCCCCGCTTCTTAATAATTGAGGTCTGTAAATTTCCGTTCCATTAATATAAACACTATTTTCATCAAATGATCCTCCCCTTACAGAATATTGCGAACTAAGCTCATTAGACGAATTTACTCCAGGCATAGTGACAAGCATTGACTCTACGCTTCCACCTGAAACGTCTGGCGACAATCGGAAAGCATCAGCATCAAAACTCTGCATCCCATTTATGTTATCCCTGAATCCTACGACTTCCAAATCCTGTAAAGCGACATTATCAGGATAAAGCTTAACATTAAGAGTCAAATTACCTTTTGGCTTTATAAGTTTATGACTTATTGTCTTAAAGCCTATGCAACTAAACACTATTTCAATCGTATCATTATATGACAAACTTAAGGAATATTTCCCCTCTACATCGGAATTTGTTCCAATAGATGTGCCTGCAACTCTAATTGTAGCAAACTCAACCGGTTTATTTTCCTCATCTCTTAATTTGCCGGATATATTGACATTCTCTCCAAATAAACAAAATGGGAAGAAAAAAGAAATCACCAAAAATATAGGAAAAATAAAATTACTCATCAATAAAAAAACGAGGAAACCAATACAATATTATCACCTCTAAACAAAATGAACAATCTGACGGATCCGCCATTGTCTGATTGGCCGGATCAATAAGACGATGACGGACCCGCCAGACACGATTGGGCATAAAAACGCGACGGACGAAAAAAAAGGAAGCATCTCTGCTTCCTTTTCTAAGGCGGCGATTACCTACTCTCCCGCTTTCGCAGTACCATCGGCG
>VSPO01000123.1 GCA_009775375.1 Muribaculaceae bacterium | reverse complement strand
TATAAAACTTTTAGCCTATGGCGAAAGTTTTTTAGTTTCGTACGTTTGACGCTGCAAACATACGAACTGGTTTGAAAGACCGGATGGACTTGTGGTTTGAAGCTAATTTTAGGGACGGGGATGGTTTTGCTGCATAAAATCAGAGGCAGACATGCCAAACTGACGCTTAAACGATTCGGCAAACGACGAATGGGAGCTGAACCCGCACTGATAGGCTATCTCCGTTATCGGATAAAGACCTTTCTGCTGCGAATCGGCAAAGAGGGAATCGAGAGCATCAACGCCCACGCCATGTATATCGCCGACCAAAGCGAGGCATGGCCCGGAAGCTTCCAATCGAATCTTCCTAAAATCTCGAAGTGGACTCTGTTCCCGATTCCGCAGACCGTCATCGACACCAACACCGGAGCTGTCATTGAGCAGAATCCCGGATGGAATTGATAAGGTCGGGAATCCCGGCAGATTTTCCCGGCAGTGCCAGGAAATGAAAAAACGAATCCAAGGTTATGTAAGCTAACCTTTAGAAGCTCCTTTAAGGAGAAAGCCCCCGCCACGGTCGTGGCGGGGGCTTGTTTTTTTATTCGACTGCTTTAGATTCGCAGTCGGACGTTACTAACCTGTGATAAGACGTTTTTCTTTTTTTTGTCAAAGCAGTTCTATCCCTTTGGCTACGGGATAGGCCTGGGCAATGGCGCGGCCATATTTGTAGTGCATGCCCTCTTTGGCCGTGAAATGCACGTTGGACGAAGACTCAAACACCATCACGATGTCGCTTCCGCCAAACTGGAAGTAGCTTATCTCTTCGCCCTTGCGCAGCACTCGTCCCTCTTCCGCAGTCACAACTACTGAAGAAACCTGACCCATGCCCATAGGCAAAATGGCTACAAGACCGATGGCGCTTTCCATCACTATAAGGCCTCTGTTCTGCATGAACTCGTAGCCCGGATCGTCGGGAGCGTCGAAAGTGTCGACTCTCTGGCCGTCGAGAGTGTTGCGGTCGCTTCCGGCAACGGGTTTAGGCACTACCTGCAGATAGGTGACGCCCATTATATCGCGGGCTTCAAGCACACGGCCGCTGACGGGGGCATGCTGACGATGGTAGTCGTTGGGGCCGAGAAAAGCGTGCATCCACATGCCTCCTTTAAAGCGATTTTTATAAGGACTTCCTTCAAGAAGTTCTGATATTTTCCAGTGGATTCCCTTTATTTCGATGGTGTCGTCGCCACGCACCTCCCAGGCTCCGTCGAAAGTGGAGTCGGCCGGCGATGTGATGACTGAGCTGTCTTCGATGGCTGCTACGGGACGGGTGCCCGGTTTGCAATGACGGGCGAAGAACTCATTATATGTCTTCCATCCGCCACGGGGCTCCAGATATTCATCCATATTGAATTCGGGGGAGTCGTAGAACGACTTGACCGATTCGGGAGTAATCGATTCGGGGGAGTCGAGGAAGAGGCCAAGCTCCTTGATATACGATTTCATCCAGGCGGAAAGTTCCGTGAGAGGCTGCATTTTGTCGTGAGGTTCCACCGGATTCTGAAGCTCCTTTACGGGCGACTGGTCGAGGATGAAATAGAATTTGCAGATATGGTTGAACATGGCGCGTCCGAACTTGTTCTCCACCGGAATCCAGCGCAGGTTCGCGTCGAGCCAATTGTAGTAGTCTTCGAGAGAGTTTATGTCGTCCATCTCTTTGACATTGTATGATTTGGCTTTCTCAAAAGCCTGTTGGAACTTGTCCTGCCAACCATTCTTAGCGATAAGGTCGATGAGTTCCTGAGTTTTGGGCTGGTGTGTCTTGCTCATAGTGAGATTAAATATGGTTTTTATAATTGTGTTTTTCAGTAGGACGTTCGAGATAAAATCAAGCGCGTTCTTCTTTCTGTATTAACAACGCCTGCGTCGCAAAAAAGGTTCAGCAATAAAAGCCCCCAAAATCCTTAAGGATTTTGGGGGCTTTTATTGCGCATTGGGCATGTTTTAGTATTCGCTCCAGGGGGTGATGCCTACGCTGTCTTCCTTTTTGTTGATAAAGGCCTTTACGAAGGCGCTTGCGAGACGGGCGTTGGTCAGCAAGGGGATGTTGTGGTCGATGGCCCAGCGGCGGATGCGGTAGCCGTTGGTCAACTCACGCTTGGTGTGGTTCTTCGGGATGTTGATGACCAGGTCCACCTTGTGGTTGGCTATCAGGTCGAGCACGTTCTCTCCCTGCTCATCGGGCCAGCATACTGCCTGAGCCTCTATTCCATTATTGTTGAGGAAAGCGGCGGTCCCTTCAGTGGCATAAATCTTGTAGCCGTTTTCTGCGAGCAAGCGGCAGGCCTCAAGCATGTCGACTTTTCCACGCACGTCGCCCGAACTTACGAGCACGGCGTCTTTCGGGATATGATGGCCTACGGAAATCATGGCATTGAGCAGGGCCTCGTCGAAGTCCTTGCCAAGGCAGCCTACCTCACCGGTGGACGACATGTCGACACCGAGCACCGGGTCGGCCTTATGCAGCCTCGCAAAGGAGAATTGCGAGGCTTTTACTCCTATATAATCTATGTCGAACGTCGAGGTGTCGACCTTTTCCACCTTCTCGCCGAGCATAATGCGCGTGGCTGTCTCTATGAAGTTCTCTTTCAGCACCTTGCTGACAAACGGGAAGGAGCGCGAAGCGCGAAGGTTGCACTCGATGACCTTGACGTAGTTGTCTTTTGCAAGATACTGGATGTTGAACGGACCTGATATGTTGAGCTCCTTGGCAATCTTGGCGCTTATGCGCTTGATGCGTCGGGCCGTGGCCATATAGATTTTCTGGGCGGGGAAGACGAGGGTGGCGTCGCCAGAGTGCACTCCGGCAAACTCAACATGCTCGGAGATGGCATATTCCACAATCTCGCCGTTGCGTGCCACAGCGTCGAACTCTATCTCCTTGGCGTTCTGCATGAACTCCGATACCACCACGGGATATTCCTTCGACACCTTGGCGGCTTCGGTCAGGAAGCGGTGGAGATGCTCATAGTCGTAGCAGACGTTCATGGCCGCTCCAGAGAGCACGTAGCTCGGGCGGACAAGCACCGGGAAACCTACCTCGGCGATAAACTTGTCGATGTCCTCGAAGGTGGTGACCTCCTTCCAGCGTGGCTGATCGATGCCGAGCTGATCAAGCATGGCTGAGAACTTGTGGCGGTTTTCGGCGCGGTCGATGGAGATGGGAGAGGTGCCGAGCACGGGGACGTGGCGACGGTAGAGCTTCATTGCCAGATTATTGGGAATCTGACCACCCACGCTGACAATGACTCCACGGGGCGACTCAAGGTCGAGGATGTCCATGACGCGCTCGAAGCTGAGCTCGTCGAAATAGAGACGGTCGCACATGTCGTAGTCTGTCGAGACGGTCTCGGGGTTGTAGTTGATCATGATGGCCTTGTAGCCGAGCTTGCGGCACGTGGTGGCAGCGTTGACCGAACACCAGTCGAACTCCACGGAGCTGCCTATGCGATAGGCTCCGGAACCGAGCACGACGATGTTGTTGCCGGCGTTCATGTCGTAGGGGATTGAGTTCTCTTCAGCCCCGTAGGTGACGTATAGATAATTCGTAAGCTCGGGATATTCGGAAGCCACGGTATTGATGCGGCGCACGCGGGGAGTGATGTCCATGGCCTTGCGGCATTCCCTGACGCGGAGCACCTCCTGCTCCATGTTGCCCTGCGGGTTTTCCACGAAACGGGCAATCTGGAAGTCGGAGAAGCCGAGTCGCTTCGCCTCTTTCATGACGTCGGCGGGGACGGACTCTATCTTGTCGTAGCCTTCAAGCACTTTCTTATAGTCGACGATATTGCCGAGGCGGGAGATAAACCATCTGTCGATTTTAGTCAGCTCCTCGATGCATTCCACGCTGTAGCCCTCTTCGAGAGCCTGGGCGATGGCGAAGATGCGTGTGTCGGTGGGGTGGGCGAGGGCAGCGTCAAGGTCGTCGAAATGGATGTCGTTGTTGCCGACGAAGCCGTGCATGCCCTGGCCGATCATTCTGAGGCCTTTCTGGATAATCTCTTCGAAGGATTTGCCGATCGACATTATCTCGCCGACAGATTTCATCGAAGAGCCGATTTCACGGTCGACGCCGACGAATTTGGAAAGGTCCCAACGCGGAATCTTCACGATCATATAGTCGACTGACGGGGCGATGTAGGCGGAGTTAGGAGTGCCCATCTCGCCGATTTGGTCGAGGGTGTAGCCGAGGGCGAGCTTAGCAGCCACGAAAGCCAAGGGATAGCCCGAAGCTTTGGAGGCAAGAGCCGAAGAGCGGCTAAGGCGTGCGTTTATTTCTATTATACGGTAGTCGTTGGTCTCGGCGTTGAAGGCATACTGGATGTTGCATTCGCCGACGATGCCGATATGGCGCACCACTTTAGTGGCGATATCCTCAAGCATCTTTATCTGCTCCTTGGAGAGCGACACAATCGGGGCCACCACGATTGATTCACCCGTATGGATTCCGAGGGGATCGAAGTTCTCCATCGGCACGACCGTGAAGCAATGGTCGTTGGCGTCGCGTATGACCTCAAATTCAATCTCCTTCCAGCCTTTGAGAGATTCCTCCACGAGAATCTGCTTGCTGTAGGCCAGCGCGCTTTCGCAGTGTTTGCGGAATTCATCATCGTTGGTGCATATTCCCGATCCAAGTCCGCCAAGGGCATATCCTGAGCGCACCATTACGGGGAAGCCAATGCGATGGGCCACTTCCACAGCGTCGTCGATATTCTCCACGGCCTGGCTGACGGGGGTCTTAATGTCGATTTCGTCGAGCTTCTTTACGAAAAGGTCCCGGTCCTCGGTGATCATAATTGCCTCTACCGAAGTGCCGAGAACCTTTACGCCGTATTTCTCGAGAGTGCCGTTGAGATACATTTCCGTTCCGCAATTAAGGGCGGTCTGGCCGCCGAAAGCGAGAAGGATGCCGTCAGGACGCTCTTTCTTTATGACCTCTTCCACGAAGAAGGGGGTGATCGGAAGGAAATAGACCTGGTCGGCCACACCTTCGGAAGTCTGGATTGTGGCAATGTTGGGATTGATAAGCACTGAGGAGATACCTTCCTCGCGGAGTGCTTTCAAGGCCTGGGAGCCCGAGTAGTCGAATTCGCCCGCCTGCCCGATTTTCAGGGCACCGGAACCGAGAAGCAAAACCTTTTTCATATTGTTTGTTCGGTATATGTGATTTTGACTGCAAAATTACAAGTTTTCCAGCACTTTCACAAGCCTCCCCAATAAAAAACCACCCCGGCTCCAAGTCCCGGCTGAGGATTATTTCTGAATCGCTTGTAGTCTTTCTTATACTGCGATGATGGTTTCAGTTTTTTCATAAACCCATTGATTTCTCCATTGCCTCGATTGACGACAAGTCAAATATACCATAATAGCAATAATTCCGATATAATACGTCAATCCAGAGTCCTACCGAGTCAACGTCTGTCCGTTCCAAGCCTAAGCGCCACAGTTCAAACATGGAGCCCATGACTGTGCGCGGACTCGATGCGGGAGGCACCTTCGACAAACCTGCTGGCGCGAAGGAACTGAGCGCGGACTCGGATAGACCTGAGCGCGTCAAGACAATCGAAGCCGAAATGATACAGTTTGAAAAATGAGCGCAAGAACCCGCCCGCGCTCTCCAGCAGAAGCACCGCCTCGAAGAAAAGCTCAACGAACTCAACTCCGAAGCCGCCAAATAACCCCGGCCAACCCCATCCCGAGCATCCCTACAAAATCCAATCCCTTATCGGGATGCTCTGTATATTTCGCTTTATTATTTGACTGCTTCAATTCTATTCGTTAACTTTGCAATTGAAAAACCTCCGGCAAAGCCCTCCAAGCCTCGCTAAGGTTTTAAAACATAGTGTCAAAGCGTTTACTTTACGCTCGTTTATGACAATCAGGAATCTCGCAAATTTCTAATCGTAGTTGTAGATGGGGCAAATGGTAGATGCCTTTAGAGTATGTATATTGTTATCTATAATTTAGATAATCTATTGAAGCACATACATATTCTGCGTGAGGCTCTGCGAGTTTGCCCATTCTGGCTACGATGGGCAATGCGAGAGCCTCTGATTGCGGAATGGGCAATGAGTTCGGTTCTCACGCTTTTTTTATTCCTAAACAGTAAGTGCTTCATTAATCTTCCCGTCAGTCGGGCCTTATGGAGAAATAGCGATAAAGAAAACCCTTGACAAGCAAAGCAATTTTCATTAGTAAAGTCTTTTTATATCTCCACGAAGCTTCATAATGATGTATCGCCACAGTGTATGGCTTCACATCAGCTTTCTTCGTGACCCAATCGATGCCTGCAAAATAACCCATCGGCAACACTTTCGGTCGTAATCCTTCCGGAAGACCGGGAAGAATTATATCCGTCAGTATCTGCGTATTAGGTTTTCTGTTGAAATGTCCGAACGGATTGATGAAATGATGATTGATATAATAATATAAAAATGACTCCGTCCATTCAGCTTTCTTTGGGGCAATCATGACGCCCGTCCCCACAAGCTCGCTCTCCATGCCGACAACCCCGGGACCATAAAGATACTCGTCGAACGATTTGCAAACCTCCACATCCGTATCCAAATATATTCCTCCCTCCATATACAATGCATATACTCTACAAACATCCGAGACAAACGCATAATTGCGCATATTATATGCCTCCCGGGAATAATCGCAATAATCCACATTGAAATTGCTCTCGTTCCATTCCTTTATCTCGTAATCCGGGAGCACACGCTTCCAGGTCTCAAGCCAGCGATAGAATGATTCAGGCTTCTCCTTCTTTCCAAACCAACAGTAATGGACAATCTTGGGTGTCATAGCTTATACGTTTTTTTGTTATTGACGTTTTGCTCATAGATTTTCGACATGAACGCTATCTGATAGAGCATGGCAAAATAGGATCTCACAAGTCCTCTTTTGCCGTCAAGAAATCCCATGTTGAAAATATAATTCCTTATAAAAAACCACATCGGGCGAAACAGCATCTTAACCGTGCCGTATCTCTTGCCGACCCTTTTCTCCACCTCATAGTCGGTATATCGGTTGATTTTGTCAATGCGTTTCGACAGTCCGGGGTCATCAAGATGTATCAGGTAAAGTTCACTACGTCCGGAAGGGACGTTTTCTATTTCTCCATCGATTATAGGACGGGAATGAATCGTAGCCGGCCAGTCGCATTTCGACTTCTCGAAGAAACGCAACTGATAATCACCCGACCCCGTGGCAAATTTTCCGAGAAACAAGTTTCTGCGTGGAATCGCAAGCGCCGAACGGAATTTGTTGTCTGAAATCCTGTCATAAAGATATTCGCGCAACTGAGGAGTGACCACCTCGTCGGCGTCCACCACCAGAACCCAGCCGTGGCTTGCTGATTGAATGGCATGGTTTCTCGCAGGCTCACATATCTTGTGGTCGCCTTTCGGAAACCTTACAATCTTGCATCCGAATTCTCTTGCAATCGACAAAGTGTCGTCGGTGCTCTCCATGTCGCATACAACTACTTCATCAAATCCGGAAAGGCTTTCCAACACTTTCCTTAGATGAAGATCGGCATTGTAGGTATTGATTACGACTGAAATCTTTCTGTCCATACTGACCACCGGTCTACTTTGATACATATCTATACCCAAAGTAGTCTTTTTTTATGCCTTCGACTCCCCAAAACGGCATATTGAAAAAAAGAAAGCATGAGAGTCTATACCATTGCCCATCCTGCAACCATAGAATCCGGCCATGACCATCACAACAATAGAACGGACAAACAGCAGAAGCCCCATGCCGAATACGTCAAAACCTCCCATGATACTCACGCACCAAAAGGAAGGACATACATACCCCATAGGCATCCACCATCTGCAACGCCTACGACTACGATTAGAAATTTGCGAGATTCCTGATTGCCATAAACGAGCGTCAAGTAAACGCTTTCAAAAATTAATATGACGGCACGCCCGCCTCAACCCCTGCACGAGGTCTCTGCGAGAGTCCACTCCGCAAAATTAGCAAATTCCACCCGATAATGCAATAGCCATCCAAACAATCAGAGCAATCTTCCTTTGGATATCAAAAACCTCCTGAATAAACATGGTCGACAAATCAGTGAATTACGCTGTAAATCGCTGATTTGCCGATTATTTTTTATAACTTTGTACTTGAAACCGCGACACCAATGAACGAAATGGATAATAACAATAGCAACTTGCAGTCTGGTAAAGAGAATGAAATCATTCTTTATCAGCCCGATTCTACCCTGTCATTGGATGTCAGAGTGGAGAATGATACCGTGTGGCTGACGCAGGCGTAGATGACAGAACTGTTCCAAACCACGAGAAACAATATTACTCTACATATACGCAACATTTTCAAGGAAGGAGAATTAGAGGAATCTTCAGTATGTAAGGAATCCTTACTAACTGCCGCCGATGGCAAACGATATAAGACAAAATTCTATTCGCTTGATGTAATAATATCAGTCGGGTATAGAGTAAAATCAATACGTGGCACTCAGTTCCGTATTTGGGCCAACAAGATTCTGAAAGATTATCTTTTACGTGGTTATAGTGTCAATGAGCGACTTCTCTATATGGAAAGCCGCATTGACCGTCGTCTGTTGGAGCATGATAGAGGGCTTGATGATTTGACTGACAAGGTTGATTTCTTTATTCGCACATCCTTACCGCCCAAAGAAGGTATATTCTTCAACGGACAGATATTTGATGCCCATGAGTTTATTTGCAGTCTTATCAAGAGAGCCAATAATCGGATTATTCTGATTGACAACTATGTTGATGAATCCGTGTTGGTTCAACTTGATAACCGAAGAGCAGGTGTGTCGGCACTTATATATACCGGAGAAATAAGCCGCACATTCCGTCAAAGCGTCAACAGGCATAACCGCCAGTACGCACCTATCGAGGTAAAAACGGCACAAGCCGAAATTTCAGTTCGTAACTACTCACCTATAGCAACGGCACACTGATTTGGTCGGTCTGTCAGACCAACGCCAAAACGGCATCCCAGCGG
>VSPO01000122.1 GCA_009775375.1 Muribaculaceae bacterium | reverse complement strand
ACCGCCAACAGCAGTTTTTCAATCCTGGCATTGGTTTCCACCGCTTCCTTGCTCTTGCCGTTCAGACGGCTTTCACGTGGATTCCACAATTCAGGCGTGCAGGACAGCTTGCATCCGAACTGTGCCATCGTGCGGTTCACGGTGATTCTTCCCATTATCGGGGCTTTACCCGATTTGTCCAGTCCGCTCTTTTTGAGGTAGAGCAGCACCTTGAATTTTTCTACTTTCATACGCTTATATTTTTTAGTGCAAAATTACTTGCCGTATAAGCGTTCCTTGATATGCAAAACACTGTGTATGAGCGCAAATAAAACGGTGAGGGTTTCTTTTCATTGCCTGCCGTTACCTATTCCCGTTTCGGTAACTGCCCGGCTAACGGTTTGGTAACTGAACAACCTCAATATTCCGTTGCCGTTTGCATTTTCTCTACTTGGCAGAATGCTGAAATACCGTTCATTTCAAACGACTTACGTTTAATCTTTACCTCTCTGTGTTTCTTTGCATAGCCTATCACTTTTCACTGCGCCCGGCACAGCTTCGCTGTGAATCTACTCAATGCCGGGACTGACATAAAGACTGTATCATCGCTTCTCGGTCATGCGAGCATCAAGATGACGGAGAAATATCTCCATGTAATCGACCAGCGCAAGCAGAAAGCCATCAACAAACTCGGCAAAGTCGCCTTTGATGTTGATTGAGGCTGATAATCCCCCGTGGCATTTTCGACACTTTGGCACTTTCGCTTGTTATAGAGTTGTACAGGCAGTCAGAAATGACTACCTTTGCAATAAGATTCAACGTCATAATGTTTTTGTTTCATTTTTGACGTGGATTTAGTGGTTGGACATCGGGAGGGAAACCCGGTGTCCTTTTTCTCGCTGTTGCCCAATCCGATGAAAATGATTAACTTTGCAATATAAAAACTAAACCCGATAGCTTGACGAGTCAGGGGCTACCGGGAATCAACACTGCAAAAGTAGTGCTTTCTTTTGATTAAAACAAATTTTGACTCATAAAAGATTGTAACGCAGATGAAATTCACCGATTTCCAACGCATATTATCCCCCGAAAGGCTTGACAGGTACGTTATGGCCTGTGGCAATGATACCCGAAAAGCCATGTCGCTGTATCGGTTGAATCTCAACTTGTCACAAGAGGTGTTTACATTGCTCAGTTGTTTCGAGGTCTCTTTGAGAAACGCCATTGACCGAGAACTTACTTCTCGGTTTGGAGGGGATTGGCTTCGTGACTCAGTAGCTAATGGCGGCATCTTCGATATTGCCAGCTGTCGGGACAGTGCAAGGATAATTACCAAGGCATATAACCGGCTCAACCGAAACGGAGAATACACCCATTATAAGCTTCTCGCTGAAATGGAATTCGGAGTCTGGAAGTATATGTTCGCCAATCCGCAGTACAGAGCCACCGGGCAAATACTTCTACGGATATTCCCGAACAAGCCCCGTTCATCAGCAGAGATACAATACAACAATACCTATATGTTCAATGAACTTGACGGCATCAATATTCTTCGCAACCGTATAGCTCATCACGAGCCTATATGTTTTGCTCGCCGTCAGCCTCAAATCGGAACCGTATATATTCTCAACGCTTATCAGAATTTACACAAACTATTCCTATGGATGGGTATCGACAGCCATTCTTTACTATATGGACTTGATCATGTTCAACAAGTCTGCAACCGCATCAACGCCATATAATTTAGAATTTCACCATATTTGACCCGTCAAAATCAGCTCCATAACGCAGATTCGCCCTCGGAGGCTCCAAAAATTTGGATATTTCGTAACTGTTTTGTAACTTAGCCGCCGAAATAAGAATCAAGCAGGATTATGAAAGACGCTCATCGGTCAATGTCAGACTAATGTCGGACATGGCTGAACAATTTCATTTTTTCTTTTGTTAGGAATTTATCTAAGGTTAGGTGGCAGTAGCCCTAACCCCCTCGCGATATTGCGAAGCACCGACCCCCAAGGGGCGGTGACGATTGTCGCGCCCCTGCCACACCCCCTTGCGAAAGGGCGGCATTGATGGATTAAGACTTATTACGAGACCTCGCCAAAGGCACGTCCGCAAGGACGCATCGGCAAGGCCCCGCTTTTTTATTGCCCGTCCGGAAGGGCAGTAAGGTCAAGCAGTCCAGCGATGTCCGCCTTGAAGCACACCACATGGACGCAAGTCCGATATTATTTTGCAGTGTCTGCCGGCCTTTTAATCCTCCGGGTGTAGTCATCGGGCTGGTGTGACGCAATAACTATGACCTGACGACACCCGCCTACCCGTATGTTGAGCATACAGCATCTCACTTATCATCTGAAAACTGATGCGTGAAAAGAAACCAATTTTTCAACCCACTAATCCACTTTTCCCCAAAATGCAAACAATTACAGATTTCCTGAATCTTCCTTTCATCGAGGTTCTGAAGCTCCTCATGAAAGGCGCGGTCGAGGATTACCTCACCGAATCGGGAGTGCTGGCAGCTATCGCCGCCATTCCTGCAAAAGCGACGAAAAAAGACAATGAAGGCCTTAACGCCGAAGAAGCCCTGGAGTTTCTCAACGCCAACGGCTATCCCATCAAAAAGGGCCAGCTATACAAGGAGACGAGCGAAAAGACCATCCCATACAAGAAGTTCGGCAACAAGCTCCATTTCAAGGCTCATGAACTTCTGGCATGGGCTGAAAGCAGACTCAAGGACAGCAATGCCGTGGGTGTGCTCGTTCCCGAAGACAGGCCGAAGAAGAAAGGAGGCCGCAGATGAGAAAGGAAACGACATCATCAGCTAAAGCACCCGCTATGCCCAAGACCAGCGAGAAAAAAGCGACCCCGAAGAAAGCCGTAATAGCAAATGATGTGTACGCAGTCACTCCGTCAGAAGTGACAAATCATCAGAATGAGCTGCCGGTCTGTCATGCGGCTGACATGATGACAACTCATTCAGCGCCATCTGACTGCCTGATTGCAACACAATCGACTGCACAGATTATCAGCGGTTTCCCCATTGACGTCCTGCCTGCAAAGTTGCAGGAGATTGTCAACGAGGCGAACGCCTCTCTCGGTTTTCCGAAAGACTACATCGCTGGTTCGATGCTGACGGCTATGGCCGCTGTAATCGGCAACACCCATTCGGCGGAGGCTATGGTGGGGTGGAAAGAATATGCAATTCTTTTCGTTGCCCTTGTCGGATGCCCCGGTGTCTGCAAGAGTCATCCGCTCAGTTACCTGATGCAGCCTCTCATCGACCACGATGCCGAGAAAGCGGCTCAGTTTGCCGAGGCGTTGAAACGCTACAACGCGGCTATGGAACTGCCACCGAAAGAAAGGGTAGCCAACGGTTACGAACTCAACCCTGCCGAGCCCCGGCGCGTCAGGTTCATGATGCAGGACGTGACCAACGAGGCAGTACACCGTATTCTCTCGGAGAATCCCCGAGGACTGATACTGATGTATGACGAGCTTGCCGGATGGGTCAAGAATTTCAACCGCTACAACAGCGGCTCGGAATCGGAGTTCTGGATGTCGGTGTTCAACCACAAGGTTGCCATGTCAGACCGCAAGAGTAGCCAGAGCGGGGTGTTTATCCGCAACCCTTTCCTTTGCGTCATCGGCACTATACAGCCGAAGGTGCTTACCGACCTCGCCGCGAACAACCGCAACGCCAACGGTTTCATGGAGCGCATACTCTATGTGTTCCCGACCGACCAGACAAAACCGAAATGGGACCGCACCCGCCGACAGCCGTCATTCGACATCGCGGCCGCGTGGCGTGAAATCCTGTCAAGGCTTATCGGGATAGTTCCGAAGGCCGACGGCAACGGTGAGATTATCCCCGAGGATGTTCCTTTCTCGCTGGATGCGCTCGACCGCCTCTATCAGTGGCAGAACGGGCAGACCGACCGATGCAACGCCGACGGGAGCGACACCCTGACCTCCATAGCAAGCAAACTCGAAATCTACGCTATCAGATTTTCTCTTTTGCTCGCTCTCGCCGACTGGGCGTGTGGCGGTGAGAAGAAACTGATTGATGTGGGTACGGTGGAGAGGTCGATACGTCTTGCCGAGTATTTCCGCTCGACCGCATCGAAGGTGCAGGGCATCATCAGCGAGGACGCATTGACCGAGTTGCAGCTCGCCGTTCTCTCGGAGTTGCCCGACAGTTTCACCACTGCCGAAGGTGTGGCGATAGCCGGAAAATGCGGTATGCCGGAGCGCAGCTTCAAGCGGTTCGTCAAGGACAGAAAGGGCGTTGTATTCGCTCATGACGCCCACGGAAAGTACACCAAATTATAAACATTCACCCCTTGGCATTATTGACATTTTGGCATTTCTTACGGAGATGCCGAAGCCCCCCGTTTGTGCCAAAATGCCGAAAATGCCAAGGGTAAACTCCAAAACTGAAATCCCGTGAAACATCCTTTTTTCATCGCAAAATCCATTGCTTCCGTTGCAATGGTTATACCGGTGTACCACTGCTATGGCAGTGCAGTACCATCCGTGCAGTGGCGGCACGGAAATTACGCCATCCGGAAATTCCTTAGGCTCATTAGGGAATTTTTCAAGCCGCATGGTCAAAGACCACGCTAAAAATATCCCTACTGAGCCCAAGGGAGCCACCCCTTGGAGAACCCCGATACGGCTTAAAGGGAAGCCGTACACTCCGATTGTTCCACAATACAAACACGCTTGCCTATGAGTTACGCCGTACTCCACATCATGAAGGCAAGCGGTTCATGCACCGCCATCGCTCGACACATCGAGCGAAGCACCCAGCCCGACAATGCCCATGTCGAACTGCGTTATCTCAACCGTGATGATTTCATCAAATATCCCGATGGAGTTGACGGTCTGGGCGAGGCAATCCAGCATCGCCTTGACCATGCCGGACTGACACGGAAGATTGGCAAGAACCAGGTGCTCGCCCTCAACGTCCTGATGTCGTCCGACGGCGACGCCCTGCGTCGTCTTGCCGATGAAGGACGGCTCGATGACTGGGCGGAGTCAAGTGTCCGATGGGCAAAGGAAACATTCGGAGAGGAGAATGTTGTCGGCGCGCATCTCCACATGGACGAGCAAACACCGCACCTTCATGTCACGGTCGTGCCGATAGTCACCACCGAGAGAAAGAAGAAGGCGAGCGAGTCCAATGCAAAGAAGCGTTACCGCACCAAGCCCAAAGACGGCCCGCGATTGAGCGCAAACGACATCATGACCCGCGAGAACCTTGTCAGGTTCCAAGACACCTATGCCGAGGCAATGGAACGCTTCGGTCTGGAACGAGGCATCCGTGGCTCCGAGGCCCGTCACGTTGACCAGCACGAATACTCTCGCCAATGCCAAATCAAGAAAAAGGATCTGGAGCAGGACGTGGCGACCCTTGCCCCCGAAAAAGAGCAGCTCGACACAGAAACCCAATCGTTGGAGAAACGCAAGACCGAGCTTGAGCGTGGCAACCGCTGGATTGAAAAGACAATCGTCGAATCCAAGGTCGCCAATGCGAAAATAGTCAAGGAGAACAGTGACCTTGAAAAGCGTAAGACCGAACTTGAAGAATCAAATTCTTCTCTCGCTGCCTCCAATACGACCTTATCCAACGAGAAGAAACAGTTGGAGGCCGATAAGAAGAAAGTCGCCAGCGAGATTGCCGATATTGAGGCTGACAAGTCGAAACTCATAGAGGAACGCTCCACCTATGCCGAGGAAGCGGAGGCGGCGAAAATAGAAAAAGAGACCGCCTTGCAGGAAGCAGCCGAGGCAAAAGCCCAACGTGATGCCAACCTGAAGGATGTCCTCAGCAATCTCGCCAACCGGTTCACCGGAAACAAGACCAAGAAGCTTGAGACTGAACTCGCAGAATGTCGAGAGGAAATCAAAACTCTCAAAGACCGTGCTGAGGAAACCGATAAAACTCATCGCAACCGTGTGTGGGATTTGCAGCAGCAGCTCGACAGGCAGAAGAAACAAGAGGAAAGCATCGTCAGAGGTCATCAGGAGACCAAAGACCTGATCCAAAGATTCTTTCCCGGAGTCATCAGTGCTTTGCCTGCAATCCGAGACTGCATAGAGGTAAAGATGTCCGACAACCTTATAACGGCGTTACTCGATGGAAAGCCGAGGTCTTTCAAAACCGGCTATACGCTCTATGACCCTAATGAGAAGAAAGATGTGGATGTCGGAGATGTCGAGGTGCAAATCAAGCGAGATCCCACCGATGACAACAACTTCCGTCTCCATCTCGGCGGCAAGAGAGTCTTCCAATGGTTCAAAGAAAAGTGGCAATCACTGAAACAGACTGTCAAGAACAGTTTCAGAATAAGATGATAGAAAGGGAGCCACAGGCTAATCACTTGTGGCTCCTCATTCACGTGTTAAATATAACTTTATTTCAAAATTGCCGATTCGGCGGTTCCTGCTCCACTTACTTCATCGGAACGATCAACTTTCTTACCATAGCCGAAAGTGTATGAAACGGCTAATGTGATGCGCCAATGTTGGGCGGTTGAAAATTCTTTGCGGTCAAAGCTGTAATACTTGCTCGAAAGAGTCTGATGTGATGATTCCCATGATGTGCGCAGGAAATTATAGACTCCGGCACGGATATTCCACCCCTTGTCGCCCCAGCCCAACTGAATCTGGTATTTGGCAGGTGTGCGCTCGACAATTCCGCTTTGTTCTTCCTGATAATGGCTTGGTGTCATGTACCATCCCCAAAGATAGAATTTACCGAAATAATCTGTTAGTTGAGCCGTGCATGTAAGTTCATTTCTTGTGCTTGCGTATGCCCCGGTAATCTTACGCAACCAGTATTGCGGTCGAAGTTTAGCTACAAGTTTACCACCAAAGAATTTAGCAGTAGCGGAAACACCTACCATTCCACTTCTATAATCTCCGTCGTTGACGTATTTACGCAACATAGTTCCCTCGGGAGCATTAGGCGAATATATGGTTACACAACGATTGCCAAGCATATAGATATATCCATCAGCCGAAAATTGCCATCTATTATTAGGTAGCCAAGTATATGTAAGCCCAGCATTATGATTTGAAAAGTCCGATAATGTTGGGGTTCCCTGATACCACATTAGTTCATCTTGTTGGAGCATATTGGGACTTTTCTGCGATGCATCCGGCACATCTTTACTGTATCTCCAATTCACTTCAAATTGATGGTTGTCACTTGGCGAAAAAGTGGCGTATACAATGGCGCGAGGGAAATCATTATTCATTCGAGTATCGCTGATATGGTTGCGCTCCCAGACCCAACCAAATTCTCCACCGATATTCCATTTATCGAGACTAAGATTATAATGCGCTCCAGCAGAATATCCTCCGACATTATATTTCTGATGTGACGGAGAGTTCCCATAGTAATCAATAAAATTCCAATTCTGCACTGTTGCAAAATAGAATATAAAAGTGTTTTTTCGGTTAAGTCGCCAGTAGAGACGCGGATTTATCTGTAAATTATGTGCATCCTCCGAGGCATTATTTGTAATAGAAAGCGTCTCGTCAGTGGAGTAAAATGAATTTGTTTTATTCTTGCCATATTTATATGTAGCAACTGCCTCGAATGATAATTTGGGAGAAATTTTAACGTAGAAATTTCCATCATAGGTAAGTGCCCAGTTATGGCTTGAAGTCAGCGACGTTGCTGTTGTGAGCGAAAACAATTCGGAGGAATAAAGCAGTGAATTAACGACGTCATTGTGTGGAATATTTGTGAGGCTATAAGATATGCGGTTGGATATTCTTGCTTTGTCGCTATTATATAACGCACGAAGGGCAAAATCGTTACTGTTGTTGCGATACAATGATGAATTGGTTTCGGAAGTTCGCTCGATGGTCTGCGGTCCCATACCGTGCAGGTCATCAAAGCGGAATGTTTCAGTGGAGCTTACGCCGCCATGTCGGTTTGTAAGGTATATTTCATCGGCATAAAGGTCGAAAATCATCGACTTGTAAGCCATTTTGGAATAAACCTCACCCTCGGTGCGGTTAACTCCGAACCATTTGTTGGCAGTAACCTTTGTATATCCGCCCCATTCATACTTCTGCATGATGAAGTTGATTGCGTAATGTGCGCCTTGAAATCGGGGATCGGTCGGGTGTAGGTAATACTCAACTTTT
Source organism: Muribaculaceae bacterium (assembly GCA_009775375.1). GTDB lineage: Bacteria > Bacteroidota > Bacteroidia > Bacteroidales > Muribaculaceae > Lepagella. Next base: position 1,110 of record VSPO01000122.1, on the reverse strand, counting down.
TTCACATCCTGTGTTCTCATGCCCTGCAGGTCCTGTTTGGTGGCAGGTAGGAAATCTATGAATATCGACACTCCCTGCCCCGAAGCGGTTTTGATCGCCTGGCTTATCGGATCTACCTCAATTTGAGGGATTGCCATCTGACTCAAAAGGGAGATAGCATCGGCAGCAGCATTCTTCTGCCGAGCCATAGGAATATAGGTAGAAATATTCGATGAAGTCCGTTGGTTAGATGCTTCAACAACAACTTCGTTAAGCTCCTGTGTCTTGATCGAATCCGGCTCAGCTGACTGTGCCATTGCTGTCGTTGCTATAATAGCGGTGAATATTGAAAATATAATTCCCTTACTCATCTTAAACTGTTTTTGTCGTTGAAACTTGGTGCAAAATTACATTGCAGAAATCATATTTGTTTTACACAAAAGTGTGTATTTCAGTCACTGACTCAAAGACTGATTTTTTTATTACAAAGAAAACGTGAGCCAACTATGCCACGTCGTAGTTTGAAGGTCGTAGGAAACCATTTGCACAGATGTAACAATAGCAGCCCACGCTATGCGCGTGAGAACCACTATGCTATCCTTGTGCGGTTTTTGAATTTCCTACGTTCTCAAACTACAAGATAAGCATAACGCTTCTTGGTTTATCAATATGTCATGAACTGACCGAGGTCAATTCGACTGCAAAATTAGCGATTTTTTCTCAATGCCTTGCCATCCTGCCCCTCAAATCTTTGGGAACTTAGAGAAAAAGAATCGCATTAAATAGAACTAACAACCCTTAAAAATCCTAAAATCAGAACTTCGATTTTCGATTTAACCAACTAATTAGTACACCATCAGTACACCACCAAATTTATAACTATCTGATATTATGCGTAATTAACTCGCATAACAGAAAATAAGGTATGCTTTATCTGTACGCTCGAACCTGACCATCTCAAACAGCTCGTCCATCCCCTCGGGAAGGCACATCCATATTGCATCTGCGGTTTTCATAACGCAAATTTAACACTTTCTCAAAAATCCATGAACTGAAGTAACTACTCACCTATACAAGACTGATGAATTCTGAGACTAGAGGGAGCTTATGTTTTCACCGTAGTCCGAGTGA
>VSPO01000121.1 GCA_009775375.1 Muribaculaceae bacterium | reverse complement strand
TTGGAGCGAAAAACGGGACTCGAACCCGCGACCCCGACCTTGGCAAGGTCGTGCTCTACCAACTGAGCTATTTTCGCGTTTTTGCTTCGTTTTTTCAGCTCGGGAAGCTCTCGTGTTTCCCTTTTTGCGCTGCAAAGTTACGACGTTTTTTTTAATCCTGCAAATGTTTTTTCATATTTTTTTATCTCAGATTGCATCCTCATCCTTTATCACCCTAATCATCAATACTATGCCACTCTAAAAAAAAAATCAGTGCTTACCCAGAATTTCCACATAATTTGGTGATTTCAGGCTTAAACTATTTTTTTAGTAAAATAACTAACAAAATAGTTGCACAACTAAATTTTTCGTTTTATCTTTGCATCAGAATCATAAATTCAAATATCCTTTTAGAGAATTCTACAATTATGGACAGACAAAAGACACTTTCGCCTAAAGAGGAGGAGATAATGACTTATTTCTGGGATAAGGGTCCCCTGTTCGTCAAGGAAATCGTGGAATTGTGGCCTGAGCCCAAACCACATTTCAATACGATTTCCACTTTCGTCAGAGGGCTCGAAGCTAAAGGGTGGCTCGAACATGAAGTTTTCGGCAACACTTTCAGGTATCGCCCCAAAGTGGAGCTGAGCGAACATAGATCTTCGATGCTTTCTAAGATGGTGAAAAACCTCTTTGGCTGCAACTACCTTAATTTTGTCTCGACGCTCGTCAAGGATGAGAAAATCTCCACGGATGAGTTGAAAGAACTTATCAAAAAGATTGAGAACAATAATAATGATTAATCATGGGTGCGTTTATAGTGTATTCTATTGAGGTGGCAGTTATCATGTCGGTTTTGTACCTTAGCTATAAGGTGCTTCTTTCCACTGCGACATTCCATAAGTTCAACCGCATGATCCTCCTCCTTATATATGTGGCGTCATTCGCGCTGCCGGCGGTTATCCCCTTGCTTAAGGTGTCGGCTATGGAGACTGTCGTGGAAATCGGGATGCCGGTCGTTGCGGTTGTAGCGGATGCCGGCAGGATTTCCGGTGAAGCTCCGGCCAATTCCTCGGTGCCTGTCGACTGGAACTTGGTTTTTGGAATTGTATACCTTGTCGGAATGTCGATCTGCCTGATTCTGACTTTGGCCTCTATATTCAGGATGATTCGAATCATCAAGACGGGCGAAAGCCTCCGACCCTATGGCAATGTAATCGTCAGCAGACTGTCGAAAGGCACATTCAGCTGGGGAAATATGATAATCGTGGCTCAATCGGATATCGACGACGACTTCGACAAAGTCATCCTTCATGAGCAGACTCATCTTAATGCATTGCATTGGCTCGATCTTGCCTTAGGGCAGCTGATCGTCATTTGCCAATGGTTCTCCCCTGCTGCCTACCTGATGATGAGAGAACTCAAATCAGTGCATGAATTTGAGGTCGATTCCAAAATATCTTCCGACGATCCTTATGCCTACCAGATGATGTTAATAAAAAAGACTGCCGGCTCGAGTTTCCCGACCTTTGCCGACAGCCTGAATAGTCAACTTAAATTAAGAATAACTATGATGTTATCAAAAAGAAGCAGCGAGAGAAGGCGCCTTGCAGCCCTTGCTCTCATTCCGATGGCAGCGGTAGCCGTCGTCGGACTCAGTCAACCCGCCGTGGCCAATGTGTTCTCCACGTTCTCCGACCGCGATTCCGACCGCGAAATTAATAATTTCGTGGCTAATCTGCAAATGCCGGAGGCTTTACCCGGCATCGCAATGGAAGAATCCGCCGGCTTCCAAAGTGAGAAAGCCTCAATGACTGAAACCGGCTCCACAGAGATTGCCAATGAAAAATCTTCCGAGAGCATGCCGATGCCCCAAAACGCTAATGAAGATATGGCAACAGAAAAAACAGCCACAGTCTCTGCTAATGATTCCGCCGATCAGACAGCCCAAGACCAACCTGCTAAAAAGAAACTGGTTTGTCTCTTTGACGGGAAACCATACAGTGGAGACATCACAAAGTTGAATTCTGAAGAGATTGCAGGTATGAAAATGGTGAAGGACAACCCCAAATATCCCGATGGATGTATGGAAATCTATACCAAGGAATATGCAAAAGCCAACGGCATCACGTTTGGTAACAATGCTCCTCAAAAAGACGAGAACGAAGTATACTCCGCAGTTGAACAACCCGCGGAATTTCCCGGTGGCACGAAGGCATTAATGAAATATATCAACGACAACATCGTATTCCCAAAATCGGAAATAGATGGCGAAGACCAAAGGAAGACCGTGATTGTCAAAATGCTGATCAATGAAGACGGAAGCGTCAAAGCCGAAACGGTTTTGAAGTCTGTCGGAAAACCTTTCGACGACGAAGCACTCCGCCTGATCAACGGAATGCCGAAATGGATTCCCGGCAAAAACAACGGCAAGCCGGTGGCATCCTACTTCACGATTCCTATAATCTTCACCTACAGAGCTTCAAAACCCGCAGAACAGAAATAAGAGTTCTAACCCTCCCCTTCTTAAATTAAAGGGATTATTCTCATACTCAGCAATCTTAAGAAATATAATTTCAATAAGTTATTTTTGAAGATTATTCAAACAATTAATCATACTCAAACTCTAACACAGAGCAAATAGACGGCAGCCGGATCTTCGCGAGAAAATCCGGCTGCATTTTCATCCCGACTCCCCTCTAGCCCAACATGAGGCGCACGGCTTCCTGTCAGGGCCTGCCATCCCTCCTCAGTCCCGACCACATAAATCCTTATTTTCCCTAAAAACAAACCTTACCGCCACTTCAATTGTCAAAAAGACAGTAACATTTTTAATGCTTCCTTTAAAATCATTTAATTATCAATTAAACCCAATATTGCTATGATAAAATCTATGCTAATTGCAGGCTGCGGCGGATTCGTCGGCACCTGCGGACGTTTCCTTGTTGGGAAATGGTGTTCAGGTATTTTCCACGGTGCGTTCCCGATGGGAACTTTCATGGTCAATCTCATCGGATGTTTCATAATAGGCCTGTTTTTCGGTCTCCTTGAAAAAGCCCACGTCATGACTCCGGGGGAAAACGTGCTTCTCATCACCGGATTCTGTAGAGGTTTCACGACATTCTCCTCTTTCGCCGACGACATGTGGGTGCTTGGCGACAAAGGCGACTGGGGCACATGCGTGCTTTATCTTGCGGCAAGCGTAATCTGCGGCATCCTTCTCGTTTGGGCCGGCCGTGCTCTCATTAGATAACAAATACTATGGCTATGAAAAATAAAAATTCAAAATCATTGATGGCTATCGGGATAGCCGCCATTTCTATTGGAGCCATCTCCTGTAGCGAGACCCCTGCCCCATTCATAGGGGCCTGGGAAGGCACAAACCCGATCGATATGACAGCTAAAATGCCGGGAGCAAAATCCGCTCTCGAAACCATATCCATCGATTTCATCAACAATCAGCAAAGCACGGAAGGGGAAATCACTCTCTACAGCGATTTCGACATCATTTGCCCGGTCTTGGTGAAAGGCATGGTGCCGGCAGACAGTTGCAACGTATCATTCTCTGCCAATGCCATCGTCAAGGGAACCTGGAATCATGACGTTGATGACCACGACGACCTGCTTATCAACTACGACTACTCCACTATTGAGGTAAAAATCGACAATTCTTCGATTAAAAATGTGCCCGCGATTGAATTGACACAATCACAGACCGATTCTCTATCCACCATCTTCAAGCTGGAAATAGAGACCACATTCCGCAACAACCTCACCCGTCTGTCAACAATGGAAGATATCAAGGTTAGCAAAGACGGAAAAACCATGAGTCTTGAAGTGAAAGGCCCCAAATACGACTTGCGGTTCAAGCGCCTTGAGATGTAACTCCTTCTTCCGCCTCCCAAAAGCCTGATAAAAAGCATGCTGGATTACGGTTCGCTCCAAAATCGGCTTAAAAGCCCATTTCTAAAATTTCTTGGCCGTAATCAATACTTAGCACACAGACGGATGCAGAGCATGTGCTCTGCATCCGTCTGTGTGCTTCCCCTTTTCCTCAATAGCCGTTGTGTTTCAGGAGCCTTGGCTCCTGATGTCAAGCCCCCTACCCGTACGAAATCATATCCAAAAGCGCGTTTTTCTACAGAAAAAAGCATGGCATACGAAAATTTTTGATTAACTTCGCAATGTGTAGAAGGATATGTCATGCTGACAGACCCGACTGACACATCTAACCCGGATTTCCAAATCCCTAATCAAACCTACTCTGATATGATGAAAAATCTGCTTTTCGCCGCCACTCTCCTCTCCGCAGGATCTGTTTGCGCCCAGGGCTACGTCTTCACCGTGACCGACAGCGTTGCTGCTACCCCGGTTAAAAATCAGGCTCAGACCGGCACGTGCTGGTGCTTCGCCACCACTTCTTTCCTGGAATCCGAACTCCTCAGAAAGGGTAAAGGAGAACACGACCTTTCCGAGATGTTCATAGTTCGCCAGAAGCTTCAAAACCAGCTCGACGACAATTATCTGCGTCGCGGCAAGGGCAATATCGGGGCGGGGAGCCTTAGCCCTACTTATTTTAATGCCTTCCGTCAGGTGGGCGTGGTTCCCGAAGAGGTCTATGGCGGCATAAACTATGATTCCAAGACTCACAACCACGGAGAATTGATGCCTATGCTCCACGCCGTGGCCGAGGTGGCCATCAAGCAGAAGAAACGTTCTCCTCAATATTATGAGGTGGTCGACGGCATTCTAGACACCTACCTTGGCGAGGTGCCCGAGAAGTTCTCTTATCGAGGTAAGGAATATACGCCTCAAAGCTTCGCCAAGTCGCTTGAGCTTAACCTCGACGACTACGTCAACCTGACAAGCTTCACACATCACCCCTACTATGAAAGCTTCATTCTTGAAGTGCCCGACAACTGGGAACACGCATCAATGTACAACCTTCCCCTCGACGAGCTTATGTCTACGATCGACGGAGCCCTTTCCAATGGCTACTCCGTCTGCTGGGATGGCGATGTCAGCGAAAAGGGATTTGCATTCAAGAAAGGGGCAGCCATAAATCCCGAGATCAACGACCTGTCGCGTTTCGAACCTGCCGACACTGCCCGCTTCTCTTCAATGAAGACCAACGAACGCCTCGACGAGATTCTGAAATTCGAAAAACCATATCCTGAGGTCGCAGTGACTCCTGAGGTGCGGCAAAAAGGCTTTGAATCCTTTGTCACTACCGACGACCATCTCATGCACCTGACCGGTATCGCCAAAGACCAAAACGGCACAAAATACTACGTGACCAAGAATTCCTGGGGCACTGAGCGCAACGACGCCAAAGGTTATCTCAACATGTCGGACAGCTTCGTAAGGGCAAAGACAATCTACGTGATGATGCACAAAGACGCCCTCCCCAAAAGCCTTAAGGCGCGTCTCGGCATAAAATAACACTGGACTGCCTCCCATTCCCCAAAATAAATTCCGCTGCTCTTGCAGCGGAATTTATTTTTAATGGAACTGACAAAACCAAAGTCTTTGAACAAATTTAGAACTTAAACATAATGCGAGCCTGGATTATATTCTCGTGGCGTTTATGCATCACGTCGCTTCCCCATACATTGGTGTAGGAATAACGCAGGCGGCACGTGATATACTTGTTAAGATAGTAGTTGAGGGTGACAGAATAGTCGTTGGAGATTCCTCCGAATATCTGCGACTTTGAGTCATATCCATTGGTGTAGCTATAGCCCAACACGCATTCAAGTGTCTTCCCTCCGGGTTTGGCAAGGCCGGCATCACCGTGGGAATATGCGTAGGAAGAATCGCCGCATATCAATGCCCGCAAAAGGCCGTAGGCTCCCTGAGCAGAATATGAATGAAGCCCGTCTTTCCTGTCAACGTTCATATAATAATACTGCCCCTCCAATGCAAAGCGGTCTTTCGACAGCAGAATCTCCGGCGATAGCTTGACAAGACCCTTGGCATCGCTGACGTTTGCTCCGAGCATGTTGACTTTCGAGACCCTTGTCGGGAACTGACAGCTGAAATCAAAAAATCCGGGGGAAACATAAGGATTTCCCTCATCGTCTGTCAGCTTCTTATGCATAGCCGACTGATACCACCCGGACATTCCGACCTGCACTACCCTGCCCTCTTCATGATACGGACGCCAAACAAGACGGGTGGTGGCTCCGACGCTGACCTTTCCGTAATCGCTGGCAGGAGTCGAAATAGAGGTGCCGGCCATGACGCTGACTCCTGCAAAAAATGCATCCTTGTCATGCACGTATTGAATGCCGAGGTTCCTACCGGTGGCATTGAAATAGGTGTCGCACGACGATACCTCCATAGAGGGTTTCATCGAACTCGACGTCGCGGCGTTCAATCCAAACTGATGGACGAAGTATCCGACTTTCACGTAGTTCTCCGGATTGAAGCCGTATTGAATGAATACGTCTTTCATGCTGAGCTTGCCGAAGCCGTAGCCGATGTCGATCTTTCCACTCCACTTTCCGTAGGAGACTTTGGCGCCTATCCTGACGTCAGGAATCGCAACGCCGTCGGCAAAGCCATCGCCATCGGGAGCATAGACAGCTCCGTCGGCAAGTATACGCCCGGTGGGGGTAAATTTAAACTTTGGCTCCTCGGAGTCCTGTGCGCTGACTGTGGAAAAAGCAGGCGCAAGAAGAATAGCCGCCGAAAGCATAGCCATATGGGAATGTCTTTTCATAATTCTAAGTATTAGCCCCGTGAAAACTTATCACGGATAAAGATATATTTCCATATGCCACGTCTTTTTAACAACTAATCCCGGATTCAGTTCACAATTATTTAATAATTGAGTCCATTTCGCAATATTAAGTACCTACGAAAAATAAATGAACAAATGCCAGCCATATATTGTGGCAACCTATAAAGTCGTTCATCAGTCGTTATGGAACCCCATAATTCCATCTTCACGATTTCATATCTCGCTCACACTATAAGGCAATCATATGCACATTTATTTTTCGTAGGTACTTATTAAATTTTTGTGAACAAATTGTTAAGTCCTTTGTTCCATAATCGTATTCTATCCATTATGCCACACAAGTTTCCCCCTCCCCAAATTTTATCAGCCTCATAAAAAAATTTTCACTACTATGAAAAACTGCATTCTTCATCTATTCCTCTCTGCCATGCTTCTTGTGCCAACCGCCGGATTCTCCCAGGCTCAAAGAAGCCGGGATTTTAAAGACAAGTATAAGCTTAAGGAGGCTGTGGTGCTGAGCCGCCACAATATCCGCTCCCCGCTTTCCGACAGTAAAAGCGCCTTGGGAAGGATAACCCCTCACGAATGGAACAAATGGACAGCCGCAAAGTCCGAACTGACCAATCGCGGAGGTGTCCTGGAAACCCAGATGGGCCAATATTTCAGGAAATGGGCGGTCGATGCGGGGCTGTTTCCTGAAAACTATGTCCCGACTGCCGACGACCTTAACGTCATCGCCAACTCAATGCAACGTTGCATCGCTACCGCACAGTATTTCACGTCAGGCTTCATGCCTGTTGGTGGAGTCGAAGTCAACCATCGATTCACTCCAAGCAAGATGGATCCGCTGTTTAATCCTCAGCTGACGAAGGTCTGCCCCGAATTTGTGGAGGAAGCCATGAGCCAGATCAACGCTATGGGCGGAGCCAAGGGTATCGTCGGGATAAACGAGGCCATCGAGCCGGATTATGCGATGATAATCAACGTGCTCGACGTTGACGAATCGCCGATGGCGAAATCCAAGGACCCATATCTGGATGCCCTCGACAACTACAATACTGAGATTGTGTTTGAGAAATTCAAGGAACCGTCGATGAAGCCGGGCTCAGCATTGAAGGAACTTAATTCTGCAAGCGATGCCTTCATACTTCAATACTACGAGCAACCCGACACTCTTGCCGCGGCTTTCGGACACAAGCTTACGAGAAAGGACTGGGAAAAGATTGCCCACGTGAAAGACACCTACCAGGACGTATTGTTCACCGCTCCGATTGTCGCCACAAACGTGGCCTATCCTTTGGTGCAATACATGTATGACGAACTGCGGTCGCACGACAGAAAATTCACGTTCCTTGTTGGTCATGACAGCAATCTCTCAGCCGTTGGCACAGCCCTTGGCGTAGAGGAATACGAGCTTCCCAATGCGATAGAGAAGAAGACTCCCATTGGCTCCAAGATTGTAGTGGAGAAATTCGTAGGCCCCGACGGAGAGGAATTTGCCGACCTCAACATAGTCTATCAATCTGTCGATCAGCTTCGCGACATGACCCTGCTCGACCTCGACAATCCTCCGATGATCTATCCCTTGTCGCTGAAAGGACTTGAGAAAAATGCCGACGGGCTCTACAAGATGGCTGACGTAGCCAATCGTTTTGAAGAAGCGATCGCCGCCTACCAAGCTATCCCCGCCAAATAATCCCCGACTGCCTCCGCGTCTCTACGAATACCACCCCACTGACATATTCAAACTCTACACCAAGCAATTCGCCTGATGTAGAGTTTTTTTCATTCATCTTGTTGCCCGAAAAAATTTGAATATTGGCTATTTCATTAGAAATCAATATCCGCCTTTATTTCAAGATTCCTGATGAAGCTCCTGACTGACGGGATAGGTCATTACCTTGTTTCACTTTTTTACCGAAACCAAAGGTATATGTCGTAGATAATTGGATAAACGCATGGCTGGAAGCATTACTAACCCATCTATTGACCGAATAATAGTCACTCCACATTCTATCGTAGGAAGACCTCCAGTTCCATCTTTGGAGATTCTGAGCTGTCAGACGAATATTCCAAGTCGAATTGCTCCATCCTGCTTGCAAGACAAAAGCATCTTTGTTTTTAGTCCATATTCCGGACATGGAATTATAGTTGTCGGTTGCATTTCCAGAATTATATGATATGGCAAAATTAAAATTGCCGAAATAATAAAGAGCCTGTATATAAAAACTTATATATGAGTGATTTATATTGTATGGCAATCCATTATGAACATACAACTGGGTAAGTTGTCCTGAAAGATGCAACTTCCCATCAAAGAAATTTGAGGAAGTATTGATGCCATAGTTATGATGGCTGAATTTGCCAATAGGTTGTTGAATTGTCCTTATTATTCCCTCAGATGTGGCTTCATATACAAACGCTGCGCGATTCCCTACAAGCCAAGAATGTGCGAATACTGTCATGTTGAATTTTTTCGACGGTATGAAGGTATAGTTGATGCCGATATCGTAGCTTCTTTGGGATCTCAGCAACGGATTTCCGGTATGCCAAAGGAATGGAGACACCTGAATGATATTTTCACTCTTATAGTTGGACGAAGGTGGCCAAACTGAGTAATGGAACACTGTGCCAAACGCATTCTTTTTATTTGGCACATAATTAAATGAAGCATCAACGTAAGGATAATTGGATA
>VSPO01000120.1 GCA_009775375.1 Muribaculaceae bacterium | reverse complement strand
GATGGGACAACGACTATCTACTTTATGCCTTAAAAAGTTTTGATTTTGTAAAAAATTAAGATGCGTCAGCCGTGAGGGACTTGGGGGTATGACTTTCGTATTTCATTTTTTTGTCGTAACTTTGTGGTTCAATCATATACCGCCGGGATTGACGGCGGGAGAGTCTGTCTCCTCCTTCCGGCTCGTGGCGGCTTAAAAATTAATCAACATCGTAATGAAGAACGTATTCCATAAATTTGCCGGGCTTCTTCCCGGATGCGGCGCTTGCGCCGTGGCTTGCGCCGCCTTGCTTTCCGGTTGCGGCGAACCGTCGTTTAAGATCAAAGGTGAAATCTACGGGGCGGAGGATAAATCCCTCGTGCTCGAAAAGTCTGACTTCTATGGCCGCTGGGTGGCTATCGACTCCACAAGGGTATCCTCCAACGGCAATTTCTCTATTTCCCGCCCCGCACCGGCCGCTCCGGAAATTTTCCGTCTCGCCCTCGGCGACCGCTACATCTATCTTCCTATCGACTCCGTGGAGACCGTCACCGTCACTTCTTCCCTTAAAGACTACGGAAGCCAATATACGCTGACAGGCTCTGCCAATGCCGAAGCCATGGCCGCTTTTGAAAAAGACCTCATGGCTCTTCCTTCCGACATATCGGCCGACTCGCTCAATTCATTCAAGCGCTCTGTTTTCTCCAAATATATGCGTGACGCCCAAGGATCGATCGTAAGCTACTACGTACTGACCAAAATAATCGGCGACAAACCGCTTTTCGATCCCCAGCGCGGCGACGACTACAAGTATTTCGCTGCCGTGGCCACAGGATTCAAGGAGCTGCGCCCCAACGACCCTCGCACCCGTCTGCTCGAAAAGACATCGATGGACGCCATCAAACGCCGCAACTCCGAAAAAGGATTGCGCATGCAAATCGAAGCCAACGAAATATCGGTCATCGACATCGACCTTCCTGACGAAGACGGCAAAAACCGCAAGCTCTCCGAAATCGTAGGCAAAGGGAAACCGGTCGTGGTCATGTTCACGCTGCTGACACATCCCGACTCCCCCGCAGCCAACATCGAGCTCTCTAAGCTTTACTCCTCAATGGGCGGGAACGTGGAATTCTATCAAGTCTCCCTCGACCCCGACCAATACGCATGGCGCGAGGCCGCCCGCAACCTCCCCTGGATCACGGTCTTCGACAATGCCGGACAATACTCGGAAGCCGCACGCAGCTACAACGTAGGCGACATCCCGACCTTCTTCGTCTACGACCGCAACGGAGAGCTGAAAGCCCGCGCCAACAACCTTCAGGAGTTGCGCCGCGAGCTGACTTCCAACTAACCTAAAACCTCAAGATTCCACCCATGCAGCATCCCTTCAAACACCTTGCAGCCACCGTCCTCTTGCTGTCGCTTCCTTGTATATGCAACGCCCAAGAGCAGCCGAAATTCAAGTTCTCCCCCTCCGGACGAATCCTGATAGACGGAGCCCTCTACGCCTCCCCGCAGAAGGAATCTTTCCCCGACGGCGTTGCCATTCCGGAAGTGAGACTCGGAGGGAAAGTCAGCTACGGGAAATGGAAAGCCGCCATAGAGATGTGTTACGCCTACTCCAAGATCGGGCTGCGCGACATGTGGATAGAATACGATTTCAATCCCGGCAACTCCGTCAGGATAGGCAATTTCATCCATCAGTATGGCCTTCAGTCCACCTCCTCTTCGCGCAAGGCAACGATGGAGCAGCCGATGGCCTCCGCTCCCTTCACACCCGGCCTGCAACTCGGAGCGATGTACGTGCATTATGACCGCAACTTTTACGCGGCGGCAAGCGCCCACGTGGAGAGCAGCGCGTTGCAACAAGCCGTCAATGCCCCTCTCTTCAACCAGCAGGGATATTCCCTGCTGACGCGCCTCGTCTACCGCAATCCCCGGGCCGACGCGCCTATATGGCACGTCGGGATAAGCGGAGGATTCGGCACGCCACAACGCCGGGTGGAAGACAACGTTGACATCCACGACGGCTTCACCGTCTCCGCCAACTTCCCGACGAAGGTGGTGCAGCTCAAGGCAATCGGCACGACGGTGAGCGACTCGAAAAACCTCTTCAAATTCACTCCCGAACTCCTTTTCTCCTATGGCCGCATGGCCTTTGAAAGCCAATATTTCTATCAGAGAATCAACCGCCGCAAGGGCCTGCACGCCTATACGTCGCAAAGCGGCTACGCCACACTCCGCGGACTGATTCTCGGGAACGGATACTCCTATTCGTCATCCACCGCACAGCTTGACACCCCCAAACCCGGATCGCTGGAGCTCGTCGTGGACTACAACTATACATCGCTGACCGACCACAAGGCCGCCATCTTCGGAGGCCGAAGCAATTCCTTCTCCGCGACACTCAATTATTACCTGAACCCATACATCACGGCACGCCTCAACTACTCCTACGCCCACGTCTTCGGCCAAGCCTCGCCGGAAACGATGTCATTCAACGGAGTGCAGGCACGACTGATGCTGATATTCTGACGACAAAGAGATGAACATTGACTGGAAAGACGCACTAAACGCCCTCAAAGACTCCGGGGCCGTCCCCATCGACGACACCCCCGACCCCATACCCGCAAAAGAGCCCGCCGGCATACAGAAATCTCCCCTCCGGGTCTTAATCGACAGGAAAGGGAGGAAGGGGAAGACAGCTACAATCATCGAGAACTTCGAAGGCTGCGAGGAAGAGCTTGAGAAGCTTGCCAAAACGCTGAAACAGAAGCTCGGCACAGGCGGGTCGTGCCGCGACGGTGAAATCCTTATTCAGGGCGACCGTATGGCCGACGTCAAGGCGTTGCTGACGGAGATGGGATACAAGGTGAAATAATCTGCCTATGCTCCAGCTTCAACGTGCCTCGGCGGGGTCGGGAAAAACCTACACCCTCGCAAAGAAATTCATCCAATATCTCATAGCCGTCAAGGATGGCGGCAAATGGCGACTCCGCAAGCCACGGGAAATCACCGACGGCCTGCCGCGCATACTCGCAATCACCTTCACCAACAAGGCCACCAACGAGATGAAGCAGCGCATCGTGGAGAAACTCGCCGACCTTGCCCGCGCCGACGGCTCCGAGCCCCTTTCCGCCGCCGAGACCGCAAAGATCGCCTATCTCAACGATTTCACAAAGGAATTCAACACCACGACCACGGCCGTGGGCCGCACGGCGCGTGAAGCCCTCTCCATCCTGCTCAACGACTACTCCGATTTCAAGGTCTCCACAATCGACTCTTTCTTCCAGACCATTCTACGCACATTCGCCTACGAATCCAATCTCAACGACTCCTATCAAGTGGAGATCGATTCGGATTTTCTCGCCGCCGCAGCCGTAGACTCCACCATCGACGACATCTACAACAACCCGGAGCAGAATCCCAGAGCATCGTTCTGGATGGGAGAGATGATAAAGGAGCAGGCCGACGCCGGAAGCACGGCATGGAACGTATTCCAGAAAAACACACGCGACGACTCAATATACTCACGGCTGAAAAAAGCCATCATGAGGCTGGAAGATGAAAACTTCAAGGAGATCCGCGACCGCCTCGACGACTATTTCAACACCGACGACGGCTCCGACCCCCTCATAAAGGCCTTCACGCTTTGCCGCGAAAAAATTGAGACTCCAATGCGCGACGCGCTGGAACAGGCGAAAGAGAACGCCTCCCTGCTGCGCCGCCAGTTCGCCGAATGCGGCCTTGACGTCGCCTCCGACGGCAACAGCCGCCTTGCCGGCCATCTCGAAAAGCTCGGCAACATAAGATACAACCAGACGGCGAAGACCCGCCCATTCGCCCCACTGAAGATCGGACCGAAAGTGTCGATACTCGCGAAGGGGGTGTCGCATCCCCGTCTCGACGAGCTGACCGCCACTGCCACTGCCCTCTACGAGGGCTATTCCACATGGCTTGAGATGCGAGAGTCGGCGCCATGGAAGCATTGGGCGGTCTATTCCCCTCTCATCCCCCTCTTGGGATTGCTCGGAGAGGCAAGAATCAAAATCAGGAACCTGCTTGAAAACAACAATTCCATACAGCTCGGAGAGACCAACGCCATGCTTCGCAGCATCATCGGCGACGACGACGCGCCCTTCGTGTATGAACGTATCGGAACGAGAATCAACCATTACCTCATCGATGAATTCCAGGACACTTCGCGCCTGCAATGGGACAACATGGTGGCCCTGCTCAGGGAAAGCGAAAGCCGGGGTGAGGACAACCTTATAATCGGCGACGCCAAGCAGAGCATCTACCGCTTCCGCAACGCCGACCCCTCGCTGATCTCCACAAGCGTGCCGGAGGCATTCCCGTCGCACGTGGCAAAGGGGATGGACCGCGCCGACAACACCAACTGGCGCTCTGACCGCACGGTCGTGGAATTCAACAACCATTTCTTCCATTGCCTCGTGGGCGAACTGCTCGAAACCTCACAAGGGACAATAGATTTCGCCGACCTTTACGGCAACGTCGCGCAGTATGCAAGCCACAGGGAACGAAAAGGATACGTGGAGGTGGATTTCCTTTCCGTCCCCTCCGAGGATAAGGAATCGAGCGAAGAAACCACATCAGTCTCCGGAAAGGCCTCCAAAAAGGAAAGCAAAGAGGAAATCCTCAAAAGAGACGCCATGAGGAGAATCGGGCCATTGGTCTCCTCTCTCATAAAAAGGGGCTACGCGCAGCGCGACATAGCCTTTCTGGTGAAGACCAACAAGATGGGAAAGGAGGTCATCTCCGCCCTTATAGACTACAACAACTCCCTGCCGCCCGCCGAGCCGAAGATAGAATTCATCAGCGAGGAATCGCTTCTGATCTCATCATCGGAGGCCGTCGGCATCATTGTCTCCGTATTCGAGACGATGGTCAGGGCCACCGACCGCCACGGCTCGGCGGAACGCAACGAATCGGGAGTGAAGGCAAAATGGACCGACATCCGCTGCAATTTCAATTTCTACGCCCTGCGCCATCCGGAGCTTTCCCCCTCGATGCAGGTAAAGGGATTCTTGGAGGAGGATTCCCCCGAATACTCCATCAACGCCATGCTCGCAGGGATGCAGACCGTGGCTCTTCCCGCCCTTGTGGAGGCCATCACGGAGAATTTCGTGCCCCGCAAGCTCCGGGAGACCCAAGCCGTCTTCATAGCCGCCTTTCAGGATCTCGTGCTGGATTATTGCGACAGCTACGCCGCCGACATCTCCTCGTTTCTTGAATGGTGGCAGACGAAAGGGGTGGCCGTCTCCATCTCCTCGCCCGAAGGGACCGACGCCGTGCAGGTCATGACCATCCATAAGTCGAAAGGATTGGAATTCAAATGCGTCATAATGCCCTATGCCAATCTTTCGTTCGTCCCCTCCCCCATGAAATCGGAATGGAAATGGGTGGAGACCGCCAAATGCCTAAAGGATTGCGGACTGCCCCCCTTCCTTCCGGTCAGCACGACCTCCGCGCTTGTGGGGACCGAACACGAGGAGGTCTGGACAAGATATTTCGACCTCAACATGATGGACAACCTCAACTCGGCATACGTGGCATTCACAAGAGCCGTGGATGAGCTTTACGTGCTGACAGAGCGTCCCGGGAAGGCTACATCAAAAAACATAGGATGGGCATTGGAAAAGATTTTCAGCAACGGATATTGCCCGCCGCTGCCCGCGTCGGCCTCCGATTCCGACTGTATGCTCCCCTCCTCACTCGTGGCATGGAACGAAGGCCACGACAGACTGACCATCGGAACGCAGCCGGACGCAGGAAAAAGAGAGGAGACAGAGGAATCGACGGCTTCAGGGATTTGCCTGATAGAGGAATATGGAGTGGACAGCAGCCCGGCCATACTTCAATACGTGGAGGGAGACGACGAGAGTGACGCCTCCATCCTCCCGGAGGCAGAGGACTCCGACCCGCGTTCGGAGGGAAGTCTGCTGCACGCCGTGATGGAGCGTGTCGATATCCCTTCCGACCTCCACGGAGCCATCACCGCGCTACGGATGCGCGGACTCGTGGACCGCGAAAGGGCCAAGGACTGGGAAGCGATGCTGTCGGAAGCAATTTCGGGAAGCGACGTGGCAGAATGGTTCTCCGGGAAATGGAGAGTGGTCAACGAGCGGTCGATCCTCATGCCCAAGAAAGCCATATGCCGTCCGGACAGGATTCTTGTCTCTCCCGACAGGAGCAAGGCAGTGGTGGTGGACTATAAATTCGGGGCCGAACCGGAAGGGAAAGCCCATGTCCGTCAGGTCGGGAAATACATGGAGGCAGTAGGCCAGGCACTTGGCATCAAAGACGTGGAGGGCTACGTGTGGTATGTCAGGACAGGCAAAATCGTAAAAAGTTTTGTATGACTTCTTTGGTAAATCCAACACAAATGACTAATTTTGCAACATAAAACCAACAACTTTAAATTTTGGACACAGATCCCTTACCATACCCCTCTCCGACCATATCACTTCTGATCCTTCTTTCACAGGCCGTAGAATTCACGGCGCCGCCCGACTGGGCCTCATGGATATGCATCGTCTTGATAGCCGGCTTCTGCCTGCTTCTTTCCGCTTTCGTCTCCGGAAGCGAGATAGCTTATTTCGGCTTGTCGAGGGCTGACGTGGAGCATCTGAGCGAAGAAGACGACCCACGCAGCAAAAAGGTATGCGCCATGCTGTCGGACAGCGAGAGACTTCTTGCCACAATCCTTATATCCAACAATCTGGTCAACATCTCAATGGTGGTGTTGCTCTCTTTTGCCATCAACCAGGTGGCGGAGTTCAAGAGCAGCGTCGTGGATTTCCTCGTGCAGACCGTCTTGCTGACCTTCCTGCTGCTGCTCTTCGGGGAGATTTTCCCGAAGCTCGTGGCCAGGGGGCGCACGGTCAAATGGGTGAAGTTTGCTTCGGGGCCGTTGGGAGTGCTTTACGCGCTTACAAAGCCCCTCGCCAAGTTTATGGTCAGCTCCACGCGCCTTGTCAACAAGGTCGTCACCAAGAAGGAGGAGAACATCTCGACCGACGAGCTTGAGAAAGCGTTGCAGATCTCCGACATAGAGGAGGGGCAGGATAAGGAGATGCTTGAGGGGATACTGTCGTTTGGAGAGAAGGAGGTCAGCGACATCATGATTTCCCGCGTTGACATCACCTCGATAGAATACCACGACACGTGGAGCCAGGCCATGGACGTCATACTGAAGTCGGGCTTCTCGCGCATACCGGTCTACGACACGGACCAGGACACCATACGGGGCATACTCTATTCCAAGGACCTTCTCCCATACATCGGCAAGCAGGGGGATTCCTTCCGATGGCAGACGCTGCTGAGAGAGCCTTATTTCGTGCCGGAATCGAGGATGATCGACGACCTTCTTGAGGATTTCCGCAAGAAGAAGATCCATATCGCGATAGTGGTGGATGAATATGGCGGAACGCAGGGAATGGTCACTCTCGAAGACATCATCGAGGAGATTGTCGGCGAGATCGACGACGAATATGACGAGGAAACCTCATTCTATAAAAAGATCAACGCCAACACCTATATATTCGATGCGAAAGTGCCCTTGGGGGATTTCTGCCATACGCTCGACATAGAGGAAGAGGCGCTGGGCGACACAGGAGAGGCGGAGACCCTTGCAGGTTTGCTGCTTGAGATAAAGGGAGATTTCCCCACGATGAAGGAGACGCTGACGCGTGGAGACTTGAGATTCCAGGTCGTGAAGCTTGAGCGACATCGCATAACGAAGGTGAAAGTGACCGTGTCTCTTCCGCCGGCTCAGGCTCATGAATGACAGCATCTTACGAACAACATGCCTTGAACAACAATCATAAAAATCATTCGTCGATGGAAACCGATTTCATATATTGGCCTCACCCTACTCCCGTAGGCATACGTGTGGAGGAGGTCAGCGGAATGGAGACTAAGTCCGGAAGGCTTTGGATAGATATGGCAAAGCAGATTTATGCGGAGAACGGCAGGGATGCCTATCGAGAGATCGGCCATTTCTCCAACGGTGCGCCTTTTCTTTTCGGATCGACTTCGCGGATATCAATCAGTCATGCCGATCATCTGTTGGTGGTGGCTTCGCTTCCGAGGACTCCGGAGGCCGATTTGTCGGTGTTCTCGCCGCGTACGGCCATGGGAATTGATGCGGAGCATCTTGACAGGGAGCAGGTGGTGAAGGTGAGGAGTAAGTTTTTATCCGACGACGAGATGACGCTTGTGGATGAGAAAAATCTGGAGGGCAATATCGTGGCGTGGACCGCCAAGGAGGCTCTCTACAAGGCCGCAATGACAGAGGGATTGGATTTACGCAACGACATAACGCTCCTCTCGCTTCCCGAGATTGACAGGAAGATGAATATTCCGGGAGCTCCGGCACCCGCAATAGGTAAGGCCACTGTATCAGTGCAGACGGAGTCGGGCAAGCAAACGCAAGAGATGGAGCTTTACAGCTACGAATCGGAGGGACATTGCGTCACGATTGCCTACAGCCCCAAATGCGCCAAATACTCTCGCAACAGCTGAGCAATCTTCTGAACGCGTTACTTAAAATATAACTAAGAGCCCCTCCCACAAAATTTTTTGTGGGAGGGGCTTTGAGTACTTTCCTTAAAATTTAGCAGTAGTAGAGAGGTCTTGATTAGAAGATGCTGCGGAGTTGGAGAAGGATGACGGTGAGGCCGAGGAGGAGGATGACGATGAGGACGGGTTGTTGCTTTCGCGTTCGGTTTGTTTCATAATTTTGGTGTTTTTTTTATGGTTTCGATCCATCGCCGGAACTAAGAGCGTCTTGAGCATCCGGCGAATGGATTTCAACCGCGTTGATGATGTTTTTTACTGTGCCTTGACGGCATCGCCTGAATCGGAGGGAGTCCGAATCTTGACGACACTGCAAATTTAATCATCAACGTCTGCCAAAACATTTCATGCAAACGCAAAATAATGTTAACAGGTAAATTTTGTTATGCCAATGGCTCAGGGAGCTCTCTTAGTCGCCCATTATAGTAGCAACTATCGACCGCTCGCCACCATAGTCGCGAAACTCACAAAGATAGATGCCCTGCCACGTGCCGAGATTCAACTTTCCTTTTGAGATGGGGATGGTCAGAGATACGCCTGTCAGTGTAGACTTAGCATGGGCCGGCATATCGTCGGAGCCTTCGAGCGTGTGTTGATAATACGCCTGATTTTCCGGCACGAGATGATTCATGATGCTCTCCATGTCGCGCCTAACGTCGGGGTCGGCATTTTCATTTATCGACAGACCGCACGAGGTGTGTTTCACAAAAATGTTGAGCAAGCCGCATTGAGGCAGCGGCTGCGGCAGGTTGCGGAGAACCTCCGCCGTCACCAGATGGCAACCGCGTCTTTTAGCGGTCAGCCTGAATTCCACTTGTCTTATCATATGAATTAATTTGAACAACGGGTTTGATCGGAATCAGAAATATCCTACAAACAATTAACGTGGATATTCGCATCATATGGCTCAATTATGAATTAAAAAAGCAGGAATCCACACATTTGCATTTTTTTAACATAAAAATATTGCAATAAAAGCAAAAAAGTCTAAATTTGCGACGTTCGTGAAGAATAAGATATTAAAAGCACTACGCCATCAGTC
>VSPO01000012.1 GCA_009775375.1 Muribaculaceae bacterium | reverse complement strand
GCATCTGCGGTTTTCATGCCACAAATTTAACACTTTTCTCAAAATTCATGCACCGGGTTTTCGGCTTGAGCCAAAATACAACCATCCGCTGAAATACAACCTTCACGCGAATGGGTAAAAATTATGCCGGATTGGTATAATAAGAGGCAATACTTCAAATGGATTCAAATATACACATCCTTAGATACTGTTTGGATTCATTATGAATACTATGGAGGTTATGTTTGCCTACATTTGGAAGGAGAATATACCGGTAAAAAATACGCGCGACAGGTTCGTGAACTGAAGTTGAGCGTCAAAGAGTTTGAAAGCGAAATCAAATGGTTGGCTCCTGACTCTGACTGCATCAGCTGCATTATAAGAGAGGAAGTTAATGGGACAAAAGATCTTATAGCAAAACTGGTGCGCATCGTTGAAATCTTTGATGAAAATATCGTCAATATTTTCTCTAAGAATACAACCTTCAGAGAACTGAAAGGCGTATATGACGTCGCCACTCCCGAATACCGTTCCTTATCTGAGGAAAGAGTTTCTATACAAAATATGGGAATAACAGATGTCTTTGATCTTCCGTTATCCATACCAGATTATCAACGTATTTATTGTTGGGAGAATAAGCAGATAGAATCCTTATGGGAGAGCCTTAAAGAAATACATCCAAACTCGCCTTATCATCTGGGAACCTTGATTCTGCAAGACCGTAACGGGTCTTATGAAATTGTTGATGGACAACAACGACTTGTAACACTTTCTCTCATTCTTTGGGGGCTTGGTCATACCGGAAATATCCCATTGTTAAATCAAAGATTTAAGGATAGCGACGCAATAAAGCATGTGCGAAACTGTAAGGCTGTGCTTACAACTTTAATACGTGATTTGCGAAGCAATCAACTTCTGGATACAATCTTAAAATCGTTAAAATTTTCTGTAATTGTAATCAAAGGTAATAACCTTGATTTAGCATATACGTTTTTCTCAAATGCCAACTCAAAAGGTGTGAAGTTGTCAGATTACGATCTGTTAAAGGCTCATCATTTGCGATACATCTCATCTGAACCACAAGCCCGTCATCTTGCGAACAGTTGGTCGAAATTGACTCAAAAGAAAGAAGATGTGGGGCTATATGCGTATTCTAAAGAATATGAGTCCTTGTTTAATCTTGGCACAAAGGATGCTCTGTATAAGATATTAGATTATGACTCATCTTCACTTACAGAGAGAACATCGGGGTCATATCCAACTATCGCTGAAATAGATGTAAAAGCTGAAGATTTTAACAACCCGTTTAGCGATAATAATGAACGAAGTGTCATAACCTTCCCGGAGTTTTTGTTGCTCACTCTTGATATATACAAGAACAAAGAAGGAGATTGGTCTTTTTATAAGACCGACAAACTTACCGAAATATTCAGCGAGTCCTTGACAAAGAACGACGTCCAAGGATTTTACGAACGTCTTCTCAAACTGAGAATAGCACTTGATTGTTTCGTAATTCGCCGAAAAGTAGATGGACTGGACAGTCGATATTCTTTGACATATCACAACGAAAACGAAAGTGTGTCCCATGATTGCCTAATGCAATATGAGGCCATGCTATATGTATCCACACCTTATTATAAGTGGGTAAAGGAATTGCTGAAATTCCTGAACGATGGGGATAAGCATAAATCAACGGAGTCGATTTTATCCCATCTTAAAAAATGGGATAATAATCAGCATAGTCATCCGGTTGCAAAGGATAAGATGACCTATGATACAATTGATCGCTACTGGTTTTGGAGATTGGATTATTATCTTTGGGAACATGAAATTCTACCGAAGGAAACTGAAGATGAGTCCGGTGTTCTTATTTCATATCCAAAGGAATATCATCAATCCGTTTTAGATTATGTTTTCCGGGCAAATCGTTCAATAGAACATTTGCATCCGCAAAACCAATCCAATAATGATGAGTGGTCAAGAAGGGACATAGACTCTTTTGGGAACCTTGCTATGATTTCTCAAAGTTTCAATTCTCAACAAAGTAATGAGGATGTTCATGTAAAATTCTCACGAGTTGAATCCCAAGTACGAAATAAGGCACTCCAAAGCTTAAAATTACTCAGGATGTATCTTGATGCCAAAGGCAATCCTGATGGATGGACTAATGAAACCGCTCAAAAACATGGTGAAATAATGATTGGTTTTCTCAATTCGACTTTCTTGATAGATTAAGCTGTAGTCTGTGCTGTACTTAGAAATCCCCATACTTATATTTCTACCATATTTTGAAAATTAATTCTCGCAACATTGTCACTATCAATTTATTGGTAGTGACATCTATGGCAATGTTAATGGTTGTTTACTGGAGGATAATGTTCGGCAACGTCCGCGCAGTGGTCAACGGCACGACAGGGGCCGTGGAACAGTCGCTGGCGTACTATCCCTACGGCGGGGCAATGGCGATATGATTCCGTTGATGGAGAATAAGATTTCCACGAGTATCATGAAAAGGATTTAACTCGGCTCTTATAAACAAACTTATTGAATCGGGGATTGTTGTATAAATGTAAAGACAAAGCATGAGAATAATCACCATTAAGCCTTATTTGAATAGCTTGACGCATATTTTTGTAGGACTTAGTGAAATCAAATAATTATAAATATGGAAAATACGATGTTCAAAATCCCTTACGGGTTATTTGTCATAACAACAAAGTGTGAGGACCGCGACAACGGTTGTATTTCCAACACTTTCGCACAGGTGACTTCCTCTCCTGTGCAAGTTTGCGTAAGTCTGTCAAAGGATGAACTGACTTGTGAACTTATTGAGAAATCCAAGATTTTTACGGCTTCAATCATAAGCCAAAAAGCTGATTTCTCCCTCTTCAAACATTTCGGATTCCAATCGGGTCATAAAGTGGATAAATTCTGCGACTATGAGCAATGCAAAAGAGTGGACAATGGCACTCTTGCAGTGACCGACGGCACGAATGCCTATATCAGCGTAAAAGTGACCCGCACGGTCGACCTCGGCTCCCATATGATGTTTATCGGAGAAGTGACGGAAATGAAGACCATTAACGACGTGCCTTCCGCTACGTATTCCTACTATCAGGAGCATATCAAGTCCGCACCCGCGCCTGCTTCATCCAGTGAAAAGGGTCATACGGTATGGCGTTGCAAGGTCTGTGGGTATGAATACTCAGGAGATGAGCTTCCCGCTGATTTCATATGCCCCGTGTGCAAGCATCCCGCATCCGATTTTGAGAAAGTGGAGATCACCGACAATGTTGCCGACCAACCTACCAACCAATATTCCGGAACGAAGACAGAGCGCAACCTTCAGGAAGCATTCGCCGGAGAGAGCATGGCCCGCAACAAATATACGTATTTCGCTTCCGTGGCCCGTAAAAACGGCTATGAGCAGATTGCTGCCCTGTTTCTCAAGACGGCAGACAATGAAAAAGAACATGCCGAGCTTTGGTGCAAGGCTCTTGGAGGGGTCAGCAAAGATACGGCCGTCAATCTTCAGCATGCCGCCGAAGGGGAGAACTACGAATGGACCGACATGTACGACCGATTCGCACGTGAGGCCGAAGAGGAGGGCTTCCATAGCCTTGCAGAGCAATTCAGGGGTGTCGCTGCCATTGAGAAACATCATGAGGAGCGTTACCGCGCATTGTTGCAGAATGTGGAGTCGCACGAAGTGTTCCGCAAAAGTGGCGTGACGATTTGGGAGTGCCGTAATTGCGGTCATATATGTGTCGGCACGGAAGCTCCAGAGGTTTGTCCTGTCTGCTTCCATTCCCAAAGCTATTTCGAAGTCAACGCCAAGAATTATTGATAGGTCTCGCCTCAGGATTATATGAAATGACATATGGCCGCAAACGCGGCTACATTGAAAAAACAAGGCTTAGGCCTTGTTTTTTATTGTCCTTACTGAAGAAATACCACGATTTTTGCCTAATTTTGCATTCTGATTAGAGATAGTCATGACAGCAGGATTTCAGTACCAGTATTGAAGTCTGAGGATACAGAGATTTCTGAATGTATCCTTCCCGGCTGACATAGAGAAAAAAGAATAAAACGAAGGAAAAGAATGAATATCCGCGAAATTATCCCCGGAATCCTTTATGCAGGAGTCAACGACAGAGTGACAGACAGATTCGAGGCTCTATGGCCTTTGCCCAACGGAGTCAGCTACAACTCCTACATTGTCAGGGGAACCGAGAAAAATGCTTTAATCGACACTGTGGAAATAAGCACTTTGACTGATTATGTCAGAGGAATACACGACCTTATTGGCGACGCTCGGATAGACTACGTCGTAATCAATCATATGGAGCCCGACCATTCAGGATCTATCCCATATATTCTTGAGGAATATATGGATGCCAAGATTGTCGGCAACAAGCAGACATTGGGCATGGTCAGGGGATTCTATCATATCCCCGATGACCGACTCATGGAGATAGCTGAGGGCACGGAGATAGATTTGGGTGGAAAGACCCTCAGATTCCATATGACTCCGATGGTGCACTGGCCGGAAACTATGATGACCTATGTGGTGGAAGACCGAGTCCTCTTTTCCGGCGACGCGTTCGGCACGTTCGGCGCTCTCAACGGTGGCGTAATCGACTCCGAAATGGAGACGGGATGGTATCGCGATGAAATGTATAGATACTATTCCAACATTGTCGGCAAGTATGGAAGATTCGTGGAAAAAGCCATTGCAAAGCTTCAAGGACTCGAAATCGACTATATATGCTCCACTCATGGCCCTGTATGGCATGAAAGGATAAGCGAGGTCGTCGATATATATTCCAGGCTTGCCCAATACAAAAGCGAACCCGGAGTGACAATTATCTATGGCACGATGTATGGCAACACGGCGGAAGTGGCAGAGGAAATCGGTCGTCAGCTCTCAGCAAGGGGGGTCAGGAATATCAAGATTCACAATGCCTCACACGACAATCTTAGCGACATGATCAATGACGCATTCCGCTATGAGGGAATCATTGTCGGGTCGCCGACGTATTCCATGCACATATTTCCGCCCGTGGAGCAATTCATGATAGCCATGGAGACCCGCGAGATAAAGAACAAGGTGCTTGCCACATTCGGCTCCTTCACTTGGGCTTCAGCCGCCGGGGCAAAACTCAATGAATATGCGGAGAAGATGAAGCTTACCCCGGTCTATTCTCTGGTCATGAAGCAAAGTATCGACGCCTCGGTGAAGGAGGAAATCTGCAAGCTTGCCGACAGCGTCGTTGCCGCATTGAAATGCTGATTGCCGATAATCCCAAGAAGCCTATGGACACGGAATTTCATCCTCTGCAGCCTTTCCTGCCAGCCAATGCGCGTCTCTTGATGTGCGGGACATTCCCCCCGAAGCGCAACAGATGGTCGATGGATTTCTATTATCCCAATTTCATCAACGACATGTGGCGCATATTCGGGCTGATATATTTTGGAGACAAAGACCATTTTGTCGACGCTCCGCGCAAGACATTCCACAAGGATGAAATTGTCGGCCTCCTGCAAGAGAAGGGAATCGCTTTGAGCGACACCGGAAAAGAGGTGGTCCGCACTAAAGACAATGCTTCCGACAAATGGCTGAGAATCGATAAGCCCATCGACCTTGCCGCCACATTGTCGGAGTTGCCGGAATGCCGGGCAGTGGCCACGACGGGAGAGAAAGCGGCAGGAATAGTGGCAATGCTTACGTCGACCGACGTTCCTAAGGTGGGCGAATTCAGGGATTGCGTGCTTCCGCTTGCCGACGGCCGAATGGCCCAATTCCGGCATTGGAGAATGCCGTCAACTTCGAGGGCTTATCCGATGAGACTTGAAGATAAAGCCGCGTTCTATAGAAAGATGCTTGAGGCTACGGGCCTACTTTAGGAATGTGTTTCGGTTCCGGCAATTTCTAAGGATGAGTTTCTAAACAAACGACTAATTTTAATATATATGCTTGACTTAATACCAGTGGCAATATTTGATGCCAGCCAATTCTTCCAATGGTTTGTGGAGAATGCCAACTATTTGTTTGTGTTCGTATTCATGGTCATTGAAAGTTCGTTCATTCCGTTTCCTTCGGAGGTGGTTGTGCCTCCGGCTGCCTATCTCGCTTGCACCAACACCGGGGCAGGGGCAGACATGAATATATTTGTGGTGGTGCTGATGGCTACCCTTGGCGCCCTCTGTGGGGCTTTCATCAATTATTATCTTGCTCTATGGATAGGCCGCCCCGTGGTCTATAGCTTTGCTGAGAGCCGCGTGGGACACATGCTGATGATAAACAAGGAGAAAGTGGTCAGGGCTGAAGAATACTTCGACAAGCATGGCGCGATTTCCACATTTATCGGAAGGTTGATTCCCGCCATCCGTCAGCTCATTTCGATTCCCGCAGGAATCTCAAGGATGAACATAGGGCAATTCGCTTTGTTCACCACTCTTGGTGCCCTGGTCTGGAATATGGTGCTCGGAGGCCTGGGTTATTGGTTGGCCCAGACGGTAAGTCCCGACCAGCTTTTTCAGAAAGTGGAGGAATATAACAAATACCTGACTTGGGCCGGTTACGGAATAGCCGTGGTTTGCCTTATATTCATAATTTGGCACGCTTTGAAGCCCAAGCCAAAAGCTGAAACTTCTTCCCATGACAAGCAGGACAACTAAACAGCATAATGTAGCTTCCCATTTACTAACAAAACTTGACCTCTAAAGAAATTTTCCTATGAAAGTCTCGCCTTCATTATTGGCTGCGAATTTTGCCAATCTCCTCCCCGACATTGAGATGATCAATAGTTCGGATGCCGACTATCTACACATGGACGTGATGGACGGCGTGTTCGTGCCTAATATCTCATTTGGCTTTCCCGTCATAAAATCGGTGGCGAAGCTGTGTAAAAAGCCCCTCGACGTCCATCTTATGGTAGTGGAGCCGGAAAAATGGATATCGGCAGTGGCGGATGCCGGAGGCTATCTGATGAATGTGCATTTCGAAGCATGCCGCCATCTTCACAGCACGATTCAGCTGATTCATAAAGCCGGAATGAAGGCGGGCGTGACCCTCAACCCCTCAACTCCGGTTTCGATGCTTGTCGATATAATAGCTGATGTCGATCTGGTGCTCCTTATGTCGGTCAATCCGGGATTTGGAGGACAGCCGTTCATCACGAATACTCTGAAAAAAGTCAGGGAACTGCGGGCTTTGATCGACATGTCAGGCTCAAAGGCATTGATTGAGATTGACGGCGGAGTGAATGAGAAGACAGGAAAGGATCTTTCAGAGGCAGGGGCGGATGTGCTTGTGGCAGGCAGCTACGTCTTTGGGGCAGATGATCCCCATTCCCGAATCTCGATACTGAAATCACTTTGAAAAAATAGGCCGGCAGGTCGGCACATAAAAATCCTCCCCCTTCGAGAAAGCTCGAAGGGGGAGGATTTTTATGTGTGCTTGTATATGCGGAAAACTCAGCCCTTGATTTTTTCAAGGAATTCATCTTCTCCAATCATTGGGATGCCAAGCTTATCGCATTTTTCCTTTTTCGAAGGCCCCATGTTGTCGCCTGCGAGCACGAAGGAGGTCTTTTTGGATATGCTTCCTGAGTTTTTGCCTCCCTCCCTCTCTATTATCTCTTTATATTCATCGCGGGAATGATGTTGGAAAACTCCCGAAATCACTATGGTCATTCCTTCAAGCGCCGTCCCTTTGGGAGCGAGTTTTTCCTCGGAAAGAGTCATTTTGACGCCTGCTGCGGTGAGCCTTGCGATAATGTCGATATTGACGGGGTCGCGGAGATAATCGAATATCCCTTTGGCAATGATAGGCCCGACGTCGGGGATTGCTGTCAGCTCTTCCACCGTCATCCCCATCATATTGTCCATCGTCTTCACTGCCGAGGCTATTCTCTTGGCTGTGGTCTCTCCGACGTTGGGTATCGACAACGCATAGACCACCCTTTCAAACGGGATCTGTTTCGAAGCCTCGATTCCGTCGATTATCCTCTTTGCGGATTTCTCCCCGAGTCTGTCGAGCCTGCATAGTAGAGAAGCGGTGAGGTCGTAGAGATCGGCAATGTTTTTGACGAGCCCGCAATCAAAAAGCAATTCGGCTGTTTCCTCTCCGATTCCGTCTATATTCATCATTCTGCGGGCGCAGAAGTGTTCGATCTTTCCCGTAATCTGAGGTCGGCATCCGTAATGGTTGGGGCAGCACCAGGCGGCCTCTCCGTAAATCCTGACGAGCTTGGCTCCGCAGACCGGGCATTGGGATACGAACCTGATTGCCGGAGCTTCCGGCTTACGTTTGGATTCTTCCACCCCCGTGATTTTCGGAATGATTTCTCCACCCTTTTCCACGTATAGCCAGTCTCCCTCATGGATGTCGAGTTCACGGATGATGTCATCGTTGTGCAGGGAAGCCCGTTTCACTATGGTTCCCGAAAGAAGCACCGGTTCGAGGTTGGCGACGGGAGTCACGATTCCCATTCGTCCCGTTTCAAAGGAAACGAATCTCAAAGGGGTGCAGGCATTCTCGGGATTGAACTTGAAAGCGATGGCCCAGCGTGGTGATTTGGCGGTGAAGCCGAGATTAAGTTGCTGGCGAAGGGAATTGACCTTGAAGACAAGTCCGTCGGTGGCTACGGGAAGCTCCTTACGATGCACGTCCCAATAATTCACGTATTCGTTGACCTCTTCGAGAGAGTTCAGTTTTTGCATGGCTTTAGAGACCTTGAATCCCCATCTTTCCGCAGCCTTTATGTTGTCGAAATGGTTGTCGGAGGGAAGATTGTCGCTCAAAAGGTAATAAAACCTTGCGTCGAGATGCCGTTTGGCCACTTCGCGTGAGTCCTGCATTTTCAAAGTCCCGGAGGCTGCATTGCGGGGATTGGCAAAAAGAGGCTCCTCATTGTAGGCTCTTTCCGCGTTCAGCTTTTCAAACACTTCCCAAGGCATCAATATCTCCCCCCTGATTTCAAAATCCTCAGGCCAGTCGCCCGGCTGGAGCTGAAGGGGGATGCTGCGGATGGTCTTGACGTTGGCTGTCACGTCGTCTCCCTGTGTGCCGTCCCCACGCGTGACGGCCCTGACCATTCTCCCGTTGTGATATGTGATGGAGATTGAGGTGCCGTCGAATTTCATTTCTCCGACGATCTCAAATGCCTCTCCGTCAAGAGCTTTCCTTATCCTTATAAACCAGTCGTCGACCTCCTCGATGGAATAGGAATTGGCCAAAGACATCATCGGCCGGGCATGGACCACATGCTCAAACCCTTTCGTAAGGTCGGAACCGACTCTTTGGGTAGGGGATAGGGGGTCGGAATATTCCGGGAATTCCTTTTCCAGCTCCTCAAGCTTTTTCATTAGCATGTCAAACTCCTTGTCGGATATTTCCGGAGCATTAAGCACGTAGTAATTATGGTTGTGGCGGTGGAGCTCATTGCGAAGCTCCTCTATTTTTATGTGCGCTTCTGGGGATGTCATAGTGTTGGAATATGAGAATGGGGATCGATATATGGATATTTTACGTCCCAAAGGAACAGGGCCTTGGCTGGCATCGACGTGCCCGCCACGCAACGGTCTTTAGCTTCAATGATCGAGCGGAAACCCGACAGCGTCAGTTTTCCCCTGCCGACATCGACAAGAGTCCCGACAACCGCCCTGACCATATTCCGGAGAAAGCGGTCGGCGGAAATTGTGAATACTATGCCGTCGCGACTGCCAAAGCCCCCTGGTGGATATGGATTGTCGGTGAAATGCAGGGGAGTCCAAATTGCTTTTCTGACGTCGCAAATGTTGGTTTTAGTGTCTGAATGCAGCTTGGCGAAAGAGGAGAAATCCGACGTCGTAAGCAGAATTTCGGCTGCCGCATTCATATTCTCCAAGTCGAGAAGAGAGGGCGACTGCCATGATAAATCAGAGAAAAAAGGCGACTTACCGTAGGCCACGAAGTATTTGTAGGTCCGTTCGGTGGCATCGAATCTGGCATGTGCTTCCGGACTGACCGGGATTATATCGTAGACGGCGATCTCTTTTCCGAGAATGCGATTCAGGGAAAGCAGGAGCTTCTCTTTCGACGCTATTGGCTCCGGAAGGTCGAAGTGGGCATACATGCAGCGTGCATGAACGCCTGTGTCGGTTCTTCCCGCCCCCGTCACGGCAACAGGGAGGCGGGTCACTGTAGACAGTGCCCCCTCCAGACTTTGCTGCACGCTGACGGCGTTGGGCTGCGATTGCCATCCATGGAATGCCGAGCCGTTGTAGGCGAGTTTTAGGAAATATCTCATCTATGATATTAGTCGCGTTCAAGATAAGTGATGCCGTAGAGTCCAGACTTATAGATGTTGAGGAATTGTCGGCCCTCTTCGGGGGTTATGACTCCCTGTTTCATGGATGCCGACACCCAGGCCTCAAGGTTTCTCACGAGTTTCTTGGGGCTGTATTCCACATAGTCGAGCACGTCAGCCACGGGCTCGCCGTCGATCACCTGCTCTATCTGATAGCCGTTCTCGTTGACGGAGATATGCACGGCACATGTGTCGCCGAAAAGATTGTGGAGGTCGCCGAGAATTTCCTGATAGGCCCCGACAAGGAAGACTCCGATATAATATTTCTCGTTTTGTTTGAATGTATGCACGGGCAGGGAATAAGCCATGCCCTGCGGTGAGACGAATCGGTTGATCTTTCCGTCGGAGTCGCAGGTTATATCCTGAATGGTGCATCTTCTTGTCGGCTTCTCGTCGAGTCGCTGTATCGGCATGATGGGGAAAAGCTGGTCGATGGCCCAGGAGTCGGGCAGGCTTTGGAACAATGAGAAATTACAGAAATACTTTTCCGGAAGCATTCTGTCTACCTTTCTAAGCTCTTCAGGCGGATGCTTCATGCTTCTTGTCAGGTCATTGACGTCGCGGGCTACAGACCAGAACAGTTTTTCAATTTGGGCGCGTGTGCGCAAGTCGAGAAGACCGAGGCTGAAAAGCTCCAGGGCCTCTTCCCGGATCTGCAGGGCGTCGTGCCAATCCTCGAAAAGGGTAGAGGCGTTTATTCTGTCCCAGATGGTGAATAATTCCTTTGCAAGTTCGTGTTCGTCATCTCCGACAGTGTCATTGTCGTTCCATATCGGAAGTTGTGTCGTCTCGAGCACCTCTATGATAAGCACTGAATGGTGGGCGGTGAGCGAGCGTCCGCTTTCCGTGATTATATTTGGTTGCTTAAGGCTGTTTTTCACGCAGACATCGACCAGGGCGGATACTGAGTCGTTGACGTATTCCTGGATCGAATAGTTCATGGAGTTCTCTCCCATGGATGAGCGTGTCCCGTCGTAGTCCACGCCAAGACCGCCCCCTATATCGACGAAATCGATATCAAATCCCATTTTCGACAGCTGAACGTAGAATTGCATTGCTTCGCGCAAGGCGTTCTTTATGCGGCGTATTTTGGTGATCTGGCTGCCAATGTGGAAATGAA
Organism: Muribaculaceae bacterium; assembly: GCA_009775375.1. Taxonomy (GTDB): domain Bacteria; phylum Bacteroidota; class Bacteroidia; order Bacteroidales; family Muribaculaceae; genus Lepagella. The sequence continues at coordinate 32,659 of VSPO01000012.1, read as the reverse complement.
TGAGTTTGAGCGACGACATGAGGCCGTTTTTTTCGAGGAAGGAGAGCGCGTCGAGCAGTTCAGAGGAATTAAGACCGAATTTGCTCACGTCGCCTCCGGATTCCTCCCATTTGCCGCTGCCTGACGAGGAGAGTTTGATGCGGATTCCGATATTGGGTATGATTCCAAGACGCTTGGCGATGTCGGCTATGAGTTTCAGCTCGTTGATTTTCTCCACCACAAGATAGATTCTTCGTCCCATTTTCTGGGCGAGCAATGCAAGCTCCACATAGTCTTCGTCTTTATATCCGTTGCATATGATGAGCGAGTTGGTATGGGTGTTGACGGCAAGCACTGCGTGAAGCTCAGGCTTGGAGCCGGCTTCAAGACCGATGTTGTATTTGTTGCCATGGCTGACAATCTCCTCCACCACCTGGCGCATTTGGTTCACCTTTATGGGATAGACGATGAAATTCTGGCCGGAATAGGAGTAATCATTCGCGGCTTTCTTGAAGCAGGATGATATTTTCTGGATTCTGTTGTCGAGAATGTCAGGAAATCGCAAGAGCATCGGGGCGGAGACATCACGAATCTTGAGCTCGTCGATCACGTCTTTCAGGTCGACCGACGGGCATCCTTCACGAGGACTGACCTGCACATGTCCTTTATCATTGATTGAAAAATATTTCAATCCCCAGCCGCTGATGTTGTAGGTCTCGGCTGAATCTTCAATACGCCATTTTCTCATTATATCTTGTTTTCAGATTGTTTTTTTAGAGTTTTTCAATGAAGTTGTTCAGGCAACTTCATTCGGAAGAGACTGTCGGGAGCGTCTTGTCATTGCTTGCGGCTCAATATTTCAAACCTTTCAACTATGATTTCTGTTCGCTTCCGGATGATTTTCATGCGGTCTTCATATTCGCGGGTCCGGAGATATCCTTCCACGTAGAGCTGGGTCCCTTTCCTGACATAACGCTCCACGATAGAGGCGTTCTGGCCTCCGAAGACAAGCGCATGCCATTCCGTCACCTCTACTCTGGATGACCCCCTGACTTCGTTAGTGGCGAGGGAAACATAGGCGATGGGACGGTCTTTTTCCGGATAGCGCACGTCGGGATCCATGCCGACGTGTCCGATTAATATTACCTTATTGACAGACATTGAGAAGAGTGTTATGCAAACCAGGAAAATTGGGAATCAGAGTGAGAATCCTCCATCCCGAAGCATGAATTCTTTAATTTCAAACCGACTTTTTCGTCAAGGGCGAAGAAAAGATTCATAATGTGGGCAGCCGTGGCCGCCCCTCCCCGGAGATAGACGTCGCCTATGCCTTGCAATTCGAGCAGGCCCGCTCCGGGTTTGTTGATGGTGACGACGCATTTATTCGTGCCTTCCACTTCCCTGTTGCCTATATCGGAATGACTCGTGGCTACGAAGCTATGGTCGTCGTAGACCGATTCGAAGACGCGGTCCACCTCATCGGTGGCTAATGGCGACCGTAGGAGCATTCTGACCCTTATGGCCCGGCCAATGTCGGAGGGGATAATATTTATGCGCAGTTGGCTGTCGAAGTCAGGATGCGATTTCGACAACATAAATTTTATTTCTTTAGAAAGCGATTGAATGTCGACTGCGTTTGCCGCCTGATGGGGGAGGGCAATGTCAATGTCAATGTCGGATTCAATCATCCCCGCGAGAGCGAGAGGGTTGAGAGCCGTCAAGGCTACGGCTGCTGCCGGGGAAGGGACGACGGCAAGGCGTGCACCCCTGACAAGACTCTTGCGGTTTGCCTCCGAAAGACCGTATTCCATTCCATGTGCATCCATATGCTCAAATCGTGGAGCCGACATGTCGATTATCCTCAAATCCGGATAATCCTCCGACATGCGCATCACGTTTTCCCCTATCTCTGATTCGTCGGCTATGAAAACTGTGTCCAATTCAGAAGGGTCGATTTTGTCGGAAAACTCCACAATGGATTCCCCAAGGAAACCATGATGGCAGGAAGACACCTGTCGTCCGTTATAAGATGGCGAATAGAGAGTCGTTATCTCTACTTCGGGATGATTTATAAGTATCCTTAATAATTCTCCGGCTTCGGGCTTTTCAGCTCCGATGATTCCAACCTTTATCATATGAAGTTTCTAAACCTATTTTTCTTGCTTTGAAGAGAGGATGAATAAAATATTTTTATAAGTGAGTCTTGTTTTTTGCATTGGGAAAGTCTGATTACGACAGATCGCCGATAAGCTCAATGTCGACAGAAAGGATCGAGGCGAAAATTTCTCGAGCCCTCTTTTTCGAGATTCCTTCCCTCATGACAGCGAAAATGGTGTCGCTCCCGGGAATAGTGCCGAGTATTTCAGGTGTTTCGCTCATGTCGATGTCATATGCAAGCCCCGAGGCATAACCGTTGCGAGTCTTTATGACGGCGATATTGCCGGAAAACTTCAGGGAAATAAACCCGCTCTGATAATTGGCGCGGGCCGGAGCATGGCCGGAAGACAGAATCTTGTCTTTAAGCGAATCACTCTCGGGAAGCACATACATATAGGTCCCTCTGTCGGTAGGCACTTTCGTTGTCCGGAGCATTTTTAAATCGCGCGACAGGGTTGCCTGCGTCACGTGATGACCTTGCTCCTCAAGCATTTTCGCAAGCTCTTCCTGACTGCCTATACAGTTGTCGCGAATGATATCGATAATTATGTCGATACGTTTTTTCCTGTTTTTCATTCTTCTGGATTCTGCTTGTTGCGACGGTCGATTTCTGATTTTATTTTGGCTGCCTCTTCATAATCTTCATTCTCGGCCGCTTTCATCATGGCTTGTGAAAGTTGGGAAAGCGACATTCTTGAAAGATGCGATGCAGTGGCGGGAGGATTCTCCTGTTTGTCAGAACCGGATATGGCCGATTGGGTTGATTCCGGAGTGCATTTTTCTTTGGCGTCAGGTTCGAATCCGGATTCATTCAGCACGGATTCCGACGTGAAAATCGGGGCTCCGACCCTGATTGCGAGGGCCACGGCATCCGACGATCTTGAGTCTACCACCTTCTCATTGTTGCCGTCGGAGAATATGAGGTCGGCGGCAAAGACGCCGTTCGGCAATTTCCGGATTTCGACTTTTGTCAAAAAGATGCCGAATGCGGAGAGAGCCGCCACCATTGTGTCGTGGGTCAGAGGACGGGGAGTGACCACCTCCTGAAGCTTGCATTCGATTGCCTGGGCTTCAGGAAATCCTATTATGATAGGAATCCTGCGTGTCCCGCCGGCTTGTTGGAGAATAAGGGCATAGACCCCTGATTCAATCTGGTTGTAGGTTATGCCGACCAGTTCAAGTTTGTATTTCTTTTCCATCTTGGTTTCAGATTGTGGAGGTTGAGGATTGATTGGGCGTTGCGGATACTTTATTTCTGCCTGACGAGGTTTTCCGTTTTGGAATGTTGGCGGAAATCATCCCAGAGCCGAGGCATAAGGTCTTGTCCGGGGAATAGATGATTGCAAATTGCCCCGGGGCTATCCCTTGCACATCGCTTTCGGAAATAATACGGATGCCTTCGGAGTCCTTGATGATTTTCCCTGAAAGAAATTCGGGAGTATGGCGCGTCTTAAACGTTATGTCGAAGCTGCATTCCCCCTCGGCGTTAAGGCTTGACGGGATGCCGCTTATCCAGTTGATCTCTTCAAGAGGGATGCGGCGTCCGTATTGGAGTTTGGTGTCATATCCGTTGGATACGTAGACCACATTGTCCCTGATATTTTTCTTGACCACAAACCATGGGCCCCCGCTCATTCCGAGTCCTTTCCGTTGTCCGATGGTGTAGAACCAATATCCTTTATGTTCGCCTATCTTTTTGCCGGTGGCTATGTCGATGAGCGGCCCCGGCTTCTCTCCGAGGTGACGGGCTATGAAATCGGCATAATCGATTTTCCCGAGAAAGCATATTCCCTGTGAGTCTTTGCGCGAGGCATTGGGTAGATTTGCCTCGCGGGCAATTTCCCTCACTTCTGCCTTGTCTAAGTCTCCAAGAGGAAACATGAGGTGCGACAGTTGGTCGTAGGAAATTTGGGCAAGAAAATCCGTCTGGTCTTTGACGGGGTCTTTGGCCGTGGCGAGGAAAAGGGTGCCGTCTTTCTCTTTGATGGAGGCGTAATGTCCGGTGGCGGTCTTGTCGAAATCCTTTCCCCAGCGTTGTTCGAAGAAACCGAATTTTATGAGCTTGTTGCACATCATGTCGGGGTGTGGTGTAAGCCCTTTTGCCACTGTGTCGAGGGTGTAGGCCATGACGTGGTCCCAATATTCCTTGTGGAGTGATACGATTTTCAATGGCAGACCATATTTATGCGCGATAAGCGTGCACATCTCAATGTCTTCCTCAGCCGAGCAGTCGCCTTCATCATTGTCCATGCCGATTCGGATATAGAAGAGATGAAGGTCATGCCCCTCCTGAAAAAGTTTGTGGACGACTACGGCGCTGTCCACCCCGCCTGATATAAGCACTGCGATTTTCATACCTCTTCAAGTTCGGATTCGCTCTTATTTTCAGTATGGATAATATGAAGCGACAGGAAATAATCCACGGATATTTTCCCCGGCCCGACAAGCATCAGGAAGAAATAAATGCCAAGGAACATGATGGGGAGATAGCCCTGCTGCTGCCAGTCGAGAAGATACGGGGCCTCGCCGACATAGTCGTGGAGCAGATGGTATTCTGCCAGTATCATCGCTAAAAACGGGGGAATGATCATAAGCCTGGTCAGAAACCCGAACATAATGAATGCAGAGCATATAAGCTCGATGCATATCATGACGATCAGCGATGTCTCAGAGCCCATTCCAAGCACTGAGGGGAAGACGTCGCGCATCTCATAAAACCTGGCAATCTGCCTTACTCCGAATTGCATGAGCATGATGCCCACGAAGAGACGTAGAAACAGACGTCCGAGATTTGTGTAGGAATACCCGGTGGTCCTGAAATATAGGCTTTTGATGTGTTTAGAGAGATTAAACTTATTCATAATCCGGATGAGGAGGGTGTTAAGTTTTTTTGTTCTGCTCGAAATTATTGCTTGTCGATTCGGTTGAGCATTTCTTGAATCGCGGCATCGGGAGTGACATTTTTCATCAGTATCTTTTTGTCGGAGCCGATTACGTAGATTGAGGGGACTGCCCTTAAATCGAATATCTTTCCTGCATCGGTAGCTTTGCCGATAATCCACGATTTTGGATAGTTGGATACTTCATTTTCCCAATTTTCCACGTCTTTGGGGACGATATACATAATGTTGACTTTCCCTTTGTCGACGGCTTGGGTCAGGTCGATGTTAGTCTCCATCCTGAGTCGGGCGATTCTCCAATCGGTCATGGAGGGGTCGCCGAAAATTATCATGGTGACGGTCGACATGGGGAAATATGTCTGCTCTTTGCCGTCGGCGTCAACAAACTTGAATTCCGGGGCCTCGTTGCCGACAAGCGTGTTTTGAAGGGTCGTGAGTTGGGCTTGATAATGTTGTTTTCTCGACGACGGAATCTTCTTGTTTTTGACGATTGCGTTGAGAAACCTGAGATACACTTCATCAATCCATACGTCGGCCCTTGGGCTGTAGAGGTTTTCTTCGGCTGCTTTGGTGAATTGTATCAGCAGTGTGGGATTCTTGGAAATCTTTTCGATTAGCTTGTCTACAGAGACGAGGGCACGCTCTTTGTCTGCCCATCTCATAGGGACACAATAGACCTTGAACGCATCATTTAAGGCATTCTGATCCACGGCTTTTTTATCCTTGAAATCCATTGGCTCCCAAAAATGGTTGACAAGATAGTTGGATTTATCCTGAATCGAGGATAGTTCCTCCGGAGCGGAGGGATATTGGAAGAGAGGGTCTATTTCTATTATCTCTTGGGCCGAGGCACAAGCCGGGGATGCAATGGCGGCGCAGATTGAGATTATAGCTGTCAGTTTTTTTATTAGATTCATATCTTTGTGAAATTTCGTGTTTAAGTTTTTGCTTGGTAATTTATCTTGAAAAAAGATTATTCACTAATCATGGGGGAGATGGCTTCTGCCCAGGCTTTGTAGCCTTTCCCCAAAAGATGGAGGCCATCGTTGGTGAAATCCTTTCTTAGCTTTCCTGTAGCCTGATCTGAGAGGGCAGGGGTGAGATCAATAAAAGTGGCATTGTTTTGCCGGGCAATATCTTTTAATCTGGCGTTAAGCTCTTTTATTGTCCGTTCCTTTCCACGAAGGTTTTTATATCTGCCGAAGTCATTATTGATGGGCATTATGGATTGCACATACAGGACGGACTTTGGCGACTGTTGCCTTATTTCCTTTACGAGCGTCTCATAATCGGCGGCCAGTTTCTCTACTGAATGTCCGTGGCTGATGTCGTTTATTCCGATGAGGAGGAAAATTTTCGAGGGGTTGTGGTCGGTGACCTGATATAATCTTTCCCTGACCCCTGAAATCACGTCGGAATTGATTCCACGGTTCTTGATTTTGGGGTTGTGGAAGAGCTCGGCGAACTCTCCTCCGTCGGTGATGGAATTCCCAAGAAATACGATATCACCCTCCTCTATGGGAAGGATATTGAAAAGGGTGACCTTTTGTTGCCAGTATTCGCTTCTTGCGTCGGCGTTCGCTGAGAGAGCAAGGGATATAGCCGCCATCAACATGCCTGCCATGGCATTCTTGCCGAGGCGCAGAATCGGGGATGAGTTTATGGAAGAAGAGTGGCCTGTCATAATGGTTGGCTGCAATGAAATGAGACAAGTCCATCCATGGGCTCTTTTGAGATGGAAGAAATACTGTAGCCTTGCGATGCTGCTGCTTCGCGTAGGATTCCCTCAAAAACGGCAGCTATCGATCCGGTGAAACTGAGCTCAAAGGAATGTGCTCTTGGATACATCGCGACGTTTCTTCTGACGAAATTAGTCAGCTCGTCAAGCACGAGTGAGTAGATGTTGGGATTCCATTTGTTTTCTTCCAAAAAGGGCACAAAGGATGCAAGGAATCTGTTGGGGGCAGCAGAACGGTAGACTTTATCAAGCACAATGGGGAGAGATAACCCATACCGGTTGAGAAACTTGTCTCGGATGTCTTCGGGAAGCTGCTGCTTAAATACGTCGACCACGAGCCTTTTGCCAAGGGCCGCGCCGCTACCCTCGTCGCCCAATATGTAGCCAAGGGAAGGAATCTGGCATGTTATTTCATTGCCGTCATAGAGACAAGAATTCGAGCCCGTCCCCAAAATACAGGCAATGCCTTTGCGATGTCCGAAAAGCGATCTCGCCGCTCCAAGCAGGTCGGAATTGACTGAGATAGATGCTTCAGGCCAATTATTATGGATAGCGGATTGCATTTTTTTGCAAATGTCGGGGGTGGCACATCCGGCACCGTAATAAAAAATCTCATCGGGAGAGACACCGGAGGGGATTCCGCACCCGGCCTCAGCCATCGTCGAAGCAAGCGTCTCGTCGTCGACAAGCAGCGCGTTGATTCCGCATGTCGTGAATCTCGCGAGGATTTCTCCATTGTCGGTCAGTACGGCCCAATCCACCTTTGTTGAGCCGGCATCAGCTATGAGTATGGTTTTCATTCAATATAATCTCTAATGAAATTGAAGCGGCCTCCGGATTGCGGCCTTGCGATAAGGTCTCCCGGGAAAAGACTGCAACGCGACAAAATTAATAAAAAGTTTATAACTATACAAACGAAAAGATGCTCCCGAAGGAGCATCTTCACATTATTTTCTCTAATCTATCCACCTTTCCGGCTTGGTGGAATATTTTCTGACAGTGTAAGTGGTGGGATTTAGAAATTTTCAGGAGAATCGAAGTTCGACCATTCTCCAACAATCTGGCGAAGCTGGGTGTCGCCTACGGTGCGGAGGTCAGTCAGGTTGACATTGTAGCTGACGTTAAGATGGGTCAGCATGGGGTCGAAGCTTACGTCAAGGGTCTGGAGCTGATTGTTGCTCAGGTTGACTCTCTGGAGGAACGAGAGGTTGCTGAGGTCAACGTAAGTGAGGTCGTTCCATTCAAGATTGACGAATGCCAGAGTCGGAACGTCGGTCACGGTGAACGAGGTCAAGTCGTTGTAGGGAGCAAAGATGTCGTTCAGGGCCTTGCAGTTGTTGATGGCCATCTCAGTCATATGGTTGTCGTTGCAGGCGAGGGTCACGAGCGACGGCAGTTCCTGAATGTAAAGTTTCTGAACGCGATTGCCTTGAATGTTGAGGTTCTCCAGCTTTGAAAGGCCTTCGAGCGTCATGCCCGTAAGGTCGTTGTAGCCGGCGTAGAGGGTCTTCAGAGCCTGGCAGTTGGAGACGGTCAGTTCCTCGAGGTTGTTGCTCATGCAGTTGAGGTAGGTGAGGTTGATGGCGTTGTTGACATCAAGATCCACTATCTGGTTGGATGCGATGTTGAGCTTTTTGAGAAGCGGAGTGCCCGTGATGTTGATTTCAGGCAGACGGTTTCTGTTGAGCTTGAGCACCATCAGCTGCTGGCAGTCAAGACCTACGGAGGTCAGACGGTTTTTTGAAGCGTTGATTTCAACGACTGTGGGGGAGACGATGGTCAGGGAGGTCAGCTTGTTGCCGCTGACGTCAATCTTCTGGAGCGAGGGGAAGTTGGTCAAGTCGAGGCTTCCGGCAAGCTCCTTGTTGTCCCATTTGATCTCTGTGACGTGGCCGTCGGAGATTGTGATGCCCGGGAGAGAAGCTACATTCCCACCGGCAAATCCGAGGGCCTGGCCATTGTTGCCACCTTTGGCGGCAGGCTGATTGATGAAAGCCTGAAGGCTTTTTGCTTCGTTTTTCGAAAGATTTTGGCTCCATCCGCATGTAAGCGTCGCAAGGGCAGCCAAAAATAAAAATGTTCTTTTCATAACTCGATTGAATTTAAGATTTAGAGAAATTTGGTTTGTTTTATCTTTAAAACGCGTATCGGTGGATATGGTTTAAAAAAAACTTAAAAAGTATGTATTTTTCGAGTTTTCTGCAGAAATGTTGTTCGGCTGGATTGAGTTGAATCTTCCTGTGGAGTCGGGTATATGTCATAGCCGGATCTCCAAAGGCCCGCTATTACGAATGCTGTGAATGGTGTTTAGTCCATACTCTTTCGCTTGCTGGATAATGAGTTCCTCTTTCTTTTTTCTGACGGATGAATGAATGATCACCTTGTCGAAGTCTTGGATGCCGGGTAAGTCACGCAAGTTTTTTAATGTAAATCCCGACCCGAGAATGACAAATCTTTTTTTTCTGACGGCAGGATTGCTTATCACCCTTGCGAGAGAGTCGAGGTTGGTTTTGCAGTCGATGGATATGATTTCACATCCCTTGTGAAGAATGCGACTGACCGCATTGCGCGGAAGCACGGCCAATGCCTCCTCCGACCCGTCATACAAGGCGAGGGAGATGTCCGTGAGGTTTTTCTGAAAAATAAGTCCGTCGGGTTCTTTTTTGTTAAGCAGCGCGACAATCATAATCGCCCCCGCCATCATGCCCGCCCCGATTGATATGGGAAGCCACTTTTTCCCTCTATGCACCGCCATGCCGATAATGAGCATTCCAAGCAGCCATAACACCACGACCGGAAGCTGGACGCGAAGCCCGACAACAGCTGCGCCGAAAGAGGAGACGTAGTCAGTCACGGTTTGGAACAATGTGAACCCGTAATCAAGAATCGTTGCCAGAAATGAAATGTCGAATCCTGCCAACAATCCTCCTATATAGACCACCGCCACCCCCATATATACCGGAAGAAGAGGCAGGATTATTAGGTTGGCCGGGAGGAAGAGTAGGGGGATTTTATTGAAGTAGTAGGAGATTACGACCCATGAAGCGAGTGTGGCTATCAACGACACGAGAATAGCCGACATCAATGAATGCAATCGGGGATGGAAGTGATGGTTGATGGTGTTGAGCGGACCGGCGAATGCAAGAATGCTTGCCACGCATATGAAGCTAAGCTGCATTCCGACGTCAAACAATGCAAAGGGATTGAACAACAGGATGGTGAAAGCTGAGGCGAGCAATGCGTTGCCCGAAGCGTTGCGACGTTGCAGCGACAAGGCGAGAATGACGAAAGAGGTCATTATGCAGGCCCTGACTGTGGAGGGGGCAAGGCCGCTGAAAAACGCGTATCCCCATAGTAATAATAGGGCTATCCAATATCGTAGGGCATGCAGTCTGATAAGTTTGAGCGGGAAAAGCAGGAAGAGGACAAGCCCCATTATTATGGCTACGTGCATGCCGCTAAGCGCAAGCACGTGGGCTACGCCCGCGTTGCTGAAGGATTCCTTCGTCTCATTCGTCAGGAAGCTGCGGTCGCCAAACATCATGGCGACTATGAAGTCAATCGTGGGTCGGTCAAGTGAAGAATGTTCGATCTTTGCTACCAGTTTGTCGCGCCATGCTTGGGAGGATACAAATATTCCGGAATTGTGTCCGACAATAGTGATGGAGTTTGCATCGGCATATCCGCGATAGAATATCCCGGAGCGTCTCATTCTCGAAGCATAGCCGGAAGGGCGGTAGTTGGGATTGTCGACGATTTCGATAATGCGTGATCGGAATGCTACGACATCGCCTTTCGCCACCGACAACCCGTCGGTGGTCAAAAGGAGGGTCAGATTGCGGTATTCCTTCATGCGTCCGGTGGAGTCAGTCATGGAAATGACATCGATGGTCAGCCTGTCGCCATTTGCGAGGGTTGCGGCATCCTCCACTTCCCCCCGGATGATGTATTGTCTTCCCAGTTCGTAGACGGGAAGGGTGGCAGGCTTGTTGAACCATGAGTCAAAGACCCCTATCCCGGCGAAAAGAAGAAAAATCCATATGGAATGGCGAGAGTTAAGCCTGAGGGCATTGAAAGGAAGAGTCGTTTTCTTGAGAAGAAAAAGATAGTAGGAAAGACCTATTATAATAGGAATGATTCCCCACCAGGGTCCATTGAGCGAAGCCCCGGCAATAATGCCCGTGATGAGTGCAATCAGAGGAATCAGGAATGGCATTTCAGAAGATTTTGTCAGGGCACCCAGATCCTCCAGGCGGCATCGGCTTGACCATGGAGCATCTCAAGCCCGTTTTTCACCATCGCTCCATGTTCTGCAGACTTTCGCATGAAGCTTGTCGTCTCAGGATTATACACCAGGTCGAAGCAGAGATGGAGGGGCGAGAGGAATTGGTAGGGTATGTCGGGGTATTTATCTATGTCGGGCCATGTCCCGAGGGGAGTTGTGTTGACAATGACATGGTGTGAGGAGATAACGTCTTCGTCGAGTTGATCGTAGGTCATCACTCCCTCAGATTCTCTTCTTGATACTTTCGTCACCTCCAAGCCGAGTTTCTTCAAGACATAGTCCACTGCCTTTGACGCCCCGCCCGTGCCAAGGATCAAAGCTTTCTTCATGTGGGGCATTAAAAGGGGAGATATGGAATTCTTAAATCCGATAGCGTCGGTATTATGCCCGATGAGAATTTTGCCTCGGTTAAGAATTCTTATAGTGTTGACCGCTCCAATCTCTCGGGCCTCCTCCGATAGGTCGGTGAGGAACGGGATGATTTTCTCTTTATAGGGAATTGTGACGTTAAGACCTTCCAAATCGCGATGCTTTTTCAGAAGCAATGGAAATTCATCAATGTCCCTTATGGGGAACAATTCGTAATACTCGGGGATTTCTGTTCTTGCAAAAAAATCGTTGAAATATTTAGCTGAGAACGAATGATGGAGAGGATATCCTATAAGACCGAACATGACAATAAAGATTAAAATTAAATGCGAAAAACGAAGCTATAAATGCTAAGCCTTTGCATTGGATTGCTTACCAGATTATGACTCTTTCGGATTCCGGACGATACATTTTGTCGCCCTCCTTGATGTCGAAAGTTTCAAAGAAGGGGGAAATGTTGCGCAACGTGACGTTTACGCGACTCTCACCTAAAGAGTGTGGGTCTGTCTTTGTCCTGACAATAATTTCTTCAGGTCGGATGTTGCCGGCCCACACATTGGCATAGGATAGATAGAATCTCTGTATCGCAGAAAATCCATCGATTTCAGAAAGGTCCTTGCCCTTCATAGATTGGAGATAGGCAGTCAAGGCGATTCTTAGTCCTCCTTGGTCGGCGATGTTTTCGCCAAGCGTAAACGTGCCGTTGGCATGGACTCCGGGAGCCACTTCCACGTCATCAAACTGGCGGACGAGGATTTCTGTGAGCTTGTTGAAGCGTTCGGAATCTTCTGGAAGCCACCAATTATGGAGGTTCCCGTTTTTGTCGAATTGTCTTCCTTGATCGTCAAATCCATGTGTCATTTCATGGCCAATGACCACTCCGATAGCGCCGTAGTTTTGAGCATCGTCGGCAGTGGGGTCGAAATAGGGAGGCTGAAGAATTCCGGCGGGGAAACATATCTCATTCGAGGTGGGGTTGTAGTAGGCATTTACTGTCTGCGGCGTCATGTGCCATTCCGTCTTGTCGACGGGTTTGCCAAGTTTGCGCATGTTGTCTTGCGTGTACCATACAGAGGCTTTGTAGACGTTCTCAAGATAAGATTGATTGGGATCGACGTCGATTTCTGAATAGTCTTTCCATTTGTCGGGATAGCCTATCTTTACGGAAAATGCGGCGAGCTTGTCTTTTGCCTTGGCCTTGGTCTGGTCGGACATCCATGTAAGGTTGTCAATGTGCAATGCAAGGGCCATACGTAGGTTTTCAACAAGAGTCAGCATGTATGCCTTGTTGTCGTCAGGGAAATATTTTGCAACGTATAGCTTCCCGACCGCTTCTCCGAGCATTGAATTCGGAATAGTCATGGCTCTCTTCCAACGGGGTTCGGGTTCCTCTTTTCCGCTCATGACTCTTCCGAACATTTCAAAATTAGCATCGTGGAAATCATCGCTCAAGACGCCTGATGAATCAGTGACCATCTCATAGAGCACGTAATCCTTTATCTGCTCCCATGTCAGGGTGGGAAGAAATGAATTCACGAATTCCATGAATCCAAGAGAGGATACGTTGGCTTCCTGAAGGCCCGTCACTCCGAGTCGTTCAAAATAAATTTTCCAGTCGATGTTCGGGTAGTCGAGCGAGATTTGTTCAAGAGTGCGGATGTTGTATCTGGCCAGAGGATTGCGTCTTTGTTCGCGGGTCATCTTGTGTTTTGCAAATTCCGTCTCGATGAAAATGACGTTGTTCCAGACTCTTTCCGATTGCCTTTCATCATATCCGATAAGCTCCATCAGGCGTTTCACGTATGTCCGGTAGGCCGAAAGAATCTTTCGGTTGGTTTCGTTGTCCTCAAGGTAGAAGTCGAGGTCACCGAGCCCGAGGCCGGCTTCCCCGATATGCATGATATTGCGGTCGGAGTCTTTGGAATCGGCACCTACTCCGGTTGCAAAAAAGGAATTGCATATGCCGTTGTGAAGCCACGACAATAACTCCGTGAAGTCTTCCGGTTTCGATTGCATGATTTTGTCGATGAAAGGGCGCAAGGGGGCCGCTCCTTCCCTGTTAAGTCGCTCAGAATCCATTCCCATTCGATATAGGTCGCACACTTTCTGGGCGTCCGTGCCTTTCACTTTTGAGTCAGGATTATGCTCAAGGTTAATAATGAGGTCCTTTAATTGTTCGCGTGCGTTTTCCCGGAGCAAGTCGAATGTCCCGAATCTGGAGTATTCAGCTGTCAGAGGATGTTTCTTCATCCATCCTCCGCAGGCATACTTGTAGAAATTTTCTGAGGGATTGACGTCATTGTCAAGGTTTGACAAGTCAATTCCGTGACGTATACCGATGTTGTCGTGGTCGGCTCGTATATTTTTATCGTGGTTAATGTTTTTTTCCATTTCTAAGATTAGTCAAAAGATGATTGGAGTCTTCCCAATTGAAAAGTCGCTTTATAAGACTTAGGGAGGAGCGGTTGGCCTCTTGTTTTTGAGGCTTTTGGCTACGCGAGTTATTGATTAAGCAGGTTTTCGAGATTTTGTTGTGCTTGTTCCCAAGACCCCATCTCTTCTTCAAGTTTTGTAGAGATGCTTGAATATTCGTCGAGCACTTCTGATGAGGCGTCGCCTGCGGCAAGCTTTGCTTCCAATTCTTGCTGTCTTTTTTCGAGCGACGCAATCTTTTCCTCGGCTGTTTTTACAGCCTTTTCAGCTTTCCGAATGGCTTTGTCCCTCTCTTTTTGTTCGGCATAGCTTAAGGCGGAAGAAGGGGGACGTTGGCTCTCGGAATCGGTGTTCAAGTCTGTTGAAGCTGGCTCCGGAGTCGGCATTTTGGAGACCGAGGCAGACTTCTCAAGCTCGGAGAGATTTGCGAGTTTTTTTCTTTTAAGGAAATCATATATCCCGCCAAGATTCTCTTTAACTTCTCCGCCACCGAATTCGTAGACTTTCTCGACCAGTCCGTCAAGGAATTCACGATCATGGCTGACGACTATGACGGTTCCGTCGAAGTCTTTTATGGCTTCTTTCAGAATCTCTTTGGTCTTCATGTCCAAATGATTGGTTGGCTCGTCGAGTATGAGGAAATTGACGGGTTCGAGAAGTAGCTTGATCATCGCCAGTCTGGTTTTCTCTCCGCCCGACAATACCTTCACCTTCTTGTCTGAGGCTTCGCCCCCAAACATGAATGCTCCGAGAATGTCTCGGATTTTTGTGCGGATGTCTCCGGTCGCGACATTGTCGATAGTGTCGAACACGGAGATGGATTCATCGAGCAATTGAGCCTGGTTTTGGGCAAAATATCCGATTTCCACGTTATGCCCTAATTTCAGATGCCCGTCAAAAGGAATTTCTCCCATTATGCATTTGACGAGAGTTGACTTTCCTTCACCATTCTTTCCGACAAAGGCCACCTTGTCTCCTCTCTTCAGAGTGAATTCCGCATTTGCGAACACGAGGTGGTCGCCATATGTTTTCCCGACGCCCTCCAAAATGATGGGATAGTCGCCCGAGCGCGGGGCAGGGGGGAATTTAAGGTGAAGCCTCGATGTGTCGACCTCGTCAACTTCAATCGGGACTATTTTTTCCAACTGCTTGATGCGGCTCTGCACCTGCACAGCCTTTGTGGCTTTATATCGGAAGCGTTCGATAAAATCCTTTGTGTCGGCTATCAGTTTTTGCTGGTTTTCATATGCTCGCATCTGTTGCTGCAGGCGTTCTTCCCTCAGCTTGACGAAAGGGGTATAGCTGACCTTGTAGTCGTATATCCTGCCACAGGAGATTTCAATTGTTCTCTTTGTGACGTTGTCGAGGAATGCCTTGTCATGACTCACGAGCACGACAGCCTTTGCCTTTGACTGGATGAAAGATTCAAGCCACTGGATAGATTCAATGTCAAGATGGTTGGTGGGCTCGTCGAGCAGCAACACGTCGGGCTGCTGAAGAAGAATCTTTGCCAATTCCACCCTCATTCGCCATCCTCCGGAGAATTCGCTTGTAGGTCGGGAAAAATCGGATCGTTTAAATCCGAGTCCCGTCAGTGTCCGCTCTATTTCCGCCTCGACATTCGATGTGTCATCGACGGCGATTCTATTGTGGAGATATTCGATTCTCTCAAGGAGCTTTGTATATTCTTCGCTTTCGAAGTCCTCGTAATCCTCAAGTTTGCGATTGAGGGCTTCGAGTTCCTCTTCAAGGGATGTTCTCTCCTTAAAAGCCTTCTTTGTTTCTTCAAATATCGTAGTGTCGTCGGCTATTTTCATTTGCTGTGGAAGATAGCCGATAGTGATGTCGGATGGTTTCCCTATGTTTCCTTCGGATGGAAGCTGCAGGCCTGAAAGAATTTTCAGCATGGTGGATTTGCCCGCACCGTTCTTTCCGACAAGCGCGATTTTGTCGGAGGGATTTATGACAAAAGATACGTTCGTGAAAAGAGGGTGAGAGGAAAATTCTACAGAAAGATTGTTGATTGAAATCATTTCTTAAGTTCGTCGGTGCCCTTTTGATTTATTCGTTCGAATTCCTTTTTCTGGGATTCTGAAAGTTTGTCTTCATCTTTGCTTAGCCTCATTCCTATTGCAAATACGGTCAGCACCTCGTTCCGTTCGCTTTCAGAAAGGTCTTTTGCTTCTTTTTTTGAGAATTCAATGGCGTCGGCCATGCCGTCGTCATAAAGCTGAATCAGCTCGTTGTAGTCATCGCTGTCGAGGGAGTTCTTTTCGAGCAATTCCTCTGCCTTGTTCTGGTTGAAGCCGGATGCACAGGCAGCAAGAAAAACAATAACTGCTGATATTATGGGTATTAATTTTTTCATAGCTTAAATCTTTTGCCATCAAAGTTAATGAAAAAAATTGAATGAAGATGTTTAGAAATCGAGAAAAATGGGTGTGGTTGGAATTTTTATCGATGTGCAGACTTCTTTCTTTGTTATTATATCTGCTCTAAGTTGGCGATAACGGAACGAGGACTTGAGGACCGCGACCCTTGGTCGCGGCGCGGTAATGCCATCCGGCGGTGTTTTGGTGTTTTTGAGTTTTTCCGTTTCCTGTTTTTGTGTTCTGTTTTGAAAAATTTTGTTTTGTTTTGAAAAACAAAAGTGTTCCGTTTTGAAAATTTTTGTTTCGATTTTGTATTTTATGAAGAGTGTATTATAGCTGCTATAGCTGTTATGGCTATTATGTCTGTTATGGCTGTTGTAGCTGTTATAGCTGTTGTAGCTGTCATAGCTATAAAGATTTCTTTGAGACAATAAAAAAAATCACCTTTGGATATCCGAAGGTGATTTTTTTATTGTGATGGGGATGGATTACATCATGCCGCCCATGCCACCCATGCCGGGAGCGCCCATCGGGGGGACAGGATTTTCTTCTTTTTTGTCGGCGATCACGCATTCTGTCGTCAGGAACATTCCGGCAATGCTTGCTGCATTCTCCAGAGCAACCCTTGTCACTTTGGCTGGGTCGATGACTCCGGTTGCGAAGAAATTCTCAAACGTATCAGTGCGGGCATTGTATCCATAGTCGCCTTCGCCCTCCTTGACTTTCTGGACAATCACGGCTCCCTCAACACCAGCGTTTGCCACAATCTGACGCAGAGGTTCTTCGATGGCCCTTCTGATTATGGCGATACCTGTGTTCTCATCATCATTGTCGCCCTTAAGTTCATCGAGCTTTGAGAGGCAACGGATGTAGGCTACGCCACCACCGGGAACGATTCCCTCCGCAATTGCAGCACGCGTTGCGGAAAGAGCATCGTCGACACGGTCTTTCTTCTCTTTCATCTCAACTTCGGAGGCAGCACCTATGTAGAGGACGGCAACGCCGCCGGCGAGCTTGGCGAGACGTTCCTGGAGTTTCTCCTTATCGTAGTTGGAAGTTGTGGTCTCAATCTGAGCCTTAATCTGGTTGACACGCTCGGCGATAGCCTCTTTTGAACCGGCACCGTTTACGATAATGGTGTTGTCTTTGTTTACGGTCACTTTGTCGGCAGTGCCAAGATCCTGAACGTTTGCTTGAGCAAGCTGCATTCCCTTGACTTCGCTGATGACGGTGCCGCCGGTCAGGATGGCGATATCCTCAAGCATTTCCTTGCGACGGTCGCCGAATCCGGGGGCTTTTACAGCGCAAATCTTCAGGGAACCACGAAGACGGTTGACTACGAGAGTTGCAAGAGCTTCATTGTCTACGTCTTCCGCGATGATAAGCAATGGACGTCCGCTCTGTGCGACGCTCTCAAGAATGGGGAGAAGTTCTTTAAGATTGGAAATCTTCTTGTCGTAGAGAAGGATGAATGGAGACTCCATCTCGCATTCCATTTTCTCACTGTTGGTCACGAAGTAGGGGGAGATGTATCCACGGTCGAACTGCATGCCCTCTACGACATCTACAGTTGTCTCCGTGCCTTTGGCCTCCTCAACGGTGATTACACCCTCTTTCTTGACTTTCTTCATAGCCTCAGCGATGAGTGCGCCAATTTTTTCATCATTGTTGGCGGATATGCGGGCAACGTTCTCGATCTTTTCCATATCGTCGTCCACTTCCTGGCTTTGAGCCTTAATTCCCTCCACTACGGCAGATACCGCCTTGTCGATACCTCTCTTGAGGTCCATGGGGTTGGCTCCGGCAGCCACATTCTTGAGGCCTACGTTTACGATTGACTGGGCGAGGACAGTGGCTGTGGTCGTTCCGTCGCCAGCCTGGTCGCCGGTCTTTGATGCAACCTCCTTGACGAGCTGTGCACCCATGTTCTGGAAAGCGTCTTCAAGTTCGATTTCACGCGCTACGGTCACTCCGTCTTTCGTGATATGAGGCGCGCCGAATTTCTTTTCGATGATTACATTGCGGCCTTTAGGGCCAAGTGTCACTTTCACTGCGTCGGCAAGCGCGTCGACACCGTTTTTAAGCTCCTCGCGAGCTTTGATATTGAATTTGATTTCTTTAGCCATTTCTTAAAGTCTTTTTTAATGTGTTTGCCTTCAACACGTTTTTTTGTTATGCGCAAATCACGGCGAGGACGTCGCTCTGGCGCATCATGATATATTTCGTTCCCTCGAATTCGATTTCAGTGCCCGCATATTTTCCATAGAGCACTTGATCTCCCTCTTTGAGGACCATGGGGTCGTCTTTCGTGCCATTGCCTACGGCAAGCACTTTCCCTTTGAGAGGTTTTTCCTTTGCTGAATCCGGAATGATGATGCCACCCATCGTGACTTCTTCTGCGGCCGTGGGCTCGATGAGCACTCTGTCGGCCAGAGGTTTGATATTCATATATCGGTTGTGGTTTTAAAGGTTATTTTTTTATTTCTATTTTTGTCTAATCAAATACCGTGCCAATATTCCATAGGATTGCATAGCTTTTATGATAAAAAGCATTTGAGACGAATCTGTAAGAACTTGTCACGTGAATGTCAGGATGAGAAAAGGGGAGAGTTGATGTGCATCGCGACATAAAATAGAAACATTCCGACGGGTCGGAATGTTTCTATTTTATGCTTTTTTTGCAGAGCAAGTAATCAGGCCTCTTAGTCAATGATAACTTATTTCTTTTCCAGCAGATAGCTGCGTTCGGGGGCAAGCTGGCCATGGAGCATGCCCTTCTTTGCCTTGAATTCCTTTCCGTAGACCACGTCTTTATAAGTCCCATCGGGGAGGCCTGTCGGCAAATTGACAGAATTGGCAATTTTCGAGATGTTGATGACGGCGGCGCCTTTTTTCCCTCTATTGACAAGAAGCACCTGCCCATTTTCGGATGAGCGGATATCCTCGGGTTGTCCTGCCATTTTCTTTCTGAAATTATTAACGGCCACAACCTCGGGATGAAAGAACTCGTCATTTCCCCTTTCACCAAGCCTATTGTTTCCCCAATAATTTTTACGGGTAGATCCTGCAGGGCGGCTGAAGAAGAGGGGAGTGCCATTTTGCCGAGCGGTGAGGAACACCCATCCGGTGCGGATTTGGTCGTCCGACAGATGAGCGGATTCGTGGGCGTTGGCATACGTGTCATGACTTTCGACCCATGTGGTCAGGTACTCCGGGGCGGCGGAATGATGCCAGCTCATAATGTCTATTCCGTTGGCCGAACCTTTGTCGAGAGCTTCCCTGAGCACATGCCCATAGCCTGACGCGGTCTGCCCCATATAGTCGGCGTATTCATTTTCAGGCACGTTGCGGTCTTGAAGCACTTCTCCATAAACGAATAAGGAATCGTAGGGCAATGCGAGTTTGATGCCCTTTACGGCCTTTCTTCCGGTCACGACATCCCAAAAATCATTTTCCTTTACTCCAGAGGCGGAATCCACCGGATCGGAATGGACGCCGATGTGCTTTGCAGTGTCGTATCTGAATCCACCGACCCCCAATTCCAGAAGGTCGTTGACGAATTGCAGATAATATTTTTGGAAGTCAGGGTTTTCGGTATTGACGTCAGGAAGATTTCCCATAGCCATAAGCGTGCATTGATTGCGGTCGTTGTAGTCTTCTATAGGAGTCAATCCTTTGGAATGGAACATTTTGTCGCGTCCGCCAACGGCTTTATAGAAATCATCGGAGACGGCATCAATATCGAAAGCGGTGTGGTTGGGGAGAACGTCGACTATTACCCTTATATCGTATTTTGCGGCAGAGTCCATCATTTGTTTCATCTGCTGGCGCGAACCTACTATGTTGTTGCCGATTTTCCAATCGGTCGGCTGATAGTAGTAATACCAGTTTCCCTCTTTGACATTGTCGTCGAAAATCAGTTTTCCGCTTCCCTCGGGAGCGTAGCAATTCTGCACCGGAGACGTCTGCACCATCGTGAATCCTGCGTCGGCAATTTTTTTCATATTCTTGCCGATGGTCGGGAAGTTCCAGCTCCAAGCATGGAGGATGGTTTCGGAGTTTGTGGCCTTGGGGTCGTGAGTCATACGGTCTTTTGCCGCAAGAGGCATGACCGTGGCGAGGCCGAGAGTCAATGTAAGTAATTTATTCATATTAGTTAAGTTGGAGGTTTCCATAGCGAGGCGCACATGGCCTTTAGAGTAATAACGAATGAAAAGGCGAAATCTCATAAATATGGCGTAAAAATCTTACTTGGCAAGAATAGCTTGGCGGCTCTTGATTGGCATATGCACACATTCTGCTCGATTGTGCCAAATTATAAATAAGTTTAAATTATTGATATTTAGAATCGTTGATTTGTTGCTTTGTGAAAATTTAGTTAATTTTGCAAACGAAACGGAATAAAGCCCGTCTTCAAGTATAACCCACCCATGAAATTTCCAAACATACTCAGCATATTATTCTTGGCTGTCGGGGCATTATCTGCATCCGGACAAGGACACCATACTCTTAACGCCCATGAGGCTGCTCATAAAGCACAACTCGCGAATGTCAAATCGAAGATGGATAAGAATGTCATAAAAGACTTTATCCGTCAGGACGTTGACCGTCGAGAGTCGGATATCCTTGAAGAAAACAAGCTTTCTTCAGAATCTACGGCAATGGTGAGAGACCTTCTTAAAGAAGCTCGTTCTCATATGGGGAAAAGATATAGAAGAGGAGCCAAAGGCCCGAGCGCATTCGATTGTTCAGGCTTTTCAAGCTATGTCTACCGCCAGTTTGGCTATGATTTGAATGCTTCGTCGCAGGCCCAGTACACTCAGGGGGAAGCAATCAGCACTAAAGAATTGCGGGAAGGAGACTTGGTCTTTTTCACGGGGCGCAACCGCCGGCGTGGAGTAGGCCATGTCGGCATTGTGGTCAGTGCAGACAATGAGAAAGGCACGTTTACCTTCATTCATGCGAGCACTTCGCGAGGAATCCGCATAGATACTAACAGTGGTTATTATTCCTCCCGATATATTGGAGCGCGCAGGATAATCACGGAATAAGAAATATATTTATCAATTCCCGATAAAGATGGCCTTGGGTGGGTGTTTTCCATCCGAGGCCATATTTTTTTTTCTCTGATATGTTGAAAAATGGATTATTGCAAGAACAAAAGCGATTACGACTTGTTGTAAAAGATAAGGACGGCTTTATCAGTAGTCCCGTGTGCCTAAATATATAGACATGCTTACATCTAATCTATCATAATATGCATTTTACACCGAAAGAGCAAGACAAGCTGACGCTGCTGATGGTAGGCCTCATAGCAGAGAGAAGATTGAAGAAAGGCTTGAAACTCAATTATCCCGAGGCCGTAGCCTATATCACGAGTGCCGCCCTTGAAGGAGCCAGAGAGGGGAAGACCGTAGAAGAGGTGATGCACGATGCCTCCAATGTCCTTACAAAAGACCAGGTCATGGAGGGAGTGGCGGATATGATAACCCTACTCCAAGTAGAGGCCGTATTCACCGACGGCTCGC
This sequence comes from Muribaculaceae bacterium, assembly GCA_009775375.1. Taxonomy (GTDB): domain Bacteria; phylum Bacteroidota; class Bacteroidia; order Bacteroidales; family Muribaculaceae; genus Lepagella. The sequence goes on along the minus strand of VSPO01000012.1, from coordinate 10,898 downwards.
GTCTGGTCAGCATTCATCAACCAATCAAGTAAAAACACATCAAATCCAATAACGCCATGGACCAAGCAAACAATCCAGCCATAGAAGAATACACCACCCCTAACGGCGTATTCACGGGCAAACCAGATATAGCATATCCTAATGTAGCGGGATTCACGCCGAAAGAGCATGTAGCAGTCGGGGGCGTGATCCTTTCTGATTCTCCTATAGAATATAATGCCAATCGACGCACAGTCAAACTGACTGTCAGGAACACCGGCGACAGGCCCATACAAGTGGGCAGTCATTTCCACTTCTTTGAAGTGAACAGATATATGGAATTTGATCGTCCGAAGGCTTTGGGTTATCATCTCAACATCCCGGCAACAACCGCCATCCGTTTCGAGCCCGGAGAAGAGAAAGAGGTGGATCTCGTAAGATATGGCGGGAAGCGCCGTACGATCGGCTTTAATGACCTTGTAAACGGCTACACCGGACTTGAGGACACCCCGACATTCTATCCGAAAAGCATCGAGGCAGTGCGCCGCATGAAGGAATACGGCTTCAAATGCGCTTCAGAGGAGGAAGAAAAGTCGGAATACACCCAAAATCAGATAAAAAAATAAAGACAGCACATAACTATGGCTACAATATCAAGACAAGAATATAATAATCTGTTCGGCCCGACAGTGGGCGACAAGATCCGCCTCGGCAATACAGATCTCTACGTCGAGATAGAGAAGGATTTACGTGTCTATGGCGATGAACTCGTCTATGGAGGCGGCAAAACTCTTCGCGATGGCATGGGGCTTGCCAATGATTGCTCATGCGATCAGGGAAGCCTCGACCTGGTCATCACCAACGTGACTATTCTCGACCCAATCTTAGGCGTTGTAAAAGCAGACGTGGGCGTGAAGGATGGAAAAATCGCCGGAATAGGAAAGGCCGGAAATCCCAACATAATGGACGGAGTTTCACCAGATCTCGTGACCGGCCCATCCACCGATGCTATTTCCGGAGAGCACATGATCCTAACGGCTGCCGGAATCGACGGCCACGTGCATTTCTGCTGCCCTCAGCAGGCTATCAACTGCCTGTCGAATGGCATAACAACATTGATCGGGGGCGGAATCGGGCCTACGGACGGCACCAACGGAACTACCATCACGGCTGGACGCTGGAACCTTCAGGAAATGCTTAAGGCAGCAGAAAGCCTTCCTATCAATGTCGGTTTTCTTGGAAAGGGCAACTGCTCAATCAGGCAAAACCTTGCAGAACAGGCCGAGGCCGGAGCTTGCGGCTTCAAGATTCATGAGGACTGGGGCACCACCCCGGCTGCTTTGAGAAGCGTCATGGAATGTGCCGACAAATATGACGTGCAGGTGGCTCTCCATGCCGATACTCTCAACGAGGCCGGCTACGTGGAAGACACAATCGCAGCCATCGACGGACGAACCATCCACTCCTACCACACTGAGGGAGCCGGCGGCGGCCATGCCCCCGACCTGCTTAAAATCGCTTCTATGGCCAATGTGCTTCCGTCGTCGACCAACCCCACTCTTCCATTCGGCATAAATTCCCAGGCAGAGCTCTTCGACATGATTATGGTTTGCCACAACCTCAATCCGAAGATACCTTCCGACGTGGCATTCGCTGAGAGCCGCGTGCGCCCCGAGACACAATCGGCAGAGAATATCTTCCACGATTTGGGCATCATCTCCATGGTGTCGTCGGATTCGCAGGCAATGGGCCGTGTCGGAGAATCTTTCATGAGGACATTCCAGGTGGCTTCATATATGAAGAATGCACGTGGAAAACTCAAGGAGGACGCCGAGGGCAACGACAACTTCCGTGTGCTCCGTTATCTTGCACAGATAACATTGAATCCGGCTATATGCTACGGCATAAGCGACGTGCTCGGTTCGATTGCAAAAGGGAAGATGGCCGACCTCGTGTTGTGGGAGCCTGCTTTCTTCGGCGTAAAACCGCAACTCGTGATAAAGGGTGGTCTGATAAACTGGGCCAACATGGGAGACCCCAATTCGTCGCTTGTGACGCCACAGCCCAAGATAATGCGTCCGATGTATGGGGCAACACAGAAGGCAATAGAGACAACGAGAATGACCTTCGTATCCAGAGCTTCCTACGACCTTGGCATTAAGGAAAAGCTCGGGCTTGATTCAATAATCTATCCTGTGCACGGCGTGCGCCAGATTACGAAGGCGGATATGGTCAGAAATACTGCGACACCACAGATCGAGGTTAATCCGGAGACATTCGAGGTCACAGTCGATGGCTACAAGGCATATGTGGCTCCTGCCAAGGAGCTTCCGCTTGCACAGTTGTATTGGTTCAGCTAATCAATCATATGCAGAGATATAAAAAACAGAAATAACCATCAGATACAGGAGGGGGTCGCAGAGGCCTCCCCCTGTATTATTCTAATCAGACAGCAATGAAAGTTTACAACGATATATTAGGCAACATCAATCTTTCTCCGGAATGGAAAGAGAAGCTGGAGAACGCCGAGGTGGATTACATATTCCTCGACCAATGGACCGCCCAGAAATCGCGTTTCCTTGGGAAAGGCGTCAGTGGGGAGGAATATCCCATAGCCCTTGCGCGACACTCACAAATAGTTGACGGCGACGTAATATATTATGATCCCGAGACAGGGAAAGCTGCCGTATTGAAGATAGAGTTAAGTCCGGTGCTTGTCATCGATATGTCGGGGCTTGCCGATAATGACCCACAGACCATAATCCGAGTGTCGGTGGAACTTGGCCATGCCGTAGGCAACCAGCATTGGCCTGCAGTGGTGAAAGGCACCAAGGTGTACGTCCCCTTGACGGTGGATAAGAAGGTGATGCTTTCCGTCATGGAGACACATCACATAGAAGGGATTACGTATGAATTCCAAAAAGGGATGGAGATAATCCCTTATCTTGCCCCTCACGAGATCCGCAGACTTTTCGGAGGCGCCGGTCATGAGAGCCATAGCCACGAACATTCGCATGGCCACATCGTGCACTGCCATGAACACGAGCACGGAGAGGGCCATCATCATGACCATGATCATGGCGATTGTCATTGTCATAACCACTGAGGCCTATGTCGCGAGAAAAAGACATGGTTGCCTTGATGCGGTTGTTGCAGTTCACTGACTCCACATTTCCGGTCGGAACCTTTTCCTTTTCCAACAGTCTGGAAACGGCATCTTTCGAAAACATTGTGACAGATGCAGCATCATTGGAAGCGTTCACAAGGGCCCAATCCCATCAGGCTGCCTATAGCGACGGGGTTGCCGCCATTCATACTCACAGGGCTTTCCTGAAGAAGGATTATGACACCTGCCGCGAAATGGACCGCTATTTGATAATGTTCAAGATGAATTCAGAGGCGCGGCTCATGATCCAAAGAATGGGGAAGAAACTGGCTGAGTTGGCCGTGAGACTCTTCGACAACGGCATGATAGAGCAATGGCTCGGCGACATAAAAAGCGGAGAAACACCGGGCACGTATCCGGTGGCGCAGGGAATGACATTTGCCGCCGCCGGAATAGGGGAGCGCGAATTGTTCTGCTCCCATCAATACGGGATTATCAATATGGTGCTCAGTGCGGCGTTGCGTTGCGTGAAGGTTTCTCACTACGACACACAATTAATTCTTGAGAAACTTGCCGGAGAGATTCCGGCCCTATATGAAGAGGCCTCAAAAATGCAGCCCGGAGACATGAATGCGTTCTATCCCGAACTTGATATCCTCGCATCCCTTCATGAGAAGGGCAATATGAGGATGTTCATGAACTGAAATCCATTAAAGACAAGAAAATACAGTTATCAACAAAATTTTGAATAAGAAATAAGATATGTCGAATACGTGTAGAATAGGAATTGGCGGTCCTGTAGGATCAGGAAAGACCGCTCTGATAGAGGCAATCACTCCCAGGCTTCTTGAGCTTGGGCAGAAGGTGCTTATTATCACTAACGACATCGTGACCACGGAAGATGCTAAACACGTCAGAAAGACCTTGAAGGGGATTCTCGTGGAAGACAAAATAATAGGAGTGGAGACGGGTGCGTGTCCTCATACGGCTGTCAGGGAAGACCCTTCAATGAATATCGCGGCCGTGGAAGAGATGGAAGAGAAATTTCCTGATTCCGACATAGTGCTTATAGAGAGTGGTGGCGATAATCTGACCCTGACATTCTCTCCTGCCTTGGTGGACTTCTTTATATACGTCATCGACGTGGCTGCCGGCGACAAAATCCCACGCAAAGATGGCCCCGGAATTTCTCAGAGCGACATTCTCGTCATAAATAAGACGGATCTTGCCCCCTACGTGCATGCCGACCTTGGGGTGATGGACCATGACTCACGTCTTATGCGTCCTGGCAAACCGTTTGTATTCACCAATTGTATGACCGGGGAGGGAATAGACGAACTTGTAGACCTCATCTTCAAGATGGCTCTTTTCGACAAAACCGGTGGCAAGGAATGATATGATCAGCCAGAAAAAGGAAAAGACAATAGCCCCGGAGGTGGATTTCTCTGCGGCGCGGGAGATGGCTCGCTATCTTAAGGAGCCTGAAGCCATGTATGTCGGAGCGCCCGGCAAGCATGGGTATCTGCGTCTTGGATTTGAGCTCGACAAGGAGGGGAAAAGCATCCTCAGGGACTTGGACAGGCGCCATCCGCTTATCGTGCAGCAAGAGCTGTATTTCGACGAGGAGATGCCTGAAATGCCTTGCGTCTACATTCTGTCGTCGGGAGGTCCGAACGTGGATGGCGATAGATACCGGCAGGATATAACTGTGAAGAAAGATGCTTATGCATGGGTCTCCACAGGAGCCGCAACGAAGTTGGCAGAGATGAGATACAACTATTCCGGACTCGTCCAGAACATTGTGCTTGAAGACAATGCCTATCTTGAGTTCATGCCCGAACCGGTGATTCCGTGCAAGCACACACGTTTCATATCAGATACGCGTCTGACTGTAGCGGAGAATGCCACGGTCTTTTATTCTGAGATTTTCATGGGCGGAAGGAAATATTACAACGAGGGAGAACTTTTCCAATACGATATTCTTTCAGTTTGCAGCCATGGGGAGCGTCCCGACGGCAAGCAACTGTTCAGAGAGAAATTCGTCATCGACCCTGCTATGGAGCATCCCAGAAATCTTGGCGTGATGGGAAGATTTGATGTCTTTGCCAATGTTCTCGTCATGACTCCCAAGGAAAAGGCGGATGAGATTTACGACAGGACCGAGGCTTTTCTCGACCGAAGTAATATGATCGCGGCAGGGATAACACGGCTTCCAAATGATGCCGGCCTGCTATACAAGGTGCTTGGTATGGAGCCCGGACCTGTCAAGAAGATGGTCAGGAGCTTTTGCAGCACAGTGCGTCAAGTGGTGAAGGGGCATCCAGTGCCTGAGGAATTTCCTTGGAGATAAAAAGGAGCCATATAACATAAAGGCGAGCCAATCGATTGGCTCGCCTTTATGTTTAACTTTGGAGTGGTTGGCGATCAGATATTCTCACTTTCCACCGGAGCCTCTTTCGGGGCATTTCCGTCGTTGCTCTCTTTGATGAAGAAGACACAGACAGAGCCTATGATTATTGCGACTCCCGCGATTGTCATCATCAGATACTCAGGCGCCACTTCGCCCGGTTTGCTCATAATGGAAAGGATCACGCCTCCGACCAATGCCGCTACAATCTGAGGAATGCAGATCGTGCAGTTAAACAAACCGAGATAAGCTCCGATATTCCCACCTTTGATTGAATTTGTCAGGATCGTGAAAGGCCATGCGAGCATTGCCGCCCATCCGCATCCAATAAGGATAAAGGCGAGGAAAAGGAGCCATTGGTTGGTGATGAACGACATCATTATGAACCCGATTCCCGCAAGGACAAGACTTAAGGAATAGGAGAATTTGCGGCTCCTGAATTTCGGCAACATCACGGCCCATACGACTGATCCCAAGGCCTGGATTGCGTATAGCAGACCTACCCAGTTGCCGGCGTCGTTGTATTGCGGAGTGGCGGCATTAAGGACGATATTGGTCACGTAGCTGCATTTGGAAGCGTCCTTCACCTGATGGCTCGAAGCGTCTTCAATCGTAAGAGTCCCGTCTTCCCCCTCAGCCACTATTGCGGCCTCCGTCAGGGTCACCGGTCCCTGGAGTCTTGAAAGATAATCCACCACTTTGGCATTCGAAAAATCAGGAACGGAACGTCCGTCGATGGAAAGGGAGGAGATTTGAGAAAGAGGCTTGTTGAATGAAGCCTTTGCATAGCCGTTCTCATCATTTACGATGTGATGGTCGGAAACAATAGTGTCATTGCCATTGACAACTACCGTTGAGGCGGGATAAAATATTCCCCCTGCTTCGACTCCCTGAGCGAGTGCGCTTCCATGGCTTACGATGAGCACGGAATCACCAAGCAGAATGTTTTTGGATTTATAGACCTTGTCGCCGTCGGCAATACCTGCCACGCTTTCCATAGATGGCGTGTCAAAAGCCTTGAAGGCTACAGTGTTGGTGGCGTAAGTCCAAAGGAAAAGGAATGCGAACCAGCAAAAGAATTGCACGACTCCTACCGTCCAGAATGTCGAAGGAGCATTGCGGAGAAGCCTTATGACCCCGGGAGATTTCTCCTTGCCTCGCTCTTCCCCGCCGTTGTATTCATTGTAGACCTGAGGAGGCCATTCCTTAATCTTTATAAGAGAATAGATGACGCAAATAAGCAGAATGGCGGCTCCGATGTAGAAAGACCATATGACGGTGGAGGGTACGACACCGTGAGGGGCCGTGTTTTGAAGTCCTATCCATCCCAATAATATCGGGAATATATATCCCACGATTGAGCCTGCGTTGCAAAGGAAGCTTTGGATTGAATAGGCAAGACCTTTCTGCTTCTCGTTGACCATGTCGCCGACAAGCATCTTGAAGGGTTGCATTGCCATGTTGATGGAAGTGTCGAGAAGCATCAAAGCAATGATGCCAAATAGGATTGCGCTTGCCACCGTGAAATGGAAACTTCCTGCGTTTGGAAGCAGACACATCACTACTACGGCGATAAGCGCTCCAAGTATAAGATATGGGAGACGGCGTCCGAAGCGATTCCAAGTGCGGTCGCTCATCATTCCTACGACCGGCTGCACCAGCAGTCCCATCAAGGGGGGGAGAATCCAAAAATAACTTAGCTCATGCGGATCCGCACCAATAGTGGTGAAAATACGCGAAACATTGGCACTCTGCAAGGCATACGCAATCTGGACTCCGAAAAAACCGAAGCTCAGATTCCATAGCTTCCAGAAGCCTAAATCCGGTTTTGTTTTCATCGTATGTATTTGATTTTATAGTTTTGTCAATTAGGTATCTATCAAAAGAGATCTGTTTATCTGATTTCAGAATATAGCCAGGCTATTTCTTCAGGCCACGCAGCCTCGTCGGGCGTCTCAAGAATCAGGGGGATATTGTCGAAACGCGGGTCGTTGACAAGCCGGGAGAAGAAATCCTTGCCCAAAGTGCCCATGCCGATGCTTGCATGGCGGTCGATTCTCGATCCCAGTTCCTTTTTGTCGTCATTGAGATGCATTCCCTTAAGATAATTGAATCCTATTATGGAGTCGAACAGTCGCCAAGTTTCCTCATACCCTTCCGGAGTGGCAAGATCGAATCCTGCAGAGTATGCATGGCATGTGTCGATGCATACGCCGACTCTGCTTTTGTCTTCCACTCGGTCAATGATATAGGCAAGCTGCTCGAAACTATGGCCCATGTTGGAGCCTTGTCCCGCTACGTTTTCAAGCACTGCGATGACACCTTCAGTCTTCTCCAAAGTCATATTGACTGACTCTGCGATGCGGTCGAGGCATTCCTCTTCGGATATGGCATTGAGGTGGCTTCCGGGATGGAAATTAAGCATTGTCAGACCAAGCTGCATGCAGCGACGCATCTCGTCGAGAAATGATTTTCGCGACATGGCGAGTTTCTTGGAATCCGGCGACCCAAGGTTGATAAGAAAATTGTCGTGGGGGAGAATCACTTCCGGGGTGAATCCGTAGAGTTGGCAGTTGCTTTTGAATCTGGCAATCTCCTCCTCCGGGATATCTTTTGATTGCCAACGCGAACTGCTTCCCGTGAAAAGCGCGAAGGCCTTGGCCCCGATAGCGTGTGCCTGAACAGGCGCGTTGCCTACACCTCCGGCAACGCTGACATGTGCTCCAATATATTTCATTTAAGATATTTATTTAGTTAGCTGGGTACTAAGTAATGATAAAAAACAACTTGATAAAATTTATGCTTTACGATTACTAATCCCGATATTGCAGCACAAAAGTAAATAAATTTTTTCATAAGTCAAAAAATAACCGTATCTTTGATTCAAAAATAGCGACAGATGGAAATATCAAAGACAAAAACCTCACTATTGGCCTCTCTTCACAACAAGAAATGGCGGCTTCGCCACGGGCTTTTTATCGCGGAAGGGGAAAAATGCGTAGCGGATATGCTTGGAGTGTTTGATCTTGACTGCCTCGTGGCCTCTCCGGAATGGATCGGACATAATCCCGGGATTGTGCAGTCGGCGAAGGGGCGGATATTTGAGGCAGGACATCAAACGATTAGAAAGGTCTCTTCATTGTCAACGCCTCCTGAAGTCTTGGCCGCATTTCATCTGCCTCAATATTATCTGGCGGAAGAGTCTACGTTGCCCGGTCTGAGTCCTGACGGGTTTTATTTAATGGTGGATGGTATTCAGGATCCCGGAAATCTTGGGACGATTATCCGCACGGCCGATTGGTTTGGACTTGATACGATATATGCCTCTCAAGACACGGTGGACGTTTTCAATTCGAAAACCGTGCAATCTTCGATGGGATCGCTGAGAAGAGTCAGGGTGATCTATGCTGATTTGGAGGAACTGATAATCCGGAGCAAGGTGAGAAACGTCTATGGCACTCTTTTGGGAGGCGATGATATTTTCAAGACAACGCTTGAGAAGGAGGGAGTAGTCATCATGGGGAATGAGGGCAATGGAATCTCCGAGCGGATTCGAAAGCTTGTTACGCATAGCTTGATGATCCCGGCGAATTGTCCGCAATCGTGTCCTGATTCATTGAATGTGGCAGTGGCAACGGGGATTGTGCTTGCAGAATTCCGGGGGCATAGAAATTAATCTTAGTATAATAAATAGGGAAAACCGGTTATTGTATGGCAACAAAGACCAAGAGCATATATTTTTGTCAATCATGTGGATATGAGTCGCCCAAATGGCTCGGGAAGTGCCCGGCGTGTGGCGAATGGAATACGTTTGCCGAGGAGAAGGTAGTAGTGGCGAAAAAAGGGAAGGCTAATAAGTCGCGTCAGCGCACCGAGACCCCGGTCAAGCTTTCCGAAATAGAGCCGCTTGTCGAACCGCGCATACACATGCCATCGGAGGAGCTCAACCGGGTGCTCGGAGGGGGACTGGTGGCCGGCAGCCTGACCCTTATAGGCGGAGAACCCGGCATAGGAAAATCCACGCTCCTTCTTCAGAATATCCTGTCGATAAGAAACAAAAGAATACTATATGTGTCGGGGGAGGAGAGCGCGAGCCAGCTCAAATTGAGAGCCGACCGACTGGGAAAAGTCTCCGACAACACGTTGATTCTTTGCGAGACTCGTCTTGGGAATATATTCACTCAGATAGAGAATGTTGAGCCGCAATTGGTCATAATTGATTCAATCCAGACCATAGCGTCCGACGATGTGGAGTCGGCTGCGGGAAGCGTAAGTCAGGTCAGGGAATGCGCGGCGGCTTTGTTGCGATATGCCAAGGAGAGCAACGTCCCGGTGATACTCGTGGGCCATATCAACAAAGACGGGGCCATCGCCGGGCCTAAAGTGCTTGAGCACATTGTCGATACGGTATTGCAATTTGAGGGCGACCGCCAATATCTCTACCGCCTTCTAAGGGCGATAAAGAACCGTTTTGGGTCCACGAGTGAGATAGGGATTTATGAGATGGTGCAGAAGGGGCTAAAGGAGGTGATGAATCCGTCGGAGATGCTTCTTTCCGAGAATAGGGACGAGGAGATGAGCGGAATAACAATAGGGGTGACCGTGGAAGGGATAAGGCCGTTTATGGTGGAAGTGCAGGCATTGGTGTCGAGTGCTGCCTATGGCACGCCTCAACGTTCCGTGACTGGATTCGACCAACGTCGGCTCAACATGCTTCTGGCGGTGCTTGAGAAGCGGGCGAGATTCAAGTTGGGACAAAAAGACGTATTCCTTAATATGGCAGGCGGGCTGAAGGTGCAAGACCCTGCAATTGATATGGCCGTGGTTGCCGCGATAATGTCGTCTAATTTCGACATCTCGGTGTCGCGGAAGACCGTATTTATCGGGGAGGTGGGACTTTCGGGAGAGATCCGGACAGTCACCAGGATTGAGCACCGTGTGGCGGAAGCGGAAAAGCTTGGGTTTGAATGTGCCGTAATCCCGAAAGGCAATCTCAAAGGAGTATGTGGCAAATTAAGTATAAAGCTTGTGGAGGTAGGCAAGATAGAAGATCTTATGCGCTTCTTGTTTGAGTAAGCTTGTGAGTGAATAAATCAAATTAGTTTGGCGTTTTGAAAATATATTACTACCTTTGTGGTAGTATAGCGCTCCATTGTGCCGAAAGGCTACGTTTGACGTAGCTCATCCTGTAGGCCAATGGAGCGTTTCTTTATGGTTTGCTCTGAGAATAATCGCGAATAAATCCGCTCGATTTGAACCGATATTTGTGTGATTATATTTTTTTTATAAATTGACTTATAGAAATTTAAGGATGATTCTCAATAAGTTGGGCTCAAGCCGAAAACCCGGTGCATGAATTTTGAGAAAAGTGTTAAATTTGTGGCATGAAAACCGCAGATGCAATAT
>VSPO01000119.1 GCA_009775375.1 Muribaculaceae bacterium | reverse complement strand
TCGGGGGTTATTTGTAAAGTTACAAAATATCTACGACATTAGCAAGCAATCAATTAGCCATTAACTGAATATCCCTAATTAAGGTTAATAAATAAGGATTTATGGAAAATCTTGGCCTGGAAACGATCTGGAAAATGCTTTTAAGGTCAGTTTAATATGCTTACGATTGGATATAAAGATAGGACTCTTGCTTTATATGGCAATGACTTAAATTTACGTCCGACATGCTCCCGCTTACATTCAAGAGCTTTTTCATGGAGTGTTGCCGATTCGAGGTCTGGATGTGTTTCCTGTCGGCAGTTGTTGGTATTAAAATGAATCAGCTGCGGTATATCGGTTCAATTATTGTAGGTCATTCACGATAGCTTATTCTACTGAAGGTCCATAAGGGGATTCAATATTTCCGGAAAGTTTAAATTTAGATATGGTTCATATATCCGGAGTATTATATCCTATTATTGGACACGATTGTATAAAAGACTAATAGTTTACAGATGGATGTTTCAGCGGCAAAGATATGAAATCTGATTCTTAATTCCAAACAAAATCGTAAAAAAAAATTAAAAAACTACTGAAACATAATTGTGTAATCCTCAAATAGCTCACGAACCAAGTTGTTGTTGGAAGATTCCTAATCATTTTTGAGTAATAAAAAGATTCGCCCGAAAACGTTGCAATTTTTACGGGCGAATCAGATTTGTCGTCAGTCATGATGTCTGCAGGAAGAATCAATCATCATTAAGATCTTCCTGTATTTCATACTTGTTTCTAAGAAGGTTGATGAGCATCACCATGCCATGGTTTGTCGCGCTCTCAATGACGTCATTGCGGTCTCCTTTGAAATGATGGCATTCGCTGACGATTGTCTCGCCATACTTCACTCCAATCCAGACTGTCCCGACCGGCTTTAGCTTTGTGCCTCCGTCGGGCCCTGCTATTCCACTTGTGGCGATTGCGCAGTCGCTCCTCATTAGCGTGGCCGCTCCTTTTGCCATTGCCTCCACCACCTGTTTGCTTACGGCTCCGTATGAAGAGATGTCGCTTCGAGGCACGCCAAGCACGTCGGCCTTCACATCGTTGGAATAGCTGACGATGCTTCCGAGAAAATATGCGGAAGACCCCGGCACCTGCACGATTCTGTGGGCTATGTTGCCTCCGGTGCAGCTTTCCGCGCAAGCGACTGTCAGATCAAGCTCCGTCAATAATTCTCCAAGCACCTGGGCTATGGATTTATCTTCCGTCGAAACGACTTCTTGGGAAAATATCCGGTTGAGGTCGTTGTGGAAGCGATTCATTTTGAATCTGAGCAATTCCACGCCTGAATTGACACCCGTAAGTGTTATTTTAGTGACAAGATTCGAGGAATCGATTGTGATTTTAACAAACTCCGGAAGTTGTGCCTCAAAGTGTTTGATCACTTTTGTCAATTCCTGGCGAGTATATCCATAAATCACGATATGGCGGGTCTCCGTATGGACGGAAGTCTTATTGTTTCGGGGAGGGTTTGATGTCTTGTTCATAGCACTATGATTAACTATACTGTGACCCTTGAATACGGCGGCAGGGAAAGATCGCAGAATTGTTTTGAAGTATATTTGAAATATCCGGCTGCTGCCACCATCGCGGCATTGTCGGTCGTGAAGGCTCTTTCAGGAATCCATGCTGTAATGCCTCTTCTTTTACAGAAATCAGCCACGGCCTCTCTTACTCCGGAATTTGCTGAGACTCCTCCTCCTATGGCAATATGACGCACCGGATGTTCTTTCAAGGCTTTGCCAAGTTTGTTGAGCAAGATATCGATTATCGTTTTCTGAAGAGAGGCGGCAAGGTCAGCCTTGTTATGCTCCACGAAGTCGGGGTCGGATTTGAGGTTGTCGCGAAGCGTATATAGGAAAGAGGTCTTAAGTCCGCTAAAGGAATAATCAAGACCGGGGATATGGGGCTTGCTGAATTTAAAGGCTTCAGGATTGCCGATGGCGGCGAGCCGGTCGATATGAGGGCCCCCGGGATAGGGAAGCCCCATGACCTTTGCACATTTGTCGAACGCTTCGCCGGCTGCATCGTCGATAGTCTTCCCTACGATTTCCATCTCATAAGGACTCTTGGCAATGACAATCTGGGAATTGCCCCCAGAGATTAACAAGCACATGAATGGGAATTCCGGCACGACGTCCGATGGGCCTTTCTTTATGAAATGCGAAAGCACGTGTGCATGAAGATGGTTGACGTCAATGAGAGGCTTGTCAAGCCCGACCGCCAGGCCTTTTGCAAACGACGTCCCTACAAGAAGCGAACCAAGAAGACCGGGGCCTCTTGTGAAGGCTATTGCGGAAAGGTCAGACAGCTTTACGTCTGCCTGCCGCAAAGCTTCGCTGACCACTGGCACTATGTTGAGCTGATGGGCCCGGGAGGCAAGCTCTGGCACGACTCCACCATACTGCTCATGCACCTTCTGGCTGGCGATGACATTGCTCTTCAGGCAGCCATCGCTGATGACTGCCGCCGAAGTGTCGTCGCATGACGACTCTATTCCAAGAATAATTACGCTCATTGGCTTTCGATTTTATACGCAAAGTTAGCGTAATTCCATGAAATGACAAAACCTGTGGCGATAAGTTTGCAATAAAAAAAGAAGGAATGCTGAGAAGTGATTAAATTTGATTAATTTTGCATTCCGAATCACGCCCGGCGTGATTGTGGGAGGAGAAGGGCTCGATGTCTGACTTCTTGAATGAACTATGAGACGAAAAATGAATAAGTAATCGTAAAAAAGTTTGTAAGTTTTTTGAGGATTACAAAGTCAGGCGTATTTGATGAATAAAGTCAGGAGTATCTACAGAGTGGCCAGAGGCATTCTTTTCACGGCGATTATCTTGGTCGTCGCGCTATATCTTGCTGCCTATATCCTTATCTCCGTTCCCTCTTTCCAGGGGCAACTGAAAGGGATTGCGGAGAGGGAGGCTTCCGCATTTTTGGGATCTGAGATCTCAATTGGGGAGATGTCGATAATGCCCTTTAATGAAGTGCGGCTTCACGATGTGACTGTCTTGGACAAGGATGGTGAAAAGTGTGTCCGGGTAGAGACGCTTGGTGCCGGCATATCGTTGTGGCGTCTTCTGACTGAAAGGAGAATCGAGTTCTCTTATGCCGAAATTATTGGTCTCGAAGTGGCTGTCAGGCAAGCCAAGGAGGGAGGGCCTCTCAACATCCAGTATATTATCGATGCTTTCAAGCCAAAGGATAAAAACAAGAAGCCACGGCAATACGACATCAATCTGAGAAACATCGTTCTTAGAAAATGCTCAGCTTCTTTCGACAAGGAATGGATGCCCTTTCGGAAAGACTACTCCGGCATGGATTTCAACCACGTATATATAAAAGATTTAAAGGCGGATATAAATATTCCCAAAATTTCAAACGACGACGTCAAGATTGATTTAAGGCGACTGTCGTTTAAGGTTTCCGGGGGTCTGTCGGTTCAGACGATATCGTTGCGTGCACATATGACGCCTCATTCTCTGTCGGTGGAGAATTTTGTCGTGAAACTTCCATCCACGGAGCTACGGCCGTCTGATTTCAGACTTGAGTTCGATGGATATGCCGACCTTCTGAATTCTCTCAAAGAGGGCGACCATCATGTCGTTATGGTTGATAATTTCGTGGCTCCCTCCGACTTTTCATGGCTTCTTCCCAAGTTGCGCGACTATACCGACCCATTGACCCTTTCCCTTGACGTGGCAGGAAATCTCAATTCCCTCCGCCTTTCAAAATTCAGCCTTGAATCGGAAGATGGCTCGTTTTCACTCGACTTGTCCGGAGAAGCCGACAGCATAGGAAACAAGAAGAATCTCAAGGTTATTGTGGATGACGTCAAGTTGAGAGTGTCTGAGTCGGATATGGAGCGTCTTTGGTATGATTTTATTGTTTTGCCGCGAAATGGCGATAATGAAATGTCGCGAGCTGGAAGTGTTCTGCCCAGAAATGGAGGAGCGTCTTTGCCAAAAAGGGTAGAGGATATTCTGTCGCGTAGTGGCAGAATAGAGATATCGGCTACCGGAGAGGCTCACCCGTCTTCAGGCGACTATGAGGCAGATTGCAACCTGTCGACTCTTTGCGGAGATATTTTTGTTTCTGCCCGTACAGAATCCTTGAGGAAGGGTACAGGCAATATTCAGGCTGAGCTTTTCACGGAAGGTCTTGATATAGGGCGACTCTTGGCTGACTCGACATTCGGAATGACATCCCTGGATCTTACTTTTGATGGTTCCTTGCATGGAAAAGACTTTAATGGTCATGCAGTTGCCAGTGTGCCGATGATTGAGATGAAAGGGAAAACTTATGGAGGGATATTCGCTGAACTTTGGAAAGAGGGGAAGGAGATAAATGCTGATGTATCGTGCGATAATGAAATGGCCAACATGAAGGCTTCCGCTTCGGCAATTGTCGACGGAGTTGCTTCGAGGATCGAAATGAGTGCCAACATTGGCTTCTTCAAGCCTTCCATGGCGGGGATACTGAAAAAATATGAAGGATACACTTTCTCCGGCAACGTCGAAGCTGACATCGTAGGGAACAGTCCTGACAATGCCCAGGGCAAGGTTGAACTGACAGATTTGAACTTTTTCTCTGCGGAAAAGAAATCCATATCGTTGGACAAGATAATGCTTGAGTCAGCGACCATGGATTCATTGCGAAGGATTGCGGTCAACAGCGATTGGATAGATGGCGAGATTGCAGGGAGATTCAAGTTCAAAGATGCCGTAGCAGGATTGCAGTGTATGATTTCAAGAGTGGTGCCAAGCATCGTTGGATGCAATGACCATCAAAAGGAATCGCAATCAGACCTTGACTTCAAGTTTTTGCTTAAGCCCGATAACTCTGTCGCGGAATTCCTTTCTATCCCCTATAGACTGCTCGTGGAAATTCCGATAACTGGTTCCCTGCATACAGGCGATGATCTTGCTTCGTTGAAAATCGACATTCCATATTTGCAAAAGGGCAGGGACAAGCTTGTGCGCGACACGAGGTTGAATCTTGACATCGCCAATGGAATTGCGAGAATCGACGCCGCTACCACTATGCCTGCGAAAAAGGGGGATATGTCGGTGGGGCTAAACATAGTCGGGGAGAATGATAATATCCTTGCAGACGTAAATTGGGAGACAATCGACAATTCATTCCTAAATGGAGCCATCTCTCTCGGCGCCAGACTGCATAGGGATGAGTTGAGCAGAAATCCGGAAATAGAGGTGGATATTGTCCCGTCGGTGTTTGAGTTCGGAACTGCGAAATGGAATATAGACAGGAGCAACATCAGCTTCAACGACGGAATCCTCGACGTGAAAGGTCTTAAAATATGGCATGAGGGTCAGTTTATTGATATTGAAGGAAAGGCGTCTTCATCAGCCACGGATTCTATCCGCGTCAGGCTTGCTGATATCGATGTCGGCTATGTGTTCGACACGTTGAACATCAATTACGTCACTTTCGGAGGCATTGCCACCGGCGACCTGACAGCCTATGGCGTGCTCAGTAAAAATCCGGTGGCCTCTACCGACAACCTTCGTATAAAGGAGATGTCCTACAATGGAGCAGTGCTTGGAGATGGCCGGATTAAGAGCCATTGGGACAACAATCAAAAGAAAGTGGCGATCGGGGCGGAAATCAAAGGCGACGGCGCGAGCCGTTCGAGCATAGATGGCGGAATATGGGTGACAAGGGATTCTCTGAGTTTCGCTATTGACGCAGACCGGGTTCCCGTCGGGTTTCTTCAGCCTTTTATGTCGGCGTTCACCTCAGATGTCAAGGGATACGCATCAGGGAAGGCGAAGCTGTTCGGCACTTTCAGCGATATTGACCTGGTGGGGAAGATTCTCGCGGATTCTCTATCGATAAAGCTTGACTATACCAATGTGACGTATCACGGCACGGATTCTGTCATACTCAATCCCGGAAAAATAATCATACCCTCATTCCGGTTGTATGACAAGAAAGGCAACTCCGCATTGTTGACAGGAGAGCTGACCCATAGATATTTTCATGACCCACGTTTTAATTTCCGGATTTCCGACGTGAGCAACATGCTATGCTACGATACTAACGCCAAAATCAACCCCGACTGGTATGGCACGTTCTATGGCAATGGCAACGCTGTCGTAAGAGGATGGCCGGGAGCCGTGTCTGTCTCGGTCGATATGACGGCTGTCGGAGCTTCCAATTTCACGTTCGTTCTTAATGACACACAGGCGGCGGAAGACTATCGGTTTCTGACGTTTACCGACAAAAGGAAAGAGGCTCGGGAGGCATTGAAGGCCGACAGCGTTCCGGCCGTGCTGGCGGCATTCAGGAAAAAAGCTGAGAGCGCCAATAATAGTCCTTCAAAATTCATGATTGATATCCGTGGAACCGTCACCCCCTCCACGCTTATGACCCTTGTCATGGATCCCGTGGCCGGCGATAAAATAACGACCAGAGGAAATGGCAACATACAGGTGGACTATGATTCTGAAAGCGACGAGATGCAAATGTTCGGGAAATATACCCTCGAAGAGGGCAACTATAATTTCTCTCTTCAAGACCTGATATTGCGCGACTTTAAAATCCGCAGGGGCAGCAGCATATCCTTCAATGGCGACCCGTTTAACGCGATGCTCGATATAACCGCGTCATACCGGGTCAACACCAATCTCTCTGACCTTGACAAGAGTTTCTCCACGGATAAAGACCTTGCAAGGACCAACGTGCCTGTCGACGCAATGCTGATGGTGGACGGAGAGATGCAGCATCCCGACATTACGTTTGACATCGAGCTGCCGACCCTGACCCAGGACGTAGAGAGAAAAGTAAAGAGCATTATTTCCACCGACGACATGATGAGCCGCCAGATAATCTACCTATTGGCTCTCAATAAATTCTATACTCCCGAATATATGGGCACGTCGGGAAGCGGAAGTGAACTTGCAGCCGTGGCGTCATCCACGCTTTCATCACAACTGTCGAACATGCTCGGCCAGCTGACTGATAAATTTACTCTTGCCCCTTCATTCCGAAGCGATAAGGGCGACTTCTCAGACATAGAGGTAGACCTTGCCCTGTCATCGCGATTGCTCAACAACCGTCTTCTGCTAAACGGTAATTTTGGTTATCGCGATAGAAGCACCTCCCAGACCACTTTCGTCGGAGACTTTGATTTGGAGTATATCCTCAGCAATAACGGCAATCTCCGACTTAAGGCCTACAATCATTTCAACGACCAGAATTATTATCTCCGACAAGCCCTGACAACCCAAGGGCTCGGAATAATCTACAGAAAAGATTTCGACAATCCATTTACTTTCCTCAGAAAAAGGAAGAAAAGCAGTTCGGCCTCGGCCGAACCAATAGAAAAGAACGACACCTTAAAAGTTGCTGGAGAAAATGCCGATACGCTTGTTGACAGCCTAAAAGAGAGTAGGTGATCGCTTTGGGATTAGGACTGTGGTTTCGTGGTTTGAAAATACGGGCCTGCGCTCAGTCCGGCATGGGAAGCATTACCGTCTGGACATGGGGAGCAGGCCTCCTATGAAAGCAGTAAGCAATGGTCGGAAAAGCTGATTGAACACAATCGCCGTGGTGGGAATGACGAACAGATGCAGCTTGAAGACATGAATGTTTACCTGATGTCGCTCCTTTTGAGAGGATATCCTAAAGACAGCATAGAGAAGGTTGCCTTCAAGATATTGGAAGAATATGGTGAACAATCTCTTTTCCCCGAGTATTACGAACACAAGGGCGACTATGAGAGGGCATACAGAGTCAGGTCGGAGGAGAGTGAAGGTTTTGCAGCGATGTGTCTCACGGGAGTGCGTTCATCTCTCCATCATGAATTCCGGTTGATGCTGGAAGAAAAAAGAGAGGAAGCCAGGCGTGAACTTGAATATATTCGTCAGCGTGATTATTTGTTATTCGGCATCATAGGTTTGTTTGTGATATGTGTGGGAATTATCATATGGTGGTTCTACGATAGAAAATGTCTTGAGAATTCCCAGTTGCTCATGAGGATTGGAGTCTTGATAGGTCAAGTAAGTGAAAGAGGCCCATCGCCACAACTGGGCCCCATCATAAAGAATCTTGGTTCGATATATTCCGATTACTACGAAATTGAAAAATCCGCAGATACGGCGGATAAGGAGGCGGATTTACTGAGTCGCCTAAGGTCAGGCATAGAAGGCATAGAAACCCTGACAGAGGATGAAAAATTTCTTGAGTGTCTTGAATCGGAGATTAACATCAATACGCGAAATTTATTGAACGATGTTTATGGATCATTGCACCGAAAACTGAATGACTCACAGAGGAGGATAGTGGTCTATTGTTCTTTGGGGTTGCCGGCAAAATGCATATGTGCCATCCTCAATGTAAAGCGTGAAGTCTTTTATAACAAGAAAAGTCGTTTGTCGAAGGCGATAATGAAATCGACTTCGAAATGGAAACAGGAATTGTTGGATATTCTTGTGGGGGAATGAAGGCCCGTAAATTTGCCAAATAGGATTGATTTTTGCTCAAGATGCTTGGAATCATCTATCGTATAAGCAATGATTGAATATGATAATATCCGATAATAAATGTGTCTGTGGTTGATTTATAATAATTTAGTGCGATAGGTCGGCAAATTTGTCTCAACATGGATTATTTCATAATTTTGTGGCATCAAAGTTTAAAAACCAACTGACATGAAACTCAGAAGTTGTCTTTTCGCGGCAATGATGTTTTTTGCCATGGCGATTCCGACAATAGTCTATTCGGAGGGCAAGGTCAAGGATTATCCTAATACAAGGGAGCTGAGGTTGATATCCCTATAGTAATGGCAATAGCGGTTGCGACGGCATTTGGTTCCTGTTCCACCGGGAGGACTGACTATGAGTCGGCCGTCCTGGAGTGGACCAGGAAGGAGATTGCGATTCCCGACAGTCTGCCTCTTGTCGGCGGCGGTTGGTATGTCAACGAGCCTGCTGATTTCACCATAGTAGCCTACTACGACTCAGATGGTTGCACCGGCTGACGCATGAAGCTCCTGTTTTGGAAAGAGTTCATGGACAGGGTCGATTCCGTTTCAGTGTCAAAGAGGGTCCGGTTTATGCTTATTGCAGCCACTGACGATGAAAAGGAGCTGGAGTATCTGATGAAGCGCGACGGGTTCACGCGAGACGTGGTTGTCGACAGCATCTCCTCGTTCTTCAAAGCGAATGAGCTCCCTGATGATCCCCATCTTCAGGCGTTCCTTCTCGATGGCGAGAACAGGGTGGTGCTCATAGGCAACCCGATAGACATGCGTAGTATCGGTAAGGTCTACCTGAACAGCGTAAAAGGAGGAGACGGCTCCGGCCAAGAGGAGGAATCAGAGGATCTCGAGGAGTATTCCCATTCCTTCGGGAAGGTAGGTAAAGGTGAGACTGTCGCGCACACGTTCCATCTGACCAATCAGACGGGCGACACGCTGAGGGTCAAGGATATTGTCAGCTCATGCGACTGCACGGTAGGCGAAATCTCGTCCAGGGTCATTCCCCCTTCATCCCGCTACGAGATGACCGTAAGATTCAGCGACACCATCCCCGGGGAATTCTTCCGGGTGGTAAGACTAAACTTTGAAGACAACCACCGGGAGGTCGAATTCGACATTACCGGTGAGATTATTAATTTTTAATTTTTTTTTATCACAATAGTTCGTTAATTTTTGAATGAATCATGCGGAGTCTCTGACGCCGAAGAACAATAAGTTAGGCGGAAT
>VSPO01000118.1 GCA_009775375.1 Muribaculaceae bacterium | reverse complement strand
GCGCCTATATATTTTTCACTAATGTTGTTAAAAATGTTAATTTATTTGGTTTGCAACATAGGACGAAAACCACGAGAAGAACCGCGAAAACCACGTATTTTTCAAGACACGAGGTTTTCAACAGCGTATCTAATAAATTTTAGATAAAACGTGGTTGACGTGGTTATTCTCGTGGTTGACGTGGTTTGAAATCACCAAGTCAGGACTCGGCGCAGACTCGGAGGGCTGGATTGGGAATCTTTCGTTGAATCTTTAATTTTATGGAGATGATTTATCGGATTTTTGCTTTTTTAGTGATGGGACTCTCTTTCTGTGGGGGCCTTGCGAGGGTGGTCGTTTCAGGGACTACTCTCAATACCGACGGCTCGGCTGCCGGCGGCGTTATCGTGCGCCTTTATGACGACGACAAGTTGAAGGCCTTCTCCACCTCCTCTTCCCAAGGCAAATTCTCAATCACCGCGGATTCTATCTCCGACAAAGCAGTGCTCAGATTCATCTCCTTGAAGCACGAGACCCTGGAATATCCCTTGAAAGAACCAGCGAGTCCGGTAGAGGTGAGACTCAACCCAAAATCCTATGAACTGAAAGAGGTAGTGGTGAAAGCCCCGGAACGGAGAGTGAAGGGAGACACTATCGTCTACGACGTGGCGGCCATGACGAAAGCCGGCGACCGCAACATCGAGGACGTCATCAAAAAGATTCCCGGCATACAGGTGGACGATTCCGGAGGCATATCCTACGACGGCGAACCAATCAACCATTTCTATATCGAAGGGCTCGACCTGATGGGGGGCAACTACGCAGTGGCCTCGCGCAACATATCCCCGACCGACATATCCTCCGTCAGCGTCTATCAACGCCACCAGCCCACGAAAGTGCTGCAAGGGAAAGTAGACTCCAAGCGTGCCGCCCTCAACCTGAAGCTCAAGAAAGGCCGGATGCTCAAGCCCCTCGGCTACGTATCAGCCGGTGCCGGTGCAGGACGCGATTTCCTTTGGAGCGGAGAGCTCTACGGAATGCTCATAGCCCCCGATTGCCAGACCATCATATCGGCACGCGGCAACAACTCCGGCAACGCCTCTCCGGGCGAACGCCAACCCAACAACCTCTACAATCCCTTCAGCGAAACGCCCTTCGGCAAGCCTTCCATAAAACGAGACCGATATATCATCAACCGCACAGCCTATGCCACGGCCAACAATCTCCTTCGTCTGAATCCCGACCTGACGCTGACCATCAACGCCGACTACGGCAACGACCGAGACAACTTCGACGGGATAACCCATACGGAATATCTCTCGCCCGACAACGCCGGACTTACCTACAGCGAGACGGCAGACAACACCCTGCGGCAAAACACCGTCAACGCCTCCGCGAAAATCGAGAACAACGGGAAGAACCTCTATTTCCTCGACCAAGCCCAATTCAGGGGGAACTTCAACAGAGACTCATACCTCGTCAACTCCGACGCCCTGCGCACACAACGCCAGACCGGCGACGACTATAATTTCTCCAACGACCTCAAGGCCATCATAAAGCATGGCCGCAGGATGTATGAGGTCAGTTCGGAGACATGGCTGACCAACCGTCCGCTCCTTCGGATGCAGGCCTCCGACGCGGCTACAGGCCAAGCCATCGTGCATCAGGACGTGGCGTCGCGAAGTTTCCACAACAGAGAGCGCACCTCCATTTCCTTCGACATCGGCGAAAGATCCACGCTCGGAGCGTCGCTGCAATTCTCCGCCGACCACGACCGCTTCTCCTCCGAAGGATATTTCCTCAGCAATGCCGACGCCAAAACCAAAATCGAAGGCCGACAATCCACGGCCGACAACCCTACCGACACGTCGCGCAACGACCTTTCCGGCCATCGCATCGTGACCACCCTTTCCCCCTACTACAAATTCCGCTGGAAAGGGCTGAGCTGGACCACGACCATCCCCGTCAGCCTATACAACATCAAATACAGCGACATCCTCGACGGCTCCACATTCCGGCTCGACAGGGTATTCGTGGACTTCAACACCGCCCTGACCTACAAATTCCGGCAGGCGAGTTTCTGGGAGCTATCCTTCGGACGCACCAACAGCGTCGGCGACATGGGAAATTTCATCGACAATCCCGTCTTCACCACCTTCCGCAACTCCATGACAATGGGGGCGGGAAACCTCAAGAAAGGCCACCGCAATTCTCTGCGAGGGGCATATTCCTTCAAGAACTTCCTCGACGGCTTCTACATCAACGCCCTCGTCAGCTACAGCAAGACAGAGAGCAACACCCTTTCGGTCTACGACGCCGGCGCCTCCGGGACATCAAGCTCCGTCAAGACCTCCACCAGCAAGGGAGACATGACCAACATCCTGGTCAACGCCACGAAACAGATGCGCCGTTGGCACACCACCTTCAACCTTAGCGCCAACATCCTCATCTCCGGCCGGGAGAGGATGCGATCCGGAGTCAGGATGGACGTAAAAAGCACGGCATGCATACTGACCGGAAAAATCGACACCTACCAATTCGGCGACATCGTCTCCGCGGCGTTCACCGGCTCCTATTCCCGCCAATGGCAGTCGTTCGGAGGAATAATGCCCGAACAATCGTTCAACGACCTGTCGC
This sequence comes from Muribaculaceae bacterium, assembly GCA_009775375.1. Taxonomy (GTDB): domain Bacteria; phylum Bacteroidota; class Bacteroidia; order Bacteroidales; family Muribaculaceae; genus Lepagella. The sequence continues at coordinate 7,341 of VSPO01000118.1, read as the reverse complement.
TCAGGGGGAAAATCGGCATCTACCCTATAAAGAAACTGGAGATGTATGTATCAGCCAACTATTCCAAAGTGAAAATCGGGGAAGACAATTATAAATCAAACGTCTTCATCGACGCCGGGATAAGCTACGCCTTCAAGAAAATCCTCATCGACATTACGGCCCGCAACCTCACGGACATGCGGCGCTACGTCTATACCGTCTACCATACGCTTGACGTCACGCAGAACTCTTATTCGCTGCGCCCGAGGGAGGCGGTGCTGACGGTCAAGTACAGCTTCTGAAGACGAGGGCTTCCACCGTATCGGCGGCCGAGAGACGGCCTTCTACCCTGACTTTGACGAATCTTATCCTTGGTCCCCACAAGCCGCGGATGCTCCCTCTCCGACTCGCCAACGGCCGCCATCTCCGAAGGTCGGCGCTTCCATAGGCAGTCAGCCGTAGCTTCGAACCGGCGCACGTGCCCCGTGGCTCCAGAGCGAAAATCCGTTTTAATTTCTCTCCGTCGCCAAGTTTTATGGGGCGAGTGACGAAATATCCGTCAACTCCGTCGCCCTCCCCACAGACCACCACCGACCTGCCCGCCGATGATGAGGAGGACGATCCTGACGCGCCACCATTACCGGAGAGCGTCTTCACCGACGTGCCCTCGATCCTGACCGTCTCGCCTCCGGTTTCCACGAATTCCAGAACCCGCCCCTCGCGTCTGACCGTGGAGGGATCGGAAAGCACGTAGTCGCAAATCAACCCCGCATCGCGCAGCGTGCCGTCGTCCATCTCCTTCAGCAGGAAAACGCCATCCGAGGTGAAAGCATAAGCTGTCGGCGAGGTCGTCGCCACGAGTCCGGAGGAGCGGAATGCCCGGCAAAGATATATTATACGTCCCACATCAAGGGGCATGAACAGGGCGTCGGGGAACGCCATATCATTTCCCTTCAGACTGCACCAAACGGCCGACGGCATCCTATAGACATCCCTGAAGAGCGATTCAGGGGCATCGGCAGGAAGCACCGTGCCTGAAATCCTGACACCCATCTCCGCAAGCGTGGCCTTTCCGAAGCCGCCGCACCACCAATAGGCGCCTCGCAACGAAGGATGGCGGCGAAGCGGCACTACATACGCGGCCGATCCGCTGACAATCCTCATACAGATGGCATCTTCATCCGGAAAGAAGAGCCAGCGAGGGAAACAGTCCTCCCCTATCTCAATCTTCTCTCCCAAAGAGCGGACCGACCGCAGCGTCTCCCCTCCACGACGTATCTCCACCTCTGCCGCTATCCTTTCCGCAGCATCTGCGACGCCGGAGAAGGGAGCCGCCATACACCTTGCCGGAGGGACAGCCGCCACCGTCATCGTCAAGTCGTAGAGTGAGACACGTCCGGAGAACTCCGTCATTCCACGAGCCTGAACATCGCGGAGCATCATATAGTCGGGCACGTAGGCGTCCGCCGTCAGTTGGAAGCGGCCAATATCCTCCACGGCAAACCCTTCGGAATCCTGACAGCCAATCACGTCCTCAATCGCCACCTCCGCGACGTGCCTGAATTCTCGGATGGCAGACAATTGCAGTCCGAGAGAGGAAGAGGCGACCGGACGCGGGCACCAAGCCTGACCGAGCACAACGTCGCATACCATCCGTTCGCAATTCTTTCCTGTGGAATCAAGAGAATGAGTGAAATTTGCCGTCTGCACGCGATGACAACCCACGAATTCCGCCTTACGGTCGTAGAGAGCCACGGGGTCGGACACGAAAATGTCGACATGCGTGACCTTTCCCTTCCATTTGGAAAATTCTTTACAATTCGTTATCCTGCACGTCAGTCGGCACGTAGCTGCCGCCACGCGCATAGTCATCTTCCCGACCGACAGGTCGGCATCGCCCTCCACGGGCGGAGCTTCGGAATTGGGCACCATCAATACGGGTACAGACGGGGAGACATGACTTCCGTCGGCGAGACGCAGAGCCGCTAACGCAAAGAATGGCTCCACATGCAATCCCGCATCGCGGGCCTCATCCATCATCGTCTCCATCAATTCCGAGGCCCTCTTTCCCCAGCCCTTCGACCCGGAGTCGCCACTCTCCACCTCCTTTTGGGGAAGCATTTCGGGGATGGAATGCCATCCGGGCAGGACATCCCTTTTCAAAGAGAATTCCACGAAAGGCATCGTCGGAAAGATCTGACTGACCGAATCCTGACCCGGACCGGAGGAAGAACCGCCACCATCTTCGCCACCGTGGGCACCACCGTCGCCGTCGGGGTTAACGGCAACAGAAGACAGGACTTTCAAGCCTTCGCAACGATCAATCTCACCATCGGCACAGGAATAATCGCCTGCCGCGCTTGTTCTTTTCAACAAAACAGAAATAACCTTGCTATCCATAATTTTTTTTGATTTAATGATTCTTGATTTAATGATTACGGGTGCAAAGTTACGACACGAAATCCCCAAGCCTTCGTTATTTTGAGGAAACCGACAAATTAAATAAAACTTTCCCAATGAGTGGGACTATACGGATGTTTTCTTGAGTCTGCTCGGCCTCCGTTTACCGACTGATTTTTAGTGAAAAAATTCAAATCTCTAATGCACAATGTGCTCAAAAGACCTTACATGTTGGGATTTAACATAGTTTGGTATTGAAAAAATAATACCGACTTGGTAACGTCACATTAACCTTGATTTGCTATCAGTCAAATATGGTATAATCAGGCTGTGGGTTATAAAATGCCGAGAAGAAAGTCGTTTGTTTAATAAAAAAGATATTTGTGAAGTCGGGCAAAAAATATTACATTTGTAAATTCAAAAATCTCAGCCAATAAGAATATATGAATCTGAAACTACATAACATTCTTAAGATCAAGGATGCCGATATCGAAATCGGTGGTCTAACTGTACTCACAGGCGAAAATAATTCAGGCAAGAGTACTGTCGGCAAGATACTGTTTTCCATCCTAAAGGCGACAAATAATGTCCGACAATTGGATAAAATGAAAACAGTTTCCATCATACGAAGGGAATTATTGTCTCTGAAAAAGATGTTTCACAGTTCTGAAAACATCTCATTTTTAGAAGACATCCAGATTCTAAGTCTTAATCTAATAGACAGAGGCATATCGGTAGATGAAATGCGTCAAATTTTAGAAATCGAGGCTGAGAAAAGAGACTTTTCATCTCGATCTGTTGCGATAATGCAAAATCGATTAACTCGCATCGACAAATTAATCATAAAACTTGACAATCCGGAAATCGCGGTCAAAGACGAATTTGAGGCCATCGCAAAAAGCGAATTCATGGAACCGTTGAATTCTTTCGGTTCAAAGGACTCATATATTCTTTTTCATGACGAAACAACTGACGCAGATGGAAGTGATATCGAATTAGTAATCAATGATGGTAAAGTCGATAAGATACGGCTTTGGGGTAATTCCTCAGTAGAAGATATTACCTATATCGAATCGCCTATCTATCTTCACATACTTAACACATTGCGATTGTCAAGCCCAATCCCGACGACATCATTGCGCGGAATTCCATCATCTTTAAGAAGAGATAATATTCCTTATCATTTGGCAGATATGGCCGAAAAAATGTTAAGCAGTGCTGAAGATCTGACTGGGCTATTCAGTCAAGAAATTTATGGAGAAGATTATCGCAATCAATTAGACGAAATAAGTAGCGTGACCGGGGGAGAATTTGTATTAAACGATAAGGCCAAACAGCTTGCATTTAAGCAAAATGGGAATGTAGTTCCTCCAATTAGTGTAGCTTCGGGAATCAAGTCATTTGGCGTTCTGCAACGCTTACTTCAGACGGATAGTATATCTACATTTAAAATGTTGATTTGGGATGAACCCGAAATTCATCTACATCCGGAATGGCAGGTCATTTTTTGTAGACTTATCGTCCAACTTGTCGCAAAGGGCACACCTATTGTCGTAAGTTCTCATAGTCCTTACTTTGTACAAGCATTGAGATATTTTGCGTCAGCATATGGCATTGAGAAGGATGTTAAATATTATATGGCAGAGGAATCCAATGAAACAACACTCTCGACTGTCAAGGAAGTTACGAATGATTTAAATCGGATATTTACACGTTTGGCAGCTCCTCTACGCGATATTATGAACGTGGATGCCGTTAGAAACAGCATGAAATGACTCCATTTGAGATTTACGATAAGGTTTTAGCTTTCGCGACTACACCAACGACCATAATATGCAATCTCCATAGCGCATGCTCCCCACAAAAAGGGAAGAAATATTTATGTATCCAAGCCGGCTCAGAAACACCCGTAATCGATTTTGATGAAATTAAGGTGCAGGCCGACGCTGCGAGAGGCTTAGGCTCAATGTCAAGAAAATCAGTTGATGCATTAGCCGTAACTCCTTCAAGTAATTTTTTATGCTTTATAGAGTTAAAAAGTTGGGAATTACTAATAAAGCATCACGGAACCGAAGAAAACATTCGTGCACAGGCAAATAAGTATTCGTCGGATTTACCAATAAAATTATCCGACAGTATTCAGATATGCAAAGAAATCACCCATGATTCAAATGTATTCAGCGGTTGCAATATGCTTTACATATTAGTTTCCGACATTTCAGTGGCAGATGATGGAATCATGGCATTTAATTCCGATTTAACCGCCTTGGCTGGGACATCGTCAAATCTAAAAGAGCTATGCAACAAGCTGACCCAAGGCATTATGAATAATATCACATCCGTTGAAACAAGATATTGGGAGTGCAGAAATTTTGATAGGGAACTTTTTTCCCTATAACATCTGAAGAGACCTCATAATAGAGATTCATCTTATTCGCATCTGTTAGAGGCAATAATACCTTATACCACAAAAGAAACTGGCTCATAGACGAGTGTTGTCTATGAGCCAGCTTTTTTAGGGGTATGGATTATTGTCAGTCGGCGATGAGGAGGAAATAGTTTTTCTTGCCGCGCTGGGCGAGGAGGTATTTCCCGTTAAGTAGTTCGTCGGCCGTTATGACGGCGTTTATGTCGGTCAGCTTCCTCTTGTTGAGGCTGACGCCCCCTTGCTGCACCATCTTGCGGGCCTCTCCCTTGGAGGGGAATACGGAAGTCTTGGCAGCAAGCAGGTCGAGCACGGGTATTCCGGATTCCAGCTCGGCCTTAGAGACATTGAATGTCGGCACGCCCTCAAAGATTTCAAGCAGCGTCTTCTCGTCGAGGTTGCGCAGAGCCTCGTCGGCCTTGTTGCTGAAAAGAATCTGACTCGCCTCTACGGCAGCGTTATAGTCTGCCTCACTGTGCACCATAGTCGTGACCTCCTTGGCCAGACGCTTCTGCATCGGGCGTGCCCCAGGGTCTTTCTCGTGCTCCTCGAGCAGAGCCTCGATCTCCTCCTTAGTGAGGGAGGTGAAGATTTTCAGATACTTCTCAGCGTCGCTGTCGCTTACATTGACCCAGAACTGATAGAACTTGTAGGGACTCGTATAGTTGGGATCGAGCCAGACGTTGCCGCTCTCCGTCTTTCCGAACTTACCGCCGTCGGCCTTCGTAATCAAGGGGCAAGTCAGGGCATAAGCCTCTCCTCCGAGTTTGCGGCGGATAAGCTCAGATCCTGTCGTGATGTTGCCCCACTGGTCGCTACCGCCGAGCTGAAGCTTGCAATCCTTCTCCTGATAGAGATGAAGGAAGTCGTTGCCCTGAAGGAGCTGATACGTAAACTCCGTGAAGCTCAGGCCGTCGCGGGCCTCGCCATTGAGACGCTTCTGCACGGAATCTTTGGCCATCATATAGTTGACCGTGATATGCTTTCCTATTTCGCGAGAGAAATCAAGGAAGCTTACGTCTTTCATCCAGTCGTAGTTGTTGACCAGCTCGGCCCGATTGGGGGCGTCGCTGTCGAAATCCAGGAATTTTGCGAGCTGCTTCTTGATTGCCTCCTGATTGTGGCGCAACGTAGCCTCGTCGAGGAGATTTCTCTCCGCACTTTTTCCCGAGGGGTCGCCGATCATTCCGGTGGCTCCGCCGATGAGAGCGAGGGGCTTATGTCCGCAACGCTGGAAATGGCGGAGCATCATGACTCCGCAAAGATGGCCGATGTGAAGACTGTCGGCGGTCGGGTCGATTCCGAGGTAGGCCGTCGTCATCCCTTTCTTCAGCAATTCATCCGTGCCCGGCATCATCGTATGGATCATGCCACGCCAGGTAAGTTCTTCTATAAAATCCATTTTATCTATTGTTTTATTAGTTTCTAATTATCTCTTAGCTGCTTGCATTATCTTTCCTTTAGATACTGCATGACGGTTTCCCCGACAGCTCCCAAGGTTTTGGCCGAGATTCCCTCCATGTTGTCGGCCACGGTGTGCCAGCGCGGATTAAAGCCGGAGGGGCGGTCGGGGTTGTATTCAATGATGTCGATGGTGGGGATTCCGTGTTCTATAAGTTGCACATGGTCATCGGTCACGGCACCTCCCATACGGTTGGGGAACATTCCGCCGTGGCCTCTTTGGGCGGCAATCGCCCAAATCTTCTGAGCCAAAGCCGGGGCTGCCTTCTCAGAGAAATATTCCCGGCAGAAGATAGCGTCCTTCCCGCCGACCATGTCGAGCAAGATGGCCTCGTCGGGCATATATCCCTCCACCGGGGGATTCTCCACGAAATGACGGGCTCCAAGGGCCCAGGAATCCTCATCCCCATCCGTTCCCCAGTCTTCAGCATCGACAAAGAGAATGTCAACTCCCTTTCCGCCGGAATCCTTTCCGAGCTGACGGGCAATCTCAAGGAGCACACCGACGCCGCTCGCGCCGTCGTTGGCCCCATCGACAGGTTTGTCGTGGTTGGCGGGATCGGGATCCTCATCCGCCCAAGGGCGGCAGTCCCAATGAGCGAGAAGCAGGATTCTGCCCTTTGCCTGAGGATTAAACCGGGCGAAAAAATTGCGCGCCTGCAGGTCGGTGCCGTCGAAAGCTTTCAGCACAGCCCGTTGCTCCGTCACGTCGGCGCCATGTCTTCGGAGTTCGGAAGCGAGCCAGTCGCCACAGAGGCGATGCGCCTCCGTGTTGGGCACACGCGGACCGAAAGCCACCTGCCTGTCGACGTAGGCATAGGCGCTGTCGGCATCGAAAGCCACCTCCACCGAGGGCTGCGTTATCTCAGCGGCGGCAGTCTGCGTGGCCTTCTTTCCGCCACATCCGGCCAAGGCCAGAGCCGCCATTATTATCAGTAGTGTCTTTTGCATTTCGCAAAATTACTGATTTTTCGCCAAACTACCGCTAATCTTCAGGCAAAATCCCACGGCTGACGCATCTTAATTTTTTACAAAATCAAAACTTTTTAAGGCATAAAGTAGATAGTCGTTGTCCC
>VSPO01000117.1 GCA_009775375.1 Muribaculaceae bacterium | reverse complement strand
ATATCTCAACAACGGATATAGACCGATTTAAATTGGACAATAGCCGTTAAGTTTATTTAAGATGCGTCTGCCCTGGGCAAAATCCCCTCTACTTCGTCCTTAAGCTGCGAAGGGGTCATCATTTTGACCTTGTCTTCGTAGATTTTCCCCTGCTGATAAAGCTTATAGACAGCCTGATGTGAGGCCGCTATGAAACCCGGGACACCATACCGGAAGCCGCCACGGATGAAATAGGCATTTAGGAAACGTGCGAGGGGCTTGACTGTCAGGGAAAGGAGCGTCACCCTGCCGTTGCCCTCCTTGGCCACCTCTGCCGTGGTGGCGTCGTTAAGACGCTCCAGCATCCCGCTAAGGGGCATAGGGATATGTATCAGCGCAAGACCCATCTTGTTGGAGGGGATTTTCCCGAGCCTGCCCTCCACGAGGGGACAGGAATTGACATAAGGGGGCCAATCGACCAGGTCTTTACGGAAGAAACGCAGCTGATAGTCGGGATACGTGGCTCGGCGGAAACGGTCCATTATGAAATTCCGGCGGGGGATGTATAGGCCGTTGGCCGGACGCTTTCCGTTGATATAATGATATAGATGCCTTCTGAGGGCAGCCGGGACGAGCTCGTCGGCATCCACGACAAGCACCCATTCACTGCGGGCCTGCAAGATGGCAAAGTTTCTCGCCGGCTCGCAACAAGTATGCTCACCGCGATCGAAACTGACGACCCTTGCGCCATGTCTTCGCGCGATTTCCACGGTCTGGTCGGTAGAATCCATGTCGCAGACAACTATTTCGTCGAAATCCTTGACCGCATCAAGCACCTTGTCGAGATGGGCAGAGGCATTATACGTATTGATAACTACTGAAATAGACATTCCTCAAAAAAAATTTTGCGAAGGCTCCGCCTTCCGGTTGCTTTTCATAGGTAATGCCAAGCAAAAGAATGGCACTACCCTTTCATTTGGCAAATTTAACATTTATTTTTTGATTTCAAATCATTTTTTTGCTTTCTTTGAAAAAAATTATCAAATTTGTAATGATTCCTTCACTTTCTTTCATAAAAGAGGCGTTTTCACGTTTCAACATATCTATTTTCAATTCGGAGCTTCCGACTCCGAAGTTCGCGCTGACGAAAGCCCGCACGTTTCGCGGTAAGCTGGTCTACAGCTGGAAATCGCGCCTGGGCAGGCGCGTGTATTCCGACTTCGAGATCAGGCTTAGCATCTCCTTCGACCTGCGGCAAGAGGAATGGGAGGATGTCGTCATCCACGAGATGATCCATTACTACATAACCTACAAGCGTCTGAAAGACACGTCGTCGCACGGGCCGCTGTTCCGAAAGATGATGCATGCGATCAACACTACGCATGGCCGCAACATAAGCATTTCGACCCGGTCGACAGACGAACAGCGCGAGCCCGACCGCCAGGTACGCGCCCATTATCTTTGTCTTGGCCGACTGTCGGACGGAAGGCTCGGCGTGGCCCCCGTAGCCAAGACGCGCCTGCATGAGCTTTGGGAGCGGATGCCGACGATTCCGGGGGTTGAAGCCGTAAAATGGGTCGGGGCCATCGACCCTTGGTTCAATCGATTTCCAAGGGTAATGACCCCGAAGCTTTATCTGTCGTCAGACGAGGAGGCTCTGCCCCACCTTAAAGGAGGGGTGATACTTGAGAAGAGCGGCAACGTGATCCGTCCCGCCGGCCGCCGCTTCGCTCCGGAGGAGCTGTTGCCATAATACGGCCAAGGGCCGTATTATGGATTTAGGGTTGAGAGGTCGATTTTCACTATTCCGGGAACGGGGATATCGTTCTTTAGGAACATCGACATGTAGATGGGAGCGTATGTGAGCCTCCCTTCCGTCTGCATGTTGCAATTGCCGAAGATGATGCCTTCTTCAATCTCATATTCCCTGCACTGCAGGATATTGTCCATCGCACGGTGGCGCGTATAGTCTTTTCCTGATTTTATCTCCACAGGAACAACCTTACCATTGACACTGACCACAAAATCCACCTCCCCCTGCTTCTTGCTATTGAAATAATAAGGAGTCACACTATTGGCAATCAGCTCCTGCGCCACGGCATTCTCATATACGGCTCCAATATTGATGGAATTATCGCCGGAGAGGATGCGGGCCTGTATTCCATCGGCATATTGCGAGGCAAGAAGTCCGACATCGTTAAGAAAAAGCTTAAACAGATTCCTGAGTTCCGACAACTTCAAAGGGGCTTTCGGTTGCTTAAGATTATAAACAGGAATCGCCACACCCGCATCTTTGAGCCATAAGAAGCTTTGCTTATATCGCTCATATTTAGCATTCTTATTGAGTTCCTTCAGGATAAACCGCTTGTTCTTGGCATCAAGTTCTGAAGGGATTATGTCAAAAATCTCCTTTATTTTCAGCTTTTCATCAGACGCTGCATACTTGGAAATGTCTGCACGATACAACGAAACAATGTCGGCCTGCTCACGAATGACATCCCGGATATTGTTGGTCTCAACATACTTCGCCACCGCAGCAGGCATACCTCCCACGAGAAGATAAAGCCTAAAAAGCTCCAACAACTTTCCGTGGATCATACCGTCGACAGCCCTCCTCGATTGCCAGCATTCCCCCAGCCTGCCAATGACTGCGTCCGAAATGCCTACATTCTTTATGAATTCCCTGAAAGACAACGGGAATACCTCCTTGATACCGATATATCCCACGGGATAGGATTTAATATCTTTCAACTCCACTCCCAAAAGGCTTCCACTAAGGATAAAACGATATTTCCCATCATCAACGAGAAATTTTATGGAAGTCATGATTGATTCGCATTCCTGAATTTCGTCCAAGAAAATCATAGTCTTTCCGGGAATAAGCTGTTTATCCGTCAGGACAGAAATACGCAAATATATATCCTCCGGACTGCTTACATCTTTAAACAAACCTACGGCCTCGGGATTTTCTATAAAATTAATTTCGATAAAGCTCTCGAAACTTTTTCCGAAGTTGCGTGCGGAATAAGTTTTGCCGGTCTGGCGAGCACCCGTTAGCAGCAATGCGTTGCGGGAGCTTGAATAGTATGATTCTATGTATTCGGTGAGGTCTCTATATAGCATATTTCTCTATTTCAATGTATTATCAGCAAAAGCAGCAGAAAAATCAATGGTTCCTGCCATTTTTCCATACAAAAATAGGCTATTTTTGCCACTTTTCCAACAAGAAAAGCGGCAAATAAGCCGCTTTTCCATAATTATAATTTCCGTTCATAGAAAAAATCAGGGAGACCCCGGAGCTTGGCCGGCGCACGGTAATGCCATCCGGCGGGTGCTTGGATCGGGCGGCGCAGACCGGGAGCCTGCACCACATAGGAAGAGAAGTCAGCTGACGCTGCTGCCGGGGCGGACAGGGCCGGTGGGGCCTACCACAACGAGGCGGCCGTCGGCATCCTGGGCACTCAGTATCATTCCTTGACTCTCAACCCCTTTGAGCTTGCGAGGAGCGAAGTTGGCTATGAAGCATATCTCCTTGCCTATCAACTCTTCGGGAGCGTAGAACTTGGCTATGCCGCTGACAATCGTGCGGCCTCCCATGCCGTCGTCAATCTTGAATTTCAAGAGTTTGTCGGCCTTGGGTACTTTCTCGCATTCCACTACCTTTCCGACGCGTATGTCGAGCTTCTCAAACGTCGGGAAATCCACCTCGGCCTTCACTTCGTCGGGTTTCCACTGCTCAAGCAGATTCTTTTCCTTCGCGTCCTTTAGCTTCTGCACCTGAGCCTCCACAACGCTGTCGTCGACCTTCTCGAAGAGCAATTCCGGCTTGCCGATCTCCTCGCCGTCGGCCACGAGGTCGAAGCGTCCGGCCATATCCCACTTAATCTCCTTCATGCGAAGCTGCTCAGCAAGTTTTGCCGCCATGAAGGGGGTGAACGGCTCGAACACCACCGCAAGGTTGGCGCATATCTGGAGGGCAACGTTGAGAATAGTTGCGGTGCGCACGGGGTCGGTCTTTATCAGCTTCCAGGGCTCGGAATCGGCAAGGTATTTGTTGCCGATACGGGCAATGTTCATCGCATCCTTAAGACCTTCGCGGAACTTGAAGTTGTCGAGATTCTCGCCAAGGGCCTTCACAGACTGCCTCACCTCCTCCATCGCCGTCTTGTCGGCCTCGGTCAGTTCTCCGGCCACGGGGACAGTGCCGCCGTAGTATTTATGGACAAGCACGGTGGCGCGGTTGACAAAATTGCCGAGGATTGCCACCAGCTCATTGTTGTTGCGGTTTTGGAAATCTTTCCAAGTGAAGTTGTTGTCTTTGGTTTCGGGGGCATTGGCGGTCAGGACATAGCGCAGCACGTCTTGCTTGCCGGGAAGTTCGCGGAGATACTCGTGGAGCCATACGGCCCAATTGCGCGACGTGGAAATCTTGTCGTCCTCAAGATTGAGGAATTCGTTGGCCGGCACGTTGTCCGGGAGATTGTAGCCGCCGTGGGCCATCAGCATAGCCGGGAAGACGATGCAATGGAAGACGATGTTGTCCTTTCCGATGAAATGGAGCATACGCGTCTCTGGGTCTTTCCACCATTTTTCCCATTCGTCGCCTGCGGCGTCGATGGTGTTGGAAATATAGCCGATCGGAGCGTCAAACCAGACGTAGAGCACTTTCCCTTCGGCACCCTCCACAGGCACGGGGATGCCCCATTTCAGGTCGCGGCTGACGGCACGGGGCTGAAGCCCCATATCAAGCCAGGATTTGCACTGGCCGTAGACGTTGGGACGCCATTCCTTATGGTCTTCGAGAATCCATTTGCGGAGTGTCGGTTCCCATTTGTCGAGAGGAAGATACCAGTGGGAGGTCTCGCGCATCACCGGCGTGCTGCCCGACAGGGCCGATTTGGGATTGATGAGGTCGGTGGCGCTGAGCGACGTGCCGCATGCCTCGCATTGGTCGCCGTAGGCATGTTCGTTGCCGCAGTGAGGGCACGTGCCTGTCACGTAGCGGTCGGCGAGGAATTCGCCGGCCTCCTCGTCATAGAGCTGCATTGAGGTCTTCTCGACGAATTCCCCTTTGTCGTAGAGGGTGCGGAAGAAGTCGGAGGCGGTCTTGCGATGGGTGTCGGAGGTGGTGCGTCCGTAGACGTCGAATGAGATGCCGAGCTCCTGGAAGGAGTCTTTGATTATCTTGTGGTAGCGGTCGACGATATCCTGTGGGGTCACTCCCTCCTTGCGGGCCTTGATCGTGATAGGCACTCCGTGCTCGTCACTGCCGCCGACAAACATCACGTCTTCCCCTTTCAGGCGGAGATAGCGGGCGTAGATGTCGGCCGGGACGTATACTCCTGCGAGGTGGCCGATATGCACCGGCCCGTTGGCGTAAGGCAACGCCGACGTTATCAATGTGCGTTTGAATTTCTTATCCATGTATAAGGTTCTTTTTTCAGTTGTCTGTGTTATTTCCATTTATAGGATGCAAAATTACACAATCCTTTCCTCATAACCAAATTACAAGTGAGATGAACATCAACAGTGCACCGTAAATTCAATGCCCTATAGACAAATTGCGCAACATCCTATTTCTCATCTATTTACGACTGCAAAGATAATAAAGATGTAGTTTCCGACAAATCTTTTTGGTCAATTTATGTCATTTCCGACAAATCTTTTCAGCCTATTTATGTCGTTTCCGACAAATCTTTCTGATTTTTCGTACAGCCTCAAAAAAGAATATGAGCAGTTATATGTATTTAATTATTTTTAACTAATGTTAAAGACTTTGTTTCTCAGAAATTATTTACAAACATTTATTAAATTTGCAAACGATCAATATCTCAATAATGAAAAAAGTAATTTTATCCTCACTTGTAATTCTTCTTACCGGATGCATCTCAGAAAATGATGACATGCAGCCGAGATACTCCTCTTCTATTCAGACGATCGAAGAAGCTTTGAATACATACATAAATGTTACAAAAAATAAGGGAACTCGATCGGAAGAAAAGGCTTATACATTGAACCCTTATGTAATAGAAGACGATACAGTCATGTATGTTTCACAATATTTGGCAACAATGCCGAATGCCATGCCAGCATATGGAGTCCTAATCTGACGCATATCGACATAACAATCAATAAAAACAGAAATTTATTCATCAATAATAACACATCACTTTATGAGGGGAACTAAACATATCGTTTACATGGCTTTCATGTTATTGTTGTTGCTGACGGCTTGTGATAATGACATCGATATTTCAGATCGGAAGCCATGGAATAATGTCAAAGAGAGAAAAAATATCAATTCTAGGTTGGCTGTAAAGATCAGCGACAATGAGTATCAAGCATACTATGAATGGTATGTGTCGAATATATTTAGAAGGGTGCCGGACTCTGATTTTCAGCTTACTATCATAACGAATCGGGAAGGTTATAAGAAATGTTTCACGGAAAGTGAATCTGTCGATCCTAATGCAAGGCATATAGGCTTTGAAGGCTCAGACATGGTGTTTTCTCCTGTAGGATTCGTAGACCGATGGATTTGTTATGGACTTTCCTGGTTTTTTGGAGATTATGAAGATTATTTGAATGACAATTATCTTTTGAGGATAAAGTATAATTTTGATATTGAAACCCTTGAATTCATGCCCGCTGATTCAGGATTCGATGCGGCTTCATGCTACCGCCTTATGGCCATTAATGGGCGCTCAATCAAGATCCAATACGCAAACTCTCGCAGATGGAAGTCCAACAATCATATTGAGGAGAACTGCTTTACGGTTGTGAAAAAAAAGGAGTTCTACAAGGATAAGAAGGTTTTTGACAGTAGAGAAGACCTCATAGACGAGCTTGTCAAGATACTGAAGGAAAAGGCGGGTGACGAATTCGATGAGATGGCGAATGAATGGAAAAGTGTCTGACTGAGTGATAAGAAGATAAAATTACAGATTATGAACAGGAAAGACAATATAGACGAAGCAGCCGACCCTCGGCGCTGGACTACGCTGAAGAGCGAGATTATAGTGTCGCGTCCGCCGTGGCTGCGGGTCAGGCATGACGAGGTGCGCCTTCCCGACGGAAGGGTGAACCCCGAATTTTACGTGCTCGAATACCCCGACTGGGTGAACGTAATCGCCATAACCGAAGACGGGCATTTCGTCATGGAGCTGCAATACCGCTACGGACTCGACCGCACCTGCTACGAGCTGCCGGCCGGTGTGATGGAGAAGGGGGAAACCCCGGAGGAGGCGGCACGCCGTGAACTGGAGGAGGAGACCGGCTACACCGGCGGCAAATGGATCCATCTGATGAGCGCCTCCGGCAACGCCAGCACTACCGACAACCTCACCCACAGCTTCCTTGCCGTAGGCGTCAAACCCAACGGCAAGCGCCACCTCGACAAGACCGAAGACCTCGACGTGGAACTGCTGACGCGCGAACAGGTCTACCGTCTTCTCCTCGACGACAAGATAAAACAAAGCCAGATGGCAGCGCCCCTCTGGCGATATTTCGCCATCAACAGGGAATAACATCCCCAATACGACACTCCCTATGAATGTCTTATACGACAGCCATACATTCTCAGAGCAAACGTTTGGAGGAATCTCCAGATATTTTGTCGAGCTAATGCGTAATCTTCCGGAAAGATGGGACTATTCCTTACCTATCTATGCCAGCGAGAACGACTATCTTAAGCTCCTTCTCTCCCCTCCGCGCACCATATCCCTGAAAAACTTTCCGGAACATCGTAAACTCTACTACATCATCAACGGACTCGCCGACAAGACAGCCCTGAAAAAAGGTCATTACGACGTGTTTCATCCGACAGGGTTCAAGCCATATTTTATCGGTCGAGTCAAATCTCCGGTCGTTGTGACTGTCCACGACATGATTTACCATTACGGATTGAATCCCGGGAAGCATACATCCGAGATAATGGCTGATATGGAAGCCACAACCCGTGCCGCCGACCGCATAATCGCCATCAGCGAAGCCACCAAGCAAGCCATCGTCAGATTTTATGGCATCGACGAATCACGCATAGACGTAATCCACCACGGATTCAACCCAGTCATCCTCCCCCAACCTCGACCCGGGTTTCTTCCCGAGAGATATATCCTGTTCATAGGACACAGAGGTGGCTATAAGAATTTTGAAGTGCTTCTAAACGCATTCTCCATCATCTCACAGTCGGACAAATCGCTTAATCTTGTCTGCACCGGACGTCCTTTCAGCAAAGCTGAGTTGCGGAGAATAGCTGAATTAGGTCTGTCAGGAAAATGCATGTGCCGCTTTTTCCCTTCGGAAGATATGCCGTCGCTCTATGCTAACGCAGAATGCTTCATCTTCCCTTCAAAGATGGAGGGATTCGGGATGCCCGTCCTCGAAGCCTTCTCCTCAGAATGCCCGGTGATTCTCAGCGATGCAAGCTGTTTCCCGGAAATCGCAGGTTCTGGCGGAATATATTTCAATCCCGACGACGCCGAGGATCTTGCCACCAAAATCAACGAAACCATCGGCGACCCTAATTTCAGGAAAGAAAAGATTTCGGCCGGGAAACAGGAGCTAAAACGATTTTCATGGAAGAAAACCGCCCAAAAGACCACCGAGACATATATTAAAGCCATACGACAAAAAAACGAGACCACAAATGAATCATGAACCAAAGGATAGCGTCATACTAAGTGTCGTGACAGTCACGCGAAATGCCGCCCCACTATTACGTCGGACAATCGCCAGCGTTGCGGCACAAAAGAGCAGTAATCTGGAATACATCGTTGTGGATGGAGCATCCACCGACAACAGCGTGGGGATAATAAAAGAATCTCCTGTAGTCGGCAAATACGTCTCGGAACCCGACAAAGGCATCTACGACGCGATGAACAAAGGGGCACGTATGGCATCAGGAGAATGGATACTATTCATGAACGCCGGCGACACATTCGCTTCCCCGGACGTAGCAGAAAGACTTATGGAGGAAGCAACCAAGTTTCCTTCTTCAGACGTTGTTTATGGGGATGTCATCAGGGCATCCGAAGAGAATAAGGAGGGAATCGTAAAACGTGCGTCAGACAATCTGAAAGGCCATAGGCTCGCGTTCTGCCATCAAAGCGTCATGTGTCGCAGGGAATTGCTGCTAAGACATCCATTCGACATATCCCACAAATATTCCGCTGACTTCAAATTCTTCAAGACCATCCAAAAGAACGGCCTGAAGTTCCGTCACGTCAGTTTCCCTGTTGCAAGATTCGACACGTCGGGCATATCCACGCGCAATCGCTCCAAAGGGCTTGCAGACAACATGAAAGTCGTGGCAGAAGTAGATGGTGTTTTCAGAGGATTCCTATCTATACTTCATCTCGTTCCAACCTACTTGATCTGTCGGCTTAAAGGGAAATAGACCTTAAGCGCGTATTCTTAGTGTTTCAGATAGCTATACCCTATTCGATTCCGTTTATTCCCGTTTAAAGGATTTGAGTGCGATTTTTTCAGGTTTCTTTGGAGAATTGGATTGAAGATATTATCTTTGCATCAAATAATATCAAAATAATATCATCCATGAAAATTCAGGTTAACAACAAGGAGATTCCTTACGAGGGAAAAATCTTTAACGGATTCTGGTGGAGCTTGACGAGGAGCGGAAGGCCACGATGGTCGGCAACTTGCTTGTAGTGCTCTGCGCCGACGAGCCGGCGCAGCCCGTATTGAACACCGGCTCGCTTTATCAATTACAATCAATAGCTGAAATCATAGATGGCTAAACAGCAAAACAAAGGATTCCTGCTGCGGCTCGACCCTACGACCATGGAACTCGTGGAGCGTTGGGCCGCGCAGGAATTCCGTTCGGTCAATGGCCAGATCCAATGGATAATAGCCGAATCTCTCCGGCGTCATGGCAGAATCCCCGGCAAGCATCAGGAAAAAGCCACACTGCAGGATTCCGATGCCTCTGACGAATCAAATTCCTGAAATTTCATTTCGCACAAAAAAAATTGTAGATTCCAAAACGAAGTGCAACGTTATGGAGCCTAAATGATGTAGATTCAAGGGAAAGTGTTAACTTTGCCC
>VSPO01000116.1 GCA_009775375.1 Muribaculaceae bacterium | reverse complement strand
CATCTTACTATGCAGATTGCCTCACAGATTTACGGAATACAGACCGCAGCAAATGGTCTTTGTTTTACGCCCAAAGGACAACCGGTATATATTACCCGCCGTTTCGACATCCTCCCTGACGGGTCAAAACTCCCGTTGGAAGATTTCGCCTCGATAATAGGCAAGAATGAACAGGCCGCCGGACTCCAGTTCAAATACAACGGTTGCTATGAGGATATAGCCAAAGCGATTAGGACAAATGTAGCCGCATGGATGGTTGAGATGGAGAGATTCTTTGAACTTGTGGTTTTCAATTACATTTATGCTAATGGCGATGATCACCTTAAAAATTTCTCGTTGATTCTGAATGGGCGCGATTACCGTCTGGCTCCTGCTTACGATCTAATCAATACAAGTTTACATGTCAATGGCGATGACTTCGGTCTTGACGGCGGACTGTCATCTGATATAGAGAAGAGCGACATTTACGACAGAACCGGCCATCCCTGTCGTCTTGATTTTGAGAGATTCGGAGAAAAGATTGGCCTGGTAAAGAAACGTATAGACAGAATCCTAAACAAATACACCGCTTTCCCTGAAGGCGCAAAGCGACTTGTTGACCATAGTTTTCTTACCGACAAACTGAAACGCAACTACATCCGTATTGTAAATGAACGTATAAGCCGTTTCAACAGATTTTCAGAATAATATCAATTTAACTTATACCAAAATGTCAAAAGCAAAATTAAAAAAATATATGTCGACTCTATCAAAAGAACAGGTTGTTGACATAATGCTTCAGCTGTACGATGCAAGCAAGGAAGCGAGTGCATGGCTTGAGTTCTATATGGAGCCCAATAGCGATGCCGAGCTTGAAAAATACAAGAAGGCAATACGCAACCAATTCTTTGGCCGCAACGACTGGCCCAAAGATCCGAGTTTCAGAGAATGCAATAAACTGATAACCTCATTCAAGAAACTTGTACCTGACCCATATGCCATTGCCGACCTGATGCTCTACTATGTGGAACAAGGATGCAGCTTGACTGCACAATTTGGCGATTACGACGATCCGTTTTATACCGCTCTTGAAAACAATTTCAACAAAGCGGTCAAATTCATATCTATCAACGGACTGATGCCCGAATACTCGCCACGCATGAAAAAGATGATTAAGTCTGTGGAGTGTTGTGGATATGGCTTTCCGGATACATTGTGGGACATCTACTACGAATACGCAGAGGATTGATTAAATTCATTTTAAGGCTTGGATTTTTCAATTGAATAGAACAATGATTACACTTTTTTTGACCGAATAACCATGCCTCCATTACACTTTTTCAAACGAATAACCGAGGGATTGCTACACTTTTTCAAACTAATCGATAATGACCTCGTATCGGTCGTTTGCACATCTTAGTTAAAACAGCTATCTTTGCGGATACAAAACACAGGCCCGGGAGGGTCGGGAAAAGCGATTTTCAGAAGGTAAAAACGGAGCACTTTCGGGCTTTTGTACCCGAAGGATTGCAATCCGTTGAGCGGCAAAGTGTTCTACGCACTGCATCGGAAAAGCCAAGAGGAGTGTTCCTTCATCGTATTATAAAAGCCGGAGCGGAAAATACATTCTGATGGGAGACTCCAATCTTTTCCAGATGGAGGAATGCTGCCATGGAGAGTTGTTGGGGAAAGTTGTGGGCGTGATCAGAGGAGACAAGAATGTGACGAATTCGGTTCTAAATCGGTCGGTGCGGCTGGTCCATAAGCTACATCCATGCATAAGAAGGCAAATAGTGAGAATCATAAACCTGACGAGACCATGAGGATTAAAGGAATTGGAAATCTTGGCAAGGATTTGTCAAGTCTGTGGAATGACGCTGCCGGAGTAAGAGGATGGATTCTTGCAATCTCTCTTTTGGGGTCTCTTTCGGTAGCGTTGTCCCTTCTATTTATCTGGATCACCAAGAGCATCGTGGATACGGCCGTGTCGCCCGGCCATGCCATCCCCTTCGGCTTAATATCCGCGTTAATTGCTTGCCTCGCTGCCCAACTGCTCGTGCCGGCACTGCGCAGGCGTATCGAGGTCGTGGCGGCCACAAGATATTCCAACAATATGCGGAAGAAACTTCTGGGCCATCTCCTTCAGGCGAAATGGACCGGACAACGAAACATGCACACCGGCGATGCCATCAACAGGATGCAGAAAGATGTCGACACGCTGACCGGGATTGTCGATTCAGTTTCGGGAGATGCAGTAGTCTATCACGACGGCATAAATGAACGAAAAATAGGAGCCGGACTGAGGAGGAACATTATATACGTGCCTCAAGGCAACACTCTTTTGAAAGGATCAGTGCGCTACAATCTGCTGTTGGGAAATCCGGAAGCCACGGAAGATATGATGACAAAAGCCCTTCGGATTGCCGCCGCTGAGTTTGCAATGGATCTCCCCGCAGGTCTCGATTCGGATTGCTTCGAGGGAGGATTAGGATTCTGCGAGGGTCAGGCACAGCGAATAGCATTGGCCAGAGGTCTGCTAAAGGAAGGCAACATAATTCTGCTTGACGAACCGACATCTGCCCTCGACGCAACCACCGAAAAAGAGCTTATGACTCGTCTGACAAGCTGTATCCCGAAATCATCCACCGTAATAATCGTGACCCATCGCCGCGAGCTCCTCGACTTCTGCACAGACATCCTTGACCTGACCGCAAGACAAGGTATCTGAGCGCGTTTCTTTTTTTGAGGCTCTTTTCCAATCTTTCAGAAAAATTTCGTACTTTTACGCTCAGATTGAATGCCGAGGCGACATTCGAACAGACTTGGTCAAGTGATTGGATTTTATTCATAGCTCTTTGATTTTGATCCATTAAGAGTCTAAAATCTGCCTATTGACAATTCTTCAGTCACTTATTTTATTGAAAACAAACAAGACATAGGTATATTACGGTATTTTTATCTATTAAAACAAAGCATTGTGAATACAGATATATGGGAATTGGATTTGTGAGTTTTAATCAGGAGGCACTGAGTAAGGCTAATAAGGTAATGAGGCTGCTTCAGGGGCAAGGGGCGATTGATGAGCTTGGGTTAGGACGCATCCGGGATGCGTTTTCCAACATGATGTTTCCAGGAATGTCAGTCTTGCAGACTCATGCCAAGTATTTTCTATTGATGCCAGCTCTTTACGCCTATCTTGAAAAGACACGCATTGCTAATATCCGAGAGGCACGGAGCATTGTGCGCGACTGTGAAATCAAGCTGACCCACCGGTTGATGGATGGGTCAGCGGATGATACAGTCGGTATTATTGGGGCTGATATGTTGCGTTGTGGCAAAGGATATGTAAAATACGATCTCGCTTATATATACATGGCCGGATTGGAGACATACGGGCTTATTCCGCGCGGCATCAATATTTACGCCACTCTCGCCGAGCTGTCGGCAAGATATCAGAATACGCCTAAAAAACATCGGGGAAGCGAAGACGGTAGTGATGATTCAGATGACCTTGCCGGCGATCGCCAGCTTTTCATAACATGCGGAGAGAATTATGATTTTAGCCACCGCGAGCCACTCGACATTGCTCTCAGTCATCGTGAAGCCGAATTCCTAAAACAGAAGATAGTAACAAATACGCGAGGCTCTCTGCTGAGTTATCTGCTTGACAGCGGCTTATATGAAAGTATTACGGAGTATCTTTTCGAGAATTTAAGAAATGCACTTCACGATATTCCAAAAGAATTATATCTCACCTATTGGCTGGCATTGCGCTATTCGCGGTTTGCATGCCTTCTACGCGTGCGCTACGCCATGCTTTATAATCTTGCCGTAGGTGCCGACAGGGCGGCTGAAGATGAGCAAGCGCGGTTTGACATGATGCTAAAAGAATATGGCCAGGAATTTAAGCCGGAGTCTATAGATGAGATTATCCGATTGGTGTCATCAAAAATTGCTTAGGAATCATGCAAATCATTTATACTTAAAGCCTCCAAACTTATTTCCGATTCAGATTTTGATGAACTCGACCGGCAGATTACTTTGCGTGAGAAAACAATCAAAGGGTTGAAGCGCAGTAAGCTGATAAATGCAAAGGAATTTCAGCAAGGGAAACCATTTGAATCACCTACAATGATGGCTTACCGATGGAACACTATCGTACGCACCGTGTTGACTGAAATTAAGGAGGGACTGAGGAATGAATGACCTAATATATAACGAGATAGTAGCTACGCCGGGCTATGAGCTGGAATTTGCTGTGGGCACCACATATAATCTTGATGCAGATGCATATCTTGCTGTAGCATTATCTTTTGCCCGCCTTGGAGATGCAACGGATGAAGATTTTAAATCTCCATATAGACTCCTTGAAGGTCTGCGCCAGGCCAACAATAGTGTGGCAATCTTCTGCAACCGTGGTGGGTTACAACCTCCCATGCGTATGAATCCGCTATATGCAATGCTCGACAAAAGCGTTTTTGAGATTGCAGATGAACGTAAAGGAAACGAACTTGCAAATTTCCATCCCAAGATTTGGGTGATAAAAGAGCGTTCGCTTGATAATAAGCAGAAACGTCAGATAAAACTCATAGTAATGAGCCGTAATCTGACAAAGGACTCAAGCCTTGACGTTGCAGTTGCGATGACTGCTCCTCTTGGAATCAAGACAGATGCCGAACTTCGCCGCAAGCATCAGCCATTGAAAGACTTCCTACTCATATTGGCGGAAAAAGCAAATTCCGACAAAAAGAAGAAAATCAAAAAACTCGCTAATGAACTTGACTCAACAGGCGCGTTTGAGATAGAGCCCCCATATGAGGATTATGAATTCCTTCCAATTCATTTTGGCGAGAATCTGAATCCATCCATTGATTTCAGACAGGAAATGCCGGGCGAAAGAATGGCGGTGGTTTCTCCGTTTATTGATGCCGAGACCTTGACCTGGCTCAACGATTATCGACGCACCCAAAGAAAACTGTTGATAACCCGTCTTGACAGTCTCACTCCAGAAATAATGAAACTATATTCCGATGAAAACAGAGAGATTTGGGTGATGTCGCAAATAGCAGAGCAGAATGATATACTGCCGATGAACCTGCACGCAAAGATGTATTTCTCGTGGGGAGTGAAAGGTGGAGGCATAAACTTATGGCTCGGCTCGGCCAATGCAACCTGCAATGGCTTCTTTCGCAATTCAGAGTTTATTGTAAAACTCAAATTAAAGCGTGGCCGACATCAGTTTGAAGATTTCAAAGCGAATTTCTGCGACGATAAGATGCAAATGTGCGAGATGATTACATCGTTGCCCGAAATTGAATCAGATAAAAAAGATGACAACAGCCTTGTAATCAGCGTCCGCAAGAATCTTATAAGCCATAATAATCTAACAGCCAACGTGATTGAAACCGATGATTATTACATCGTTACAATCAACGCAAGGAAAATATGGAATATCCCCGGCAAGATAACATTCTCACCAATTCAAGAGTCGTGGAATGAGGCCGAACTTACGCCGGAGTTACATCAGTGCAGAATTAAAATAACAGCCCCTGCGCATCTTTCGGAGTTTTATATCCTCAAAGTAGAGCCTTTAGATGAGAAAATCAAACCCTTAAGAATGGTTATCAGGATAATCACCAATGGGATTCCAGAGAATCGTGACGACCATATCTTCCGCTCCCTGATTGACACTCGCGAAAAGTTTCTCAACTATGTAGAGATGATGATAACTGACCGTCCGCAGGAACTGGCTATCATGATGATACAGAATCTCGAAACGGATTCTTGTGGGACGGCCACGAACCAGACTCGGAGAACCAACTCTCTTTATGAATCAATGCTACGCATTGCTGCCACCAATCCTGATCGTCTGGAAGATATTGAAGGATTGACGAATCGACTGGATACAAAGGTGGTTCCTGATTCTTTCCAACATATGTCTAAAATATTTGAACGTTCAATCAAAAAACTCCGTTGATTATGCCTATATACGATTTTCAAGAAGCTACAGCCGACCGCATTGCCGAAATTTTCCGTGCCGTCACAATCGACACAGACGGCAATGAGATAAAAACCGGTGGTCAGCGGAGAGTCCTTCTTGCCGATGAAGTTGGACTCGGCAAGACTCACGTCGCATCTGCCGTGATTAAACGGGTAAGAGAGATGCGTAAGACGATCAATGACGATATGTTTCGTGTAGTCTACATATGCTCAAATATGAGCATCGCCAACCAAAATATCGAGAAGCTCGGCATAAAGAACAAAGCTGACGTTACCGAGAGCCGTCTCTCCATGCAGCATCTTACCATTCGCGAACGAGAAGCCCAGATAGTTGATTCCGAAACCGATGGGATGGGAGAAATAATTATCCCTCTGACACCATCTACTTCATTCACACTCCACGGAAGCAGCAAAGGCAACGCTAATGAACGCGCTTTGATAGCGACAATCTTGGGACGACTTGACGAATTTGCTAAATTCAAAACTCAATTGTCAAAGCTGTTTCAAGGCTGGTCCGGAAATAATGGCTGGGGGCATTTGCTGAAACGCTATGCAAACAGAGTGAGAGTCCTTGGGCCATCATATATAGATGACGTAAAGCGTTATCTATATATGAATCAGACGTTTTTGGAGCTTGAGGAAGAAATTATTGAGAATTTCAACAATGGAGATATCGCAAACTTAGACAGTACAAGAATTATTAATTTGTTTCGTCGCATTTTTGCTGATCTAAGTCTGTCAATGCTTAATACTGATCTCATCATAATGGATGAGTTTCAGAGATTCAGCTCACTATTGGATTATAACGATGAAAGCGAGCAAAGTGCAATCGTCAAGAAATTTTTCGAACAAGAAGGCAGTCAGCAACCATTGATTCTTCTTTTGTCGGCCACTCCTTATAAGCCCTTCTCAACACTTGAAGAACTGACCGAGTACAATGCCGATGAACATTATGAGGATTTCAGCCGACTTATGGATTTCCTTTTCACTGACGAGAATGAGTTTCATGAACTATGGTCTGACTATTCCCATAAACTATCGCATCTCAGCACGGATAAATTCGATGTGGTACTTGCCTCAAAGCAATCTGCTGAAAATAAGATGTATCAAGGGATGTGCCGTACCGAACGTCTCAACGAAGGATTGATATCAACTGACACAGTGACAGAGATTCCTATTGACACAGACGATATTCTCGCCTACTGCGAAATGCAGAAGATTATTTCAGCATGTAAAGAAGTCTCGGGGAAGGGTACTAAATATCGCTTTCCATGGTCAAACATGCCGATGGAGTATGCCAAGTCATCACCTTACTTGCTTTCGTTCATGGATACATATGAACTTAAACAAAAAATTCACGCAATCTATCAAGGCGAGTTCAAAGGGCTGCCCCAACCGTCAAGCCAAGTACTTTTGAGAGAGACCGACATAGCTCAGTTTCATAAGATACCAATGCGCAACGCCCGAATGAAATATCTACGAGACATGATGCTCCCTGAGGGGAAAGGTGCGGAGTTGTTGTTATGGGTGCCTTCTTCCAAAACTTATTATACGACTAATGCCGATAACCCTTTTGTAAAAAATAGCGACTTCTCAAAGACATTGGTGTTCTCTGCATGGGAGATGGTGCCACGAATGATTGCCACGCTACTCTCCTATGAGGCTGAGCGGGAAGTTATTTTTTCTAAATATAAGAAGGCAGGATACGACAAACGAACCGGGAGCAATCGACTTAAATCTGACGCTCTAAAAATTCTTACATTCCCATCGATCTATCTTGCGTCTCTATATAACCCGAAGAATTCATACGGAGAGAGGGTTCATCAAATAAAGACGTCCATCAAAAAGCAGATTAGAGAAAGGCTTGATGGAATTGAACCGACCGAACGACGCAATTATGGAAAGATTCTTTCTGTGATAGAATGGCTTGACAATCCCGAGCTTGAACGTCCGACCGATATGCCGTCTAACACGATTGACATGCTGACAGACATGGCAATCGCCGCCCCAGGAGTCTGCCTGTATCGCATCCTGAATGATAGAGAGAAGGCTAAAGAAGCAGCATCCGGATTTTCAACCATCTTCAATCGACGCATCTCGGGATATATCATTGACAAACTGCAAGGAAAATACCTTGATGATGAGATATACCTTGATGGCGTGATGGATTATTGTGTAATGGGCAACTTGCAGGCAGTATTAGATGAATATCGCCATCTTTGTTCGTCGGATGATGACTTTATTGAGAAGATGAATGAAGCTTTCATCAATGTGACGACGCTCAGAGTGGATACAGACAAATCGTTTGGCGCGGCAGATGGTGAAAAAATTTCGATGCGTGTCTCTTATGCGGTTCCGTTCACAAAGCACAAAAATACGACAGACGAAAAGGTTCAAATGCGAAGCTGCAATATCCGCTCGGCTTTTCAATCGCCATTCTATCCTTTTGTTGTGGCAAGCACATCTGTAGGGCAGGAAGGACTCGACTTCCATTGGTATTGCAGAAAGATTGTTCACTGGAATCTTCCCTCCAACCCACAGGATCTTGAACAGAGAGAAGGCCGCATAAACCGCTACAAATGCCTTGCCATACGTCGCAATCTTGCAAAACTTTATCCGGACATTCGCAATTGGGATGAACTATTTAAAGTCGCTAACAAGGATGTGCGTAATGAATTTAGAGGTCGCTACTCAGATATGGTGCCGAACTGGTGCTTGCCTGTTGAATGGATAAACTCCAACAAAGATAAGATTGAATGGATTGAGCGCATTGTGCCTCAATATCCCATGAGCAGTGATGTTGACAGATACAAACGCCTGATTAATGTTTTATCGCTTTATCGACTCACTATGGGACAGCCACGACAAGAAGAATTGCTTGGAATGCTCGAATCGAAACATCTTGACCAAGGGCAAATCAATCAACTGCTGTTTAATCTCTCACCTATCACAAAGAGGTATAAGAATAAAGCCGTTGAGAGTTACGTTCTATAAGTAGAATCACCAACAATAAGAATTCATGAGCGAGAAATCGATACGATTATGCCCAGACCGCAAAGTAAGGGCGGACCGGGAATGAGCATGAAAAGCATTGACTACTCCTATTATTATGAAGAAAAACAGACCGATGCATAGGCAGAAAAGCCAGTGCGAGGGTAATACAAATATATACGAATGGAAATAAACGATATAAGTAAAGAACTTCAAGACTGGATTCATGCTGAGCAGAGAGCGGGAAGAAGTCTCGACATGGACCGAATCTGCAAGCAGCTTCGCGAAATAAGGGAGCGACACAATTCTACTCCGGTCAGCGATTCCATCGGACTTTCGCCAGAGGAGATGCATAATGTGATCTATGGGCCCTTCAGTAGCCAATGCGTGGTAGAGCTCAATACACTTGAGAAGAGTCAGTATGATAAGATTCCTCTGGTGAGACAGACTCTTTTCCTCTTAAACACGCTAATCGAAAAGGAATTGAAGCTCACTAAGCTCGGATGGCTACCGTTAAAGATTGTAGCCGAAGCCTACCATCTTGGTCAGCCGGAATGGATTATTGAAGAACTAAAACAAAAACGCATCAATGAATATGAAGCCGGTCCTGTCAGGATGGCAAGGATCATTCTCGAACTGCTTGGTTGGATCAAGACAAGGAAAGGCATGCTGTCTCTTACTGCAAAGGGCAGAAAGGCATTTTCGGACATTGACGCGGCAGCGAATGAGATATTGCGATTCTCTCTCGTCGGAGTAGGTTTGCATACATTTGACAGGTATGACGAAGACAGAATAGGCAATTGGGGAATGGCTTATAGCGTCTGGCTACTTAACAAGTACGGCTCTGAATGGCATTTAGGTGATTTCTACAAAGAGTATTATCAGAAAGTATTTAAATTTCCGGGAAATTACGACGCCTACGAGACCCGTGTCTTCATGCGGCTGTTCTATTGGCTTGGAATAGTAGAGCAACGGCTAAACAGACATGTAGGACCTCCCTTCAAAGAAGAATATAGGAAGACAGACCTTCTTTCTATGATTTTCTCATTCAAATAATAAGTAATTCAGAAAAATAAATGAACATATCAGGCTCTTTTGGAGAAGTTGATAAAGTGGGATTTACCCAGCCCC
>VSPO01000115.1 GCA_009775375.1 Muribaculaceae bacterium | reverse complement strand
GTGATTGAGAGGATTTCGTTACCAGGCATAATCATGACGAGAGATTTGTTGCGGACTTAGAGACAAGACAAGAGAACCAGTATTTTTCCAAAGAACCATAGGAGGTGTGGTGACGAAGGATTAACTGAACAAAGAAGAGGATGCGGTGGATTTATTTTTTTAAAGCATTCTGAAGCCATGCAATGTTTTTTTCGCGGAGAGAGTCGAGTGCAGTCCGCACGGCTGTGGCGTCGTAGTAGGGATTCAATTGAGAGAGGGGATTGTCGCACTTTACAGCGCAGTGAGGTATGCCGAGATTGGTGAGGAGAGAGGACTGTCGGTCATCGCCATTGGAGGGTGTGACAGCAATCAGAGGACGGGAGAAGTTGACGGCGAAGGCGGTGCCGTGGAAAGAGGAAGTCACTACCATGGCGGCGTTCGCGAACATCGACACAAACTCCTCTACCGGTCTGCCGTTGCGGATTTCGTAATTTGTCATCCCTTTCAGATATTTGTTCTCGACTGTACCTGTGAAAATCACTTTCTTACCCGTTCGTTTCTGCATCTCCTTTACAGCGTCATATATATATGGAGCTGGATTGAACGCATAATTCAGTATATAGACAAGGATATAGTCTGAATCAGTGCTTTTTCCAATATTCAGAGCCTTTTTCCATTCCTCGTCTGAGAGAAGGAGAGTCGGGTCGAGCATGACCTCCACTGGCTTGTCGATACCGAGAGACGAGAGGATGTCAACGCCATTGTTATCTCTTACTGAAATAGCCGAAAGTCTTGACAGATACTTTTTGTAAGAGTCTCTGAAAGCCGGATCAAGAGTCTTACAGGCGAAACTTGAAGACATTGAAATCTTGCGGACATCATCCGGAACAAAACTGAGGAGAAAAGCCTTGTCGCCCTTCATGAAGCGAGGATTCCAGACCTGGTCACTTCCGGAAACAATAGTGTCATACTGTTTCCAGTCATTGCTTTCAAGAGCCTCCAGAGTCTCGAAGCGGTTCGGAGTCAGGTTCAATTTACCGAATTTGAATCGGTCGATAGTCTTTCCGAATTCCGACCAATATGTCTTGTAACCCAAAAATCTGAGAGCCTTGGAGATAAAGAGACGGTAGGCTTTAGGTCGTTTGTAACCCATTTTGAAATGCCATTCGTTGGGGAACCAATAATTAATCACTTCACACTCATATCCAAGACGGTTAAGGACTGACTGCGAAGCGAAAGTCTGAAGCACCGAACCGTAGTTGGTGACATCAAACATCGTGAGAAGTGCGGCTTTCCGACTCATATCATTTCTTGAT
Organism: Muribaculaceae bacterium; assembly: GCA_009775375.1. Taxonomy (GTDB): domain Bacteria; phylum Bacteroidota; class Bacteroidia; order Bacteroidales; family Muribaculaceae; genus Lepagella. The sequence continues at coordinate 9,046 of VSPO01000115.1, read as the reverse complement.
TTTTGTGATTCTAAATAATTTGTTTACGACCCTCCCCGCAAGAATTATAGAATTGTAGATAGCGTAGAGAGACATCGGCCCATGCAGGGCGGCAACCACCTGATTCCTTGTAATCGGCTTATGCGCGTTGTGATACATCTGACCTTCGGCTGCAGTTTCCACAGACTCAGGGATAATCTCGCATGAATAGAGTTCAGACAACAGCTGTTTTCCTTTCTCTGTAAATGCGAGGACAGAGTTTACGCCCTTATCGTCGTCGGCATACTTCCTACCCCAAAGGTCGCCGATTCTGATGTCGGCGGCGGAGCCACACATTTTATATTTACAAGTCGAATAGCAACACTTGTTGAGACAGTAATTCCCGAGAAAAAAGCGGTAGAATAAGTCCCCCTGCGACATTCGGGAAGCGTAAAAGTGTTTTTTTTCCCGAATTTCCAGGTTGTATGAGTCATGCCAATCAATTGTTTCAGAATCTTTTGGGAGTTCACTCCTATCGGCGTTCATCGACCATGAGTCGTGCCATCCGGTAGATTTGTTACGCCAGCTTGCGAAAGTAATTTCCCCGATTTTTTTACGCACATCGGCGGTGTATTTATCCCAAAGCAGAAGAGAAGGGACTCCGTGGCAGAAGAAATCCAAAAGCACGAATTTGTCCTCTGCCTTGAAATGTCGGATATATCTTCTGAAAGAATCAATCTGGCACGGTGTTCCCGTTACGAGATACTTTCGCTTGCGGTCGAGTGCGTTGAATCCATCGACGGTGTAACTCGGTATATATTTGCTACCGACGGAGGGCATAAAATCCTCCACCGTAGCTGCCACATAATGTTCCGCCCGGTTTTTCTTCGGGTCGAAGCGTACGCCGACAGCCTCAAAGCCCTCGTTGATTAGTTTCCGGCCCACCTCGAAGCCTACACCGCCGGAAGAACACCACTGCCGCACAAGCGGGTCTTTGCTCCATGCGGCGAAAGCCTTCACGTCCGAGGCATCGCCCGCCACTTCGTCGTGATTGTAGGCACATACTTTCAGACACAGCCCGCATTCCACACACTTATCCTGATTCTCGATAACCGGGGCATAAAAGCCGTCCTTGTTTTCTTTGAGAGATATGATTTTGACGGGACACGCCTTGACACAGACACCGCATCCGTAGCAGTCCTTCAGTTTTGATATATTGTCTTTCATTTAAACAATCTTTTAGCAGCGGCGCGTGCAATTGTATATTGTCGTCTCATTTTGTAATAGAACTTTTGCAGACAGGTGGATTTAATAATCTTCAGTAATAATTTTTGTTTGTAGGAAGTCTCCATAATAAAAGGAGAATTAATAACGTCATGATACAATTGATACTTAGGGGTCAAAAACTGCCCCTTAAGAATCATCTCCTTTTCAATTCGACATAATTTTAAATCAAACAAAGCCTTATCCAATGTATGGCTCTTATACTTACAAATAATGTTATCTATACCTTCGAAAAAGTATTCCCAAATATCAATCGACATTTTCGTCATACTTATCCCGTACCCTGCGAAATAGTTATAACAGATATTATCATTAGAAACAAATATTCTTCTGGAGAGTATTGATAGATGCATCAGCATTAACAGATCCTCATTAATAGTGACTTTCTTCTTAAGTTTTAAAGAAAGATTATCAAATAAGGATTTGCGATATAACTTAGCGAAGGGCCCAATAGAAGTATGATATTGTAATAAAGCTGTTAGATACTGAATGGAAGACAACTCACCCGATACCTGATGCTTGAATATTGTTCGATTATTAATATTCATTGTACCGACAATAATATCACGATTATCTGCTATACAATCCACAAGATGTTCAACTGCTTCAGGAGTCAGTGTGTCATCAGCATCAACAAAAGTAATCCAAACTCCTTTGCTATTCCGGACACCGGTAAGTCGAGCATTAAGAGCTCCTTGGTTAGGGGTGTGAATTACTTTAATCCGCGTATCTTTTAACGCAAATTGATCAGAAATTTGCGGAGTATTGTCTTTAGACCCGTCATTTACTATTATAAGTTCCCACTTGTCATAAGACTGATTTTGAATACTCTCGATACACGGAATTATTCGCTCTCCTATATTGTAAGCCGGTATGACTATGGAAATCAAAGGATTCATATTTGGAAAAGATTTAAGTAAAAGGCTATTCCGATATGGAATCAGTCAGAAATTGGATGGAATGTTCTCTGATTGGTTTTAACAGTGTCTCCACACAATTATAGTCTATTGCTGATAGATTAGTAATAGGATTATCAATTGTTAGATGTCTGCTCTGTAAATGGAGGGAATGCAGAAGGCTGTGCGCACGATTATCATGTCCGTCATTTAGATACAGAGTAATAAACTGTCTTTGGAATATAATTGAAAATGCTGTTCCATGAAATGAATCAGTTACAACAAAATCAGCATACTTAAACAGTGATACAAAATCTATCGGCCCATTTGTATAATAAGAGGGAAAAAGATTTAGAGGAGAAATATTGAAATTATGAAGTTCAACAATTTCAAGACCCAATTTCCTAGAAAGATTATTAGCCATTTTGAGAGTTTTCTCAGAATCTCTCATTGCATAGACTAATATATATGGCTTTTTGTTTATTCTGGTTAAAGGAAGATAAGAATCCCACTCCTCTTTTGTGAGTAATAACGATGGATCGACAACAACCTCTGTTTTTATATTTTTATCTAATAAATAATTCTTTAAATCATTTTCACGTACACTTATAGCATTGTAATTAGAAAGAGATGTTATCCTTTCTTCAAAATGTTTATCTATTTTGCCTGAACTGGCAGCATAAGTGATTTTTCGAACACTTTTATTAGGTATATCGCCCCAGAAACATTTGTCATCTTTAATAATGTTCCATTGCCATATTTGGTCCGAACCCCATACAATGCAGTCAAAACCATCCCAAATATTGTCGTAAGAACAATTATTAAGGAGATATTTTTTGATAAAACAATCAAAAGATTTACGCCTTTCTTTTCTTAATCTATAGGTGAGTAAGCGGGAGACTGTATTTTTTACGGATAATATGGGATTGCATTTCCAATTTTGGCTTGGAAACAAATCATAACGTTTTTCCAAATTATTATTACGATGATCAATGACCGTAAGTGCATGCCCCATACTTGAAAGTTTTGCCTTAAGCGCAAAACATTGAAGGACAGCTCCATAGTTGTGCGCTCTATGAAAGGTTACAATTCCTATTCTCATTGGACTTTAGGATTTTACCAAATTTTTATATATTAAATATAAGAATCGTTTTATTGAGTTTTTGTTAACAGCATTAATAAGAATCTTCATCTTGTATCTGTTGCCCATCAGCGCGTGTCTCTTCATTGTCTTTTCGAAGCCGTATTTTATGTAGTCATCCTCAAACTTGTTTCGCTGGGGATGAATCTCCGAAGGGTGTTGAAGATTCGGCTGCATACATTTGTCGGCAGTAGTCGGAATGGCATTCAGTCTAACGGATATTTTATCGAACATATCCGCGCCTTTCGGGGTGTTGACAAAGATTAGGGATACTCCTTTGTTGTCGGCATTGATTGACTTGTCAATCTTCTCCCATCCCCAGAAATCGGCAAGAGTGATGTCGCCGGTGCGACGCAGGTTTGTATAATGGCATACGCCGCAGGAATGGCGGAACATTATATGCTGATAGAAGGTATAGGTATAGGTATAGGTATAGCCGTCGTCGAATTTGAACGATTCCTTGTGGGCAGCCCATCCCAACTTGCTCTTGTCGCGGAAATTAACGCCGATTACCTTTTTCCCCTCCTTGCGCTGTATATAATCGAGATAATCACGCCATATAAAGGGAGAGGGCACACCGTGGCACACTATGTCGCAGACAAACAGCTTTTCCCTGTTGACTTTGCGAAGGGTCAGGAAGCTTTGGAGTCCGGCGGTCTGACAAGGAGTGCCCGAGAACAGAACATTGAGTCCGGCTTTCAGGTCTTCCGCCACCTGACGGAAAATTCCGTCCATGTCGCTTTGGACATACTTCGAACCGCGGAACTCGTCACGCTGTTCCTTTGTCACAGCCTTTTTATGAAGGACGCGGAAGGATGAATCATATCCGGCGCCATAGACAACACCTCCCTCTTCAAGAATCACATCACTGATGGCGGCGAAGACACCACCAGAACGACTTTTCTCGATTTCAGCAATTTCCTTTTGACGGGCGGCGTATATCCGGGGAGAATCAAAGTTTTCGGGAGTTCTGTAATCTGGCTTGAAAGCGCAAACTTTCTCACACAGACCGCATTCCACACATTTCTCCATATCGACAACGGGATATTTGAATCCCATGCCGTCGGGAGTCATGGTAATCGCATTCCTGCCGCAGACGGCACTGCAAGCCGTACATCCGGAGCAAGCGGATTTATCTTGAATATTGATCATTTCTACTTTATGAATTTATGCTTGGCGGCAACAATCCTGTCGCGGATGAATCGACGTTCATTGTTGTCACAGCCGATATAATAGATGACTGCGACAGTCCAACACAAGCACACCGCGCTTTCCCAAAGGAAAGTGATGAATCCGGAAGTTTCGCCGACAAACAGTTTTATGAAGTATGGCACTGCGAAAGAAAGCGCACCAACCAAAATCACCCTAAGAATCACCTTCTTGATAAAAGCCATGGAATCGAACGGCATCAAACCGCGCAACATAACCAACCGTGCGGATAGACAAGCGAGCGACACGCCGATAGATACCGCCAAAGGAGCCTGTGGCGCGGCCCCCAACTTAAGCAGAACATACGAAATCGGCAGATTGAGCATCTGCAAGCCGCCCACCACAATCTGGTAATTTTTTATCTTGCCTGTGGCGAGCATACCGGTGATTAGCGGTTTCGAGACGGATTCCGTGATGGTGAACCAGAGGATAAGCTGCACGAAGATTACGGTGTGGTCGGGAATTTTCGCGAGCCACAGGTTGAGGATATATTCCGTGTTGAGGAGGATGACCGAGGCGAGTAGCCAGGAGAGAAAGAACGACATGCGGGCGCTCCGGAACATCAGGTTGTTCATTTCCTTGATTTCCGACTGCGCGTAGTATTTTGTAATCTGCGGATTGACCGAGACCATGAAATTGTCAGCCAGCTGATTCACCGCGTTGTTTACCTGCATACAGATCGAGTAAGCGGCATTTGCGACAGTGCCGTAGAAGAGGTTGAGTATTATATTGTTACCCTGATTACGGAGGACTCCCGCCGCAGAGCCGATGAAATTCCAGCCCGCGAAACTGCCGATTTCCTTCAACAGACCGCGGTCATAGGCGAGCGAGAGCTTGCACTCCGGGAATTTCCGTATGCAGTATCCGGCGTAGATAAGCTGGATGACCAGTACGACACCGAATAGCATGGCGGCGTAGATTATCAGCCTGTTTTGTGCGAAAAGGTTTATGCAGTAGGCAATCAAGAGTTTGAAAGAGACCTCGATGAGGGAGATGTAGGAAAAGACAGCCATTTTCTCGTGGGAGATTATGGCGGCGTTGTAAGGGACGGAGAGGAGATGTAGGCAGAAAGTGAGGATAGAGAAACCGAAGACCCAGTAAGCCGCAACATAGCGGTCGGGAGGCACATTCAGCTTTGCGTTGATGAACCAGAGACCGAGAGGCGCAAGAGCGAGAATCACGACGAGCGAAATCATCAGCTGGATGAAAACGGAGCTGGAGAATATCTGCTTGAGACGTTGTGAGTTGCCTTTGCCGAGTTCGTAAGTAAGGAAGCGGCTTATTGCGCTGGTCAGCGACCCGGAGAGGATTGAGAAGAGGGCGACGATACCTCCGATTACACCGTATAAGCCGAAGTCATCTACACCAAGAGCTTTCAGGATGACGCGCGAGGTGTAGAGCGAGACCGCCATAACGAGAATCATCCTGAGGTAGAGGAAGAGGGTGTTTTTGGCGATACGGCGGTTGTTTTCGGCTACTTTATTCATGTCGGAGACAATGAAAATACGGAATTATACTCAATTATGTATGTAATTAATTATCTTTTCAATCAGGCTATTCCCTATAGGTGTAACAATGATGCTCTTATAAAAAAGAATCATCTTCATGAGGAATGGTGTCTGGAGTCACGCCGCAGTGGTATTCTCCACTGCATTGGGGAGAATGAGGGCATTGAGGAGCATCCCCTGATAATCGGCGTCTCCGTTCTGGATTCTGCGAAGCACTGACTTGAAATAGAGACCGAAATGGAGGGCGTTCATCTTACAGTTTTAGACAACTGGACCATTCCTCCTTACCAGCCGTTGAGACGATTCAAGGAGGAGGGTGGGATGTCCATGCCGTGGAGGCGGATGAGGGAGAGGAGGTCGTCTCCGAATTTCTTTATTTTGTCGGAGTATATCTGTTTGCCATCGGTGGAGAGGTCGTCGAGGAGGGTCTCGGCGAGTCCCGGGGACATGTCACCGCCGGCTGATACTGCGTTTCCGTAGAGCATGCCCAGTTTCCTTATTTGACGTTTCTTTGACGGATATTTTTCCTCGGCTGCCATCAGACAGGGGATGTATGCCTCTGCAACCGTCATGGTCATGTCGAACATCGTCTTGAAAGCATCGTCATCTTCGTCAATCCATGCCGTGATGAGGTCGGTTATGTAGATGTTCAGTAGACTCAGCGATTCAGCTTTGCCAAGGTCTTTGACGAGCTGACGTGAGGATATTGCGTATATCGAGAGACCGAGGAGGATTCGCTCCAAATCGGGATGATAGTAGAATAGACTGTCATCCGGAGATTTGAGCGAGGAACGCCATTCGGCATATATTTGTTGCGGTGTTGCCATGGTTGTCAGTTTTTCGTTCTCAGTGTGGGTAGAAGGTTAGTTCGGACTTGAGCACCGCAGGCCGGGGACGTCCTGCGCTCCATGCTGGACTCGGGGCGGACGGTAGGCGCAGGCCGGAGGCCTTGCGCTCCATGTTAGAGGGGACTCGGACAGTAGTCGGGGCAGAGGTGGAGGTCGGCGGGAGTGGCGGTGCCGGCGAGGTAGCGGTGGTAGCTTTCGTGGATGATGGCTTCGGCTTTTTGGCCGAAGGTGGGGTCGCCTTTGAGGAGTTCGAGGGTGAGGAGGGGTATGACCATCTCGGTGGCGGCCACCTTGGGCGTCTCCGTCCATTCCTCCACGGCCCGGGCGAGCATGTCGCCTACCCAGCGAGGAGACTTGATCTTTTTCACACGGTCCAACTCAGCGACGGCTGCCGCCAACGGGGCAAGCCGTTGGATATCATCGCCGTTGCGCAGCACAAGCAAAGCTTGCGCGACGCAGTCGGCAAGCCGCATCCAGCCGTGGAGGTCGGAATAGCGGCTGCGGCTCTCGATGAGATCCACGAGCGATTCGGGGCTTACTTCAAGGGCAATGTCGGCATGAAGATTCTGCATAAGCCTATCAGTGAAAACAGGTTTGTCGATCGGTGGGAAAATGGCTTGTCTATGGATTGACCGGCTCGATGAAAACTTCCTCGATGTCCTTCACCGTCCAAGTGGCAAATTCGCGTTCGGAGAGCGCGAGCGTATACGTGCGCGTGCCGTTGTTGTTGCGGATGCTGCGGATAACGCCTATCCGGTTCTCCATCAGTCCGCCGCCGTTGATGCGGACGGTCTGATTTACGGCGAGGGGCTCGTCGCGGGTGACGAGCTCCATTCGGATGTCGGGAGAGAATGCCCCGACGTGGCGCTGGAAGGCTCTCATCTCGTAGGTCGGGATGGCGCAGTAGGGACTGTCGGGGGCGTTCGTCCAGCGGTAGCACCAGGCCATGTCGCCTATGCAACTGAACAGCGTCGCCACCTTGTCTTTGCGGAGCCTGAAGAAGAGCACGCCCGGCAGGTAGGGCTTCTCCTCCTTTACGCGTTTCCCTTTCTTGTCGAGGCTGACGACGGTGTGCGTCGGGTAGTAGAGCGCCATCTCCTTGTGGAGCTCCGGGAGCAGCATCTCTACGGCCTCGCTGATATCGTCGGGCGTCACGCCGTGGCGAAGCCGCATGACGAACCAGCGCGATGCGCCGTCGTTGATCTGGTCGGCCACGCGGGAGAGGATCCTGAGCCTCTCCCCTTCCGTAAGCTGCCCGTGCTGAATCATTGAAAGATGGGCATATTCCTTGGGAATGCTTCCGATGGCGGCTCTTATCTCCACGAGCGAAACGCCGGCCTTCAGGGCGGCGGCTATCCAAAGGGCCGCGATGCTGTCTCTTGAGAACTCGCCGCCGAAGTCGAAGCCGTAGGCAGAGAGAGTCGTGGAGAGCAAATGAAGCGTGTCGCGCACGATCTGGCCCTCGCGTTTCTTACCTTGGTCGAGGGGGAACACGTAGCGGCGTCGGCTCATCGACCGCATGGCTTCTATGATGTCTTCAATCTGGGGAACGGAGGGGATGCCGTCGCTGAATTTGAGGAGGATGATGTCGCGAAGAGAGGCAACGGGGTTGTAGAGGAGATAGAGGAAGAGGGCGACGGCCTCAAAGTCGGAGGAAGTCGTGGAAACCTTCAGCAGCCGGTCTACCATCCGGAGGTTTTCGCTGACGCGGTCGACGGAGTCTTCCGCCTCGGAGATCGGAATGCGTTTCGCCTCTTCGAAGGGATTTTCCGCGTCATTATCTATGGCCCAATCGCGATATAGCGAATTGATAGCTCCTATATACTTCCGGCGGCTGCCGGGTTTGAGACCTGAGATGGCCATAGCGGCAATCCATCCGGATACGTTGTCGACGGTGGGCACTTCGGCCTGCGCCATTCTCAGACTGTCGGCAAAGGATGCAGCGGCAGAGCGGAGGGTGCGGTCGGAAGCGTTGTGGGCCACGCTGTTTTCGACAAAGTTGAGAAAGGACTGCATTTTCGGAGCTTTATATCAGCGAGTTGCGAAAATGAGATTTGGAAACAAATTGAAAATCGGAACACGTTTTCTCTTCCTTCGCTTTAATCAAAACATGTAAAGGAAGGCAAGCTATTAAGAGTATTTGGAAAGTCCGATTCATGTGGATCGAGGCAGGCAAGTCATCAATATCTCTTAGGAAGAGAT
>VSPO01000114.1 GCA_009775375.1 Muribaculaceae bacterium | reverse complement strand
CTTATTCATTATCTCGCCACAAAGTTAACAAAAAAAAGCAAATTCATGATGAAAAATTTATCTTTTTTTTTGAAAAAAATTAAATTTTCGTGACTTTCACCAATTCAATCCTTGTTCTCGCCATTTTCATGATTGAAAACCGCAGGTTTCCGATATCAAATGTGTCGCTTTGTGAAGGCAATGCCCCGAGGTTTTCCAATATGTAGCCGCCGAGGGTGTGATACGTGTCGGATTCCTTCATGTCAAGTCCGAATTCCTCATTGATGGATTCGATTTCCGCCCGCCCGGAGAATTCATAGACCCCCGGCTCCACCTCCCTTGCCAGAAGACGCTTCCGGTCATGCTCATCCTCTATGTCGCCGAATATCTCTTCCACAAGGTCCTCAAGCGTGACCAGTCCGGCAGTTCCGCCAAACTCATCGACGATAATCGTCATCGATTTCTTCTCCGCGAGCATCCTTCGCATCATTTTATTGGCAAGCATCGTCTCCGGAGTGAAAATCACGGGCTTGAGCTGTTTTCTCCAATCTGCCTCTATGTTAAACAATTCCGAGACATGAATATATCCCAGCACATCGTCGATATCCTCGCCGAAGACGACTATTTTCGACAGCCCGGTTGCTATGAATTTGCGTATCAGCTCCTCTCGCGTGACATCGCCTATGCTGACGGCCACTATCTCATTGCGGGGGATCATGCACTCCCCTATCTGTGTGTCCTTGAAATCTATGGCATTGCGGAATATCTTGACCTCGTTTTCCACGTCTTCACTCTTTTGCTTGCCCTCAAGCTGGTGCTGAAGATAATCGTCGAGCTGGTCCATTGTCAATACATCGGAATCCTCATTGTCATTGTTTATTCCAAATAGCTTCATCAATCCCTTCGACACTCCGGATACAAGAATCGTCACCGGATACAGAAGCAAATAGATCAGGTAAAGCGGGAAAGCAAGCACCCGCATCATGAAATTGGGGTTGATCCTGAAAGTGGTCTTGGGAATGAACTCCCCGACGAACAGCACGACTCCGGTAGAAAGGACCGTGTTGGCTATGAGCACAAGGGCCTCCGAATGAAGCCACCGCTCAAGCATGGGGTTGATTATAATGGAAAACGTTATGCCATAGATTACGAGCACGACATTGTTGCCGACGAGCAACGAGGAAATAAACATATCCTCATGGCGCGAGAACTTGCGTATTATCCTGTCTATCAGCCCGCCTCGGGCGGCGTCGATCTCCATCCTGACCTTATTTGATTGCACGAACGCTATCTCTGTCCCGGAAAACAATCCCGAGAAAATCAGCGCTACCACTGTCACAACTATTGCTGTAGCTAATGTCATCTGTCCGGTTGTAGATTATCGCGGTCTACGGGGAAGATTCCCGTGGGACGCAGGATTCTGTATTTTGTCAGTCTCTCATCAGACTCAAACCCCGTGCCCTCAAGCACATGGGTAGAGTTCTCTATATGAATGAAGGTGTCGGAATAAAGACGCTGCCTTCGCTGGTCCCAGAAGACCCTTGGGGACAGGAACAAGTCTTTAGGAGCCTTCGTCATCTCCACGTTCCCCTCAAGCTTCCAAAGCTTCTGCACCCTGAAGAACCTTGCTGAATCGGCCGCCACCGTGGCCGTCACCCTGAATTGCGGGTCAAACTTCTGCAGGTAAAGCCCTTTGGGGAAATACCAATAAGGAGTGTCTACCTGATCGTAGACGTACCAGACAGGGGTCACTATCTTATATTGAGTGACCCCGGAATCGGAAATAAGGGTATTGACATTGTGGGTCACCATCGAGGGCATATTGCCGGGATGAAGATTCTTGGAGATATCGACTTTTCTCTCCTCAGTGCATCCTCCCGCCGCGATGGCCAAGACCACGGACGCCACCATTGAAAGAGCTGCCATTCTCATCAACATATCATTATTCCTCCCTTATCTAATACGCCTCTGCCAGAACCAAAGTTCATTGAAGTTGATGCCCAGATTGACATTGAAATAATTTTCCGTTATGAGGCTTTGCGGATAGCACTGGCGCCTTTTCCATTCCAGGCCAAGGTTGATCATCGTCTTCCCTTCGGGAGTGTTGAATCCGAATCCGGCAGTCACGCCATATTCCCTCATCCTGTTGCCCTGTATCGTCAGATAATCCTTGCTGTAATATGCACCGGCACGATATGCCATTCTTTGAAAGTAGTTTCCTCTTATCTTAGGGACGTATTCCCCTCCCAAGGCATAGCGGACGCGATTGCTGAAATTCATTCCCTGAAAAACGATATTGTCGGGCTTCGTCGTCTCATAGAGGGGGGAGTATTTCGCTTTCGACCATTGCTGGAAAGTGAGGTCGGCCTCCACCCTCCATTTCGACGAACGCTCGTGGGAGTAGGCCACGCCGGCTCCTACCGACATTGGGGTCTCGTATTTGCCGTTCATTTTCGTGTAGGCCACGGTGTCGATCTGGTTGGCTGACGATGTCGACGATGAGGGGTCCCACGACTGCACCGTCACCCACGTATTGCCTCTCAGCGACTTCTTGGGAGAGAAAGTCGCTCCAAGCGTCAGCTTGTCGGTCTTGGTCAGCTTAAGGTCATACTGTGCGCCGATGACCAAGTCCCAGTCGCGCACCTGCATGACGTGCTCCGTAAGCGTCTGTCCCGCCGTGGTCGGAGTGGCGTAATAGTCATTAACGATATTTCCGAAGCTATAGGAGAAGTTAAGACCCAGCGAGATTCCGGCATACCTTCCGGCCAGTCCGATATAAGCCTGGTTGATGCCGCCTGAACCTTGATTCTGCAATGCGCCTTTGGCAATGTCCTTGCCAAAGGCATACCCCACGGATGAATACGGCAACAAGCCTATTGAGCCGCCAAGGAATTTGCAGATAGGAAACTGCATCGTGATGTAGTCGAGGCCGCCTCCGGTGGAACGCTCTTTCTTGTCGCCCTCCTTCTGCCAAAGCATTGTGAGGTCGGCGCCCATGTCGAATAGGAAGGTCAGCGAATCGATGGCGGCATAGGAAGCCGGATTCATCACGTTGATCTGCCTTCCCGAATTCATGGCGTAGCCTACAGAGCCCATCTGGCGCTGCATCGAAGTGGCCCTGTCGCTCAAGATTCCATAGCCATACATTGAATATGGAGTCGTGACATTCTGGGCATATGCCCCGGTCATTGCCGCGAAGGCAATCAGAAACAATAGTTTTATCCTGTTCATAAGATTGGAAAATCCTGGTTTATTCAATTATAGATTTTCGGCCATGGCCTCTTGCAGGCCGGGGGCAATCATCCCCGCGGCCGCTGTCGGCAGCCAAAGATTCCACATATCGGAAAATGGAGAGCAACCCAAGCCCTACAAGCCGGGGATGGACATCTACGGGCAATCCCCTCTTGCGGAGCAACGGAGCCAACAGCGTGGCGTCGTTGCCGGTCAGGGCAATGCGCTTGCAGCCGTAGGCAGACGAAGCGCGTGAAAAGGAATCAGCTATCTCGCTGACCATGCCGCCGACAGCTCCGGAGCGTATGGCGCTGACCGTGTCGGTCGCGAAATCCTCCACGTCCCCTTCCGCTTCCACGATTGGAAGACGGTCGGTCGATTCATGAAGCGAGCGAAGACGCATGGCCACCCCGGGGGAGATGTTGCCCCCGACGAAGCAACCGTGGCTATCGAGCAGGTCGATTGTGACCGCCGTGCCCGAATCCACGACAAGCACGCATTCCCCGGAATAGAGGAGGGCGGCTCCTGCGGCGGCTGCCACGCGATCGCCGCCAAGGGTCTCTCTTCCGGCATATCCGATGGATATGGGCAACGGTGTCGACGGGGTCAGGACAATCATGCGCCAATCCATGAGCCTTCTCAGAGTCTCAAGGAATTTCGCATCGGTATGGCCGACGCTGCAATAGACGCATCCGTCGAAACAATCATCGCCCAGCAATGGCAAAAGCATCTCGACGGAAAGCTCCTCAAGACGCAACATCCTGACAGGCTCAAGCCCTTTCCATACGTCAAGTTTGGCCGAGGAATTGCCCTGGTCGATTGTCATGACCATTGATTGGGAGTCTGCATCAGTCGTCATCCCTTTTGTTCTTTTTTAGTGCGGGAAACAATCAGCCAGGAGGCGATAATCTGAATCAACGCTCCGGCCAGGGTAAACATGATGGTGTCTTTCATCACGGCCAAAGGGCCTGCATATTCGCCAAGTCTTGTCTCGGAATAGAACCACAACGCTGCCCCCAAGACAAACGCAACGCCGGCCCAGAACTCCATCCTGCGCAACCGGCGCAGCCTGACGGAATCTTGGGGATCGTTGACGTCCACCACCCTCGCCACTACGAAAATCAGGGCCCCGGCGGCGTATATCCATTTGAATATCCTCAGCCAGCCAAAGGGATCATCCACGGCGAAGGGCGCCACAAGCGAAGCGCATATAAGAAGCAAGCCGAATGTGGCGGTGTTCTCCACAAGCTTGCGTCTTTTCTCAAGGGCATAACCCGTTTTTTTTGCTTTCTCTGCCATATCAGTTCATATGGGTTGATCGTGCATGCTTCTTCCGAAGAATTCCTCCTCCCGCGCGCCGTCTTAACGGCCATCGCTGAGGACAAAGACATCCTCCGTAGGACGCTGCATATGAAATTTTTCCCGGGCAAGACGCTCCAGATCCCCCGTGCCATGAAGGATCGATTCCCGCTGACGGCGGTAAAAGGCCGCGGAATCCCTGCATTCTGCTATCTCCTCATTCAGCTCGTTGATCTGACGCTCATATTCCATATTGAGCGATATCGACGTGTCGTCGTTGAATAGAAGCAGCATCACCATCAGCGTGCCGAGCACGATGATGGGAAGATGGGAACGTCGCCTTATCCAAAAGTTAGCTTTTTTTACTGCCTTGCCCACTTTGTTGTTGTTTTTTGTCAATCGCCACAAAATTAATGATAATATGGCATTCAACAGCAAAAGTCGGCATGTTTTTTTCAAAATTTAACGTCATTTCCTTTCGCCGCCTCCCCGCGGATACGTTTTCTTGCTATTTCCCTCCAATGAAATGTTAAATCTCGCATGATGCCCATTTTTCATTTTTTCATGTCTTATTAATCATATTGCAGCCGCGTATGCCAAACCATGAGCCATCTCGGCCATAAATGCAAACTTCTTTCCATTCCTTCTCCCAAAAAGGGGATATGTTAATAATATACTTTGCCATTTTTAACATTATTCTGAAATATCTTTCCCCGCTTTCATTGTTATTAAGACATAACAAACACCGGCACGAGGGCAGGAAACTTCCCAAATGCAGACCACCACTAAAAACTATACGACTATGGCAGATTCAGGTACATTCAAACAAAGGCTACTCGGACTTCAGGGAAACCTTCTTAATTTTGCCTACCAGCTGACTACAAGCAGGGAGACAGCTCAGGACCTCGTGCAGGACACTACGCTGAAAGTCCTTGACAATGAAGCGAAATACGTAGACAACGTCAATTTCAAAGGATGGGTCTTCACTATCATGAAGAACATCTTTATCAACAATTATCGCCGCCAGGTCAGAAGCGCTACTGTCGTCGACACCACCGAAGACCTTTATCATCTCAACCTTTCCCAGGAATCGGGATTCTCCACTCCGGAAGGAAGCTTCGCGGCTAAAGAGATTTCTGCGGCTATCAAAAATTTCACCGACGACTACCGTATACCGTTCACGATGTATGTGGCCGGATATAAATACAGCGAAATCGCCGACAAGATGCAGCTCCCGCTCGGCACGGTCAAAAGCCGCATTTTCTTCGCCCGCAAGCGTCTCCAAGCCCTTCTCAAGGACTATAGATAATCGGCGACTTGCCCTATATCAACCATATTTAGTATAGCCCGGGAAGGAAAACCGTATAGTTTATATTCAGTTCCCCAAAACCTGCCCTATCAACAGTGGTTTTAATGACATTCGCGCTATAAGATTGATGTAATTAGAAGTTACAGTATATAACCAAAAGCAAGCGAAACGACGACTTTCCAAAAGAAGGCCGTCGTTTCTATTATTTTGCTTCGCCACATGCCGGAACTGACCATGCAGATGCCGGGCCTGAGGGAATCTCATTCATCAAGAAGGTCGGGACGCAGTCGGCGCGTGCGCTCAAGGCTTTGCTCATGACGCCACTCCCCTATCTTCGCCTCATGTCCGGACAACAGGATTTCAGGCACTTTCCAGCCATTGTAGTCAGCCGGACGCGTATATATCGGTGGGGCAAGGAGATTGTCCTGAAAGGAGTCTGACAGGGCCGACTGCTCGTCGCCTATCGCTCCCGGGATAAGGCGCACCATGGCGTCGGTCATGACCAGCGCGGGGAGCTCGCCTCCGGTAAGCACGTAATCCCCTACGGAAATCTCCATCGTGACGAGATGCTCGCGTATCCTGTAGTCCACCCCCTTGTAGTGTCCGCAAAGGATGATGACGTTCTCAAGCATCGAAAGGTTGTTGGCCATCTTCTGATTGAAGGTCTGCCCGTCTGGGGAGGTGAAAATCACCTCGTCATAATCCCTTTCGGCCTTCAGGGCGTTGATGCATGCCTCTACGGGCTGCACTTTCATCACCATCCCGGCCTCTCCGCCGAAAGGATAGTCGTCCACCTTACGGTGCTTGTCGGTGGTGTAGTCCCTGAGATTGTGCACCACAATCTCCGCGAGTCCTTTCTCCTGCGCACGCTTCAATATCGAGCAGCCGAGCGGCGACTCAAACATTTCGGGCAACACTGTCAGTATGTCTATTCTCATCTTGCCATATATATAAGGTGAATGCCGTCGGGCGGATTCAAGCGGCATCCCCGGTCGGGAATGCCCCAATTGGCCCGTAAAAAACGAGAGACGGCACGCTATATCAACGTCCCGTCCCTACGCTATATTATATCAATCCTCGGCCGTCGGGCCGGGCATTGCTTCCGGTGGATTTTTAATCGATCTCTTCGTCAGCCTCGTAGCCGCCCATCTCGCGGAGAGCGTTCTTCAGCATGACATACTGCTGGAAAAGATGGTTGACAGGCACCTCTCCCTCCGTGTAGTCGTGCATCGGGCTCTTGAGGAAGAAGCTGAGGAAACGCTGTGTGCCGTAGCGGCCTGCGCGCTGTGCCACGTCGCTGAGGAGCACCAGGTCAAGGCAGAGGGGAGCTGCAAGGATGGAGTCGCGGCAGAGGAAGTTGATCTTGATCTGCATCGGATAGTTCATCCAGCCGAAGATGTCGATGTTGTCCCAGCCCTCTTTGTTGTCGTTGCGCGGGGGATAGTAGTTGATACGCACCTTGTGGTAGTATTGCGTGTCCTCGTCGTTGCCGTGGCCGTAAAGGTCGGGCTGCTCTTCGGGCACGAGGATGCTCTCAAGCGTGGAAAGCTTGCTGACCTCTTTCGTGCGGAAGTTGGCGGGTTCGTCAAGCACGAGGCCGTCGCGGTTGCCGAGGATATTGGTTGAGAACCATCCGGAAAGGCCGAGGCAACGGGTGCCGATGATGGGGGCGAAACCTGATTTGACGAGCGTCTGGCCTGTCTTGAAGTCCTTGCCGGCGATAGGCATCTTGGTCTGCTCTGCGAGCTGCCACATTGCGGGGATGTCTACGGTAGTGTTGGGGGCGCCCATGATGAAGGGGCAGCTCTCCTTGAGGGCGGCATAGGCGTAGCACATCGAGGGGGCGATATGCTCCTTGTCGTCGGCCTTCATGGCGGCCTCAAGAGCCTCGATTGAGCCGTGGATATTCTCGTCTACCGGCACGTAAACCTCCGTTGAAGCTGCCCAAAGCACTACAACGCGCTCTACGCCGGTCTCCTTCTTGAAGTTGCGGATATCCTCGCGAATCTGCTCCATCATGTCCCAACGGTCTTTCACGTCTTTTACGTTGTCGCCGTCCAGACGTTTGGCATAGTTATGGTCGAATGCAGCCTTCATGGGCTTGATGGCCATAAGCTCATCCTTGACGGGCTCGATATCCTTCTCCTTCAGCACTTCGGCGTTGATGGCCGACTCATATGCGTTGGCGGGATATACGTCCCATGCGCCGAACACGATGTCGTTGAGGTCTGCCAAGGGGACGATGTCCTTATAGTGGAGATATTTCTTCTCTGCTCCGCGGCCTACGCGGATTTTATCATACTGAGTCATTGAGCCAACAGGCTTGGCGAGACCTTTGCGGGTCATGAGTACGCCTGTCATGAAGGTTGTGGTGACGGCTCCGAGGCCGACTACGAGCACGCCAAGTTTCCCTTTGGGTGCTTCCGCTTTCTGATTTGCCATAATATTGTTATCGCTTTTAATTATTGTCTGTTTTTTAGGGGCTAAAAAAACGCTCGCCGACGATGGCGAAACGCGCTGCTCCTTTTTGCACCGTAAAATTACCCCCTATTTTCCAACTGACAAAACTTTTTCCTTAAAAAAAGTGCCCCAATTCCTTAAATTTTATTAACAGTATGGATTTATAGATAACTTAAGTTAAATAAATACTACACAAAATTATTTTTCTTAATTTATATTAATTAGGCTTTAACGCATTTTCAAACGATTTCAAGCCGATTTCCCCGAATTCAATCCGCAAGCAACCCGTCCAAACATGGGGAGCAGGCCTCCGAGCCTGCTCCTGCTGGATAAACCGGATCAATCCAAGTTGACAATATGCAGACAGCTGGCCGCCGGAAATTCCGTCGGCCAGCCGTCTGTCTGTATCAGATGAGAGAATTCAAGGAAATGTCCTCTCCCGAAAATTCATTAGTGGCTCAGATATACGCAATCTACTGCCGTTCACGGGAACACACCTAAAGATATAATAAGAGCACATCCCTTAAAGCACATCCCTTAAAATTCAAGTCTCATTTAAATAGCGAATATACTGTGGTGATTGATAGTGATTTGTCGGATCTGCTTCCAAGTCTAATGAATCCGGCACTATTATATAAAATTCGCAGGAAAATACGGTGTCGTTTTTGCATACTTTATCGCCCAACAAGCCCATACTCGCTGTTTTTGTCACTCTGTATTTTTTATATTTCCTATCCAGCTTTAGCTGAATCAAAGGGATCTTAAACTCATGTGAACCGGTAGGACGAAGTTCGAGGCCTATACTATTTATAGCAAGCGTAAACTTCTTAGGACATTCCACCCAACCATCTTCAGTAAAACGGTCAATTTTAAAATTCAATCCTGTCTGTATTTTGGATTGTTTACTGTTATTGTAAACCTTCACCTCAATCCTTTCCGTAGGCATAATAACTGTATCCGGCGAAAGCATTATCATTCCTATGGAATCTGGCAAAGTCTTCTCATCCGGCTCATCAGGTAAAGAGTCTGTATCAACAATTTCCATCCCCGCCTTACCTTTTCCATTGCAGGAAAGGGAAAGGTAGAGAAATGGCAACAGTATTATCAGCAAATATTGTGGCTTCATAATCAATACCTTTTTAAGCCCAGAGCAGACAAGACATTATCCGCTTTGGAATATAATGATAGACCTTCTATGCTTCCCTTATGAACCCCAACGGTATATCGGGTATTTGAGGATGATATGTAGGTATAAACGATACCCCCACTATCTCCTTCTGCACTTTTATAGTCGGCGGAAACCAAATCCTGCATGACGATTTTATCATCGGCCATCATATTTACCACTGTATTTTTTATATATCCACCTGAATTTCCTGTTTGCGCTCCCCATTTGTTGACATATGTGCCGACTCCGGGCTGTCTCGTAGAGAGAGACAGCTCTGATGTTTTAACGCCGTTAATATAATTGCCCAAGTTGTAATCCTTCACTTTGTCTGAATCAACTACAACAAAAGCGGCATCCGCTTTTCCACCATTGTCATACATTGACTTAACACAGACTCCCATTTTGACTGAATCAATGTACGCATCTGCATTGACTGCGAGGACATGTCCTGCGGTAACAAAACCTTTACGTTTTTCTCCACTTGTTTCCTGCGCTCTGAATGCGATAGATCCGAATTTATCAAGTGTGGATATAGTCTTGCAAACCTTATCACCGGGATTAATATCTGAGGCCTCATTGACAAATCGATCAAGCTGTGAGAACATCAAACAAGGATGGTTATACATTTTCTTAAACTCCTCAATTTTAGTTTCGGAATTGTCAATCAAATAAACCTCAACGGCATTGCATCCTACATTAAGGCCAAACGCACTTATATTTTTCTTGACAGCCATTGGACCGCCATTTTCAATTGCCCTTACGATTGCTTGATTTACGTCCAAAAGTTCTTGATAGGAGAATTCCGCTGATTGGAATCTTAATATCTCACTGTCGGATATTTTTTTGATTTTAGAAACGGCTGAAATAGAATCCCCTACGACAAATATTTTCAGGTTGCCATCAGGCTCGATGAATGACCCTCCATAGAAAGGAGGAAGGATTGGCTCTCCTGTATCAGATTTGGAGCCAATATTCAAGCAATCCAGAATATAATCATTCAATATATTGGCCTCATTCTGATCTCGTCTGCCATGGGAACTCTCCATGTCTTTGTCTATTTCCATTGCCGGTTCATCTGCGCATCCGGAACTGATTCCTATCATCAGGATAGATGATGCGAATACTTTGATTAAGTTTAATCTCATAAATATAGCTTTAAGTAAAACTTGTCATATGTCATATATATTAACGTTCCGGGGAAGAGATTTGTTCAGTGGTTGTAGTATAACATATAATTCCGAGCCTGCGGGTTACTACTGTCCGATACCATCCGTAAGCAACCCTCCTGCATGGAGCTGATCCGCATCAGCAAACCTTTCCTTTTGCAAATGCAACCCTCGTTTTAACCTTGATTTTTATAAAAAAGTAACTACTCACCTATAGCAACGGCACACTGATTTGGTCGGTCTGTCAGACCAACGCCAAAACGGCATCCCAGCG
>VSPO01000113.1 GCA_009775375.1 Muribaculaceae bacterium | reverse complement strand
AATTAGGTTTTTCAACACCGAAAATTGAGTTCTTCCGAATGATTTGCTAATTTTGCACTTGCCACTTGACTCTACAGAAATTTTAAGCAACGCTTATATGATTGTTGTCAGCTGTTGAGGCGCGACAGAAACTCTTCTCTTTTGGATTCGGATATCGGAATGTAGGTTTTATCGAAGACTATTCTTCCCTTTTCCATGATCTCCACATGGCGCATATTGACGATGAATGAACGGTGGACCCGCATAAAGGAATCTTCGGGGAGAAGCTCTTCAATCTCCTTCATGCTCATGATTGAGCTCAAGGGATCTTTATCAGTGCGATAAAAGATCAATCTGTCTTTCTGCACCTCTATATATCTTATGTTTTGGAGCCGGATGCGATGTAGCCTGTAGTCGGATTTCACGGTGATTGTGTCGGATTCGGACACTGATTCAACCGCAGCAGGCGTTTGGCGTGAAAACCATTCGACGGCCTTACCAATGGATGAGAGAAACTCTTGATAGCTCACTGGCTTGAGCAGATAATCGAGGGCATTGACGCGAAATCCTTGCACGGCATATTGTTCGTATGCCGTGACGTAGATTATTCTTGTGCGTTTGGGTATTAAGCCAGCAAACTCTATCCCGTTGAGCATCGGCATATTGATATCGAGAAAGATTATGTCGATTTTCTTTTCCGACAGGGCTTTGTAGGCTTCCGTAGCTGATTCGCACACTTCTTCCAGAATCAGTGTTGGCGTCTTCTCTACATAGCTTTTGAGAAGTTCGCGGGCAAGTGGTTCATCGTCTACTATAATGCATTTCAATTGAAGAGGCATGGTCGATTTTATGTTTTTAGGTTAGGATTCTCGTTTCAAAGCTTTCATACTGATTTTAAGGTCTGCTTTGAATGTTCCGTAATTGGATATTGTTGTCAATGAATGTTTTCCGGGATATATGAGGCTGAGCTGCCTTCGAATGTTGTCAAGGCCTACCCCCGAGGCACTGTCTTTGGGGGAGTTGTCGGCTTCGGGCATGCATGAGTTGATTATCTCGGCTTGTAGGTCGTCACCGTCAGGACGTATCAGGATAGTTATGAAACTGCCTTTGCCATTGCTGCTGACATGTTTGAATGCGTTCTCCACAAGGGTAAGAAACATGAGGGGTGCTATGTGAAGGCTGTCGTCGGAGGGATGAAACACGTCGCAGGTCAAGACTACGTTGCTGTTCAGACGAAGTCGCATCAAATCGACGTATTCCCTTATAAATTGCAACTCTTTTGAAAGCGCCACCGTAGGAGAAGTTGAGTCATAGATCATGAATCTCAACATCCCGCTGAGCTCATGCAGGGCAGTTTGCGCTTTTTCGGGAGCGAACCCGATCAGGGCATATATATTGTTGAGGGAGTTGAAGAGGAAGTGGGGGTTCAGTTGGGCTTTCAGGCTTTGAAGTTCGATTTGCCTGCGTTCGGCATTAAGCTCAAGTTCTCTGCGGCGCATCCGTTCTCTTTCATTGGATAGGCGGAGGGCATATGCGAGTCCGGCGGCAAGAATCATCATCACTCCGTCTCTGACAAGAAATCTAAGGTATCCCATAATGAGCCTTGCGGTGTCCGGTTGATGGATATGCCGGTGTCTTCTCAGTCCGAGAAGGCTTTCGTTCATCTCCATAATCAGTGGGACGATGCTGCATAGGGCAACAATCATCAGAAAATTTATCAGGAAATAAAGAAATTTACGCTCGGAGCGGATAAGGAATTTGGGCACGAGCCAAAAGTAGTTCACGCAGAAGACAGCCGTATAGAGCGTGCCCATTGCGATATTGACGATTATAAACCTGTCCGGGCCATGTCCCCTGCCAAAAAGAGACGGCACGGATGGAAGATAAAAAAGGAGGAACGACAGAAGTATGACCGTAGCCGTTCCTCCAAACCTACTCAACCTAATTTCGTTTATATCTTTGACCTTCATATCGGCATGATATTTTTTCTCTATCGTTGGTTTGGCAAACCTGCGGCGGGTATAGCGGCAATGCTACGGGCCGGAAAGTTTACGATTGCGAAATTAATTAAGAATATGGTTCCGTCAAAACTTAATCGGCAGAATCTGTGATGCGATGGTCAGAAAAGATAAATCGGGGATCGAATGCTTTGCTGGTTAATGAATGTTAAATGGCAAGTGCGAGGGCTTATACAGCTTCTAAAATCACTAAATTTGCACCATGGGAAGAATATTGGCCATAGATTATGGAAGGAAACGCTGCGGGGTGGCGGTCACAGATGTCATGCGCATTTGTGCCAACGGTCTGCCCACGGTCAGGGCTTGCGATTTGATTTCATTCGTCAAAGATTATTGCAGCCGCGAGCCGGTGGATCTGATTGTGGTTGGAGAGCCGAAGGATATGAGGGGAAACGAAAGCGAAAGCATGACGTATATTCGTCCGTTTCTTAAGTTGCTGAAAAAAGAGTTGCCCGACATGCCCGTGGAGATGTACGACGAGCGGTTTTCATCCTCGATAGCGCATAGGGAAATGATTGCAGGAGGATTCAAGAAAAAGACAAGGCAGGAGAAGGGAAAAGCAGATGAAATGGCTGCTGTCATTATTCTGACGTCATATCTTGAATCCCGTAGATGACTGAACCATCTGCCAAGCCGGCATGTTATATTTACAAATGTTTTATTAATTTACTAAGAAAGACACGTTATGAAAAATTGTAGCATGTTGGAGCGTCTGCTCCCTCATATAGTCCATGCGGCTATGACTGCAGCTGTCATTGTGCTGTCGGTAGACATTCTCAAAAAGGTGAACCATATAAATAAGGATGCAAAAATCCTTGGTGAGAAGCATGGATTGCTGAAACTCCTCTACAAGCAGCATGAAGAGCACAATAAAGAGAAGGAGAACGAGAAAAAGTAGGGAAATCTCCCGCCGACAAAAGAGCCGCGTTTCATCGTCATGAAACGCGGCTCTTTTGTCTTTTGTTGCCTTTTTTGACTTGGCCTTACTTCTTTGAACGGTTGCCGTAGCGGCTGCGGAATTTGTCCACACGTCCTGCCGTATCGACGAGTTTCTGTTTGCCGGTGAAGAAGGGATGAGAAGCGGAGGTGATCTCAAGCTTTACGAGAGGATACTCCTTGCCGTCAATCTCAATTGTCTCACGCGTAGCCACCGTCGAGCGGGTGATGAAGGTTTCGTCATTCGACATGTCTTTGAAAACAACCTCACGGTAGTTTTCGGGATGAATTTTTGCTTTCATTTTAAGTTTCTGCAGTTAAAATAGAAATGTTTCTTGGTTTTGACAGGTCGCGATCCCGTCAATTGGCTTGCAAAGTTACAAATAAAGTATGAATCTCGCAAATTTTCAGGCGCGTAGCCTGAAAATTTTCATAAATTCGCCTTTATTGTCCGATGGTTTCCTTTGCCGTCGATGGCGGTTATGATGTAGATTCCACGCGAAAGTCCCGCGGTCTCTATGCTGACGGTTTCTTCGCCGTTGCCGAAATGACGGGTATTGGATTTGCCTGTCAGGTCGGTGATTGTGATGGATCGTATTCCGTTGGCGGAAGATGCGGTGATTGTTTTAGAGGCTGTATTCGCCGACAGGCTGATAACATCCTCATCTTCTACCGACGACACTCCGGAAGTGTTGACTTTGAATAAACAGTACGTTTTCTTTATCTGGGTTGGATTTTCTCCCATCGTAAACAATGCAATCATGTAGGTTGTGCCCGGAGTAGCCTGTTCAAACATAATGTTGCCTGAAATCTTCTGTTCTTCGCCCTGGGAGATGGTGACCACGGGAGTCATTGCCGCGTAGGTCAGACTCGTGCCCCCTCTTTCTGGGAAGACAAACGCATTGATTGCAGAGCCGAAGTATCCGTTATTGCACTTCACGAGTGCGGAAACATCGATATTCCCCGGATCAGTCACGTCATACACCTTTCTGTCGCCGTCCATGCTGAAGGATGCCCCATCAATTTGGAATTCTTCTATCGCGATGTTGTAGTTGGTCTTGGGCTTCATCTCTACGGTCTTGCTGAATTCCAGTTGGGTTTCAGTGGAAACGTCCACGAATCCGAGATTGAGTTGGATGGGGAGCGCGGATGGAATATAGTCATCATCCGCCTCGAATTCCACAAACACCTCTTTCGTTATGCTCTCTCCGGGCAGCAAAGTGACGGCTATTCCGTCTCCTTCAAAAAATGCATTGTTTTCGCCTGTAAGGATAGGAGCGATTGTCTGTGTGAGTTCGGTGTCTGTCCGGTTGGAGAAGCTGACTTTAAGTTTCGAGAGGCTTCCGAAATGAAGTTCGCTAAGGAATTCGGCTGAATCTACCGATAGCATTTTGGGAGACTGGTATTCGATTGTATACCTGTTGGCGGTTTTGGTGACGATAGCTGAGTTGGATAATCCCCCTTCATGTCTGACAGGTTGCCAAGGAATATTGGCAGAGGATGCATCCTGCGTAGCTACCGTGACTCTATATTTGCCGTTCGGCAAATCGGTGGGGAATGCAAAAGTGAACGATGTGAGACCATACATAGACCTTATTTTCACATTGCGAAGATAATTGTTGGCACCGGTATAGCCTACTACCTCTTGCTGCTTGGCAGCCGGATTGTCAAGAGATTGGATTATGACTCCGATATTGACCATGATATCGCGATAGCTCATATTAAACCAGCCACTATTATCTCCGCTGCATCTCAGAGCGATCTTCGACGTGCTGATCTTGGCTCCGGTAAGATTCCCTGTCTGATAAAGCACGGTATTTGCTTGTGTGGATTCTGTCTCTGGCTGCACTCCTTTGACAATGGACTGGTAGAAACTGAATCCTCCTCCGGTCCCTCCGCCTATGCCGAGGTCGTCGGGATTGAGCGATTGAAGAAGGAAATAGCCGTCGCTTGTTCCTCCCCAACCCCAGTTGATATGGAAATAGCCCTCGCCGTTGTATCCGTCGCACACGAAGGAATGTCCTCCCCCTTCAGAATGCCCCGAATAGAGCACCGGACGCCGTGCCTCCAATTCTTTATATACCATCTCCTGCCAATCTGCTGAGGTATAGTATTTGCGCTCCTCATAGGAGATGTTTTTATTGTAGTTGAAATTATTGATAAGTGCTTTTCCTACATAGAATGCAGCTGCGCCGGATTCATTCGTGGAGTAGCTCATGTCTACGGAATACCCACATGCCTTCATTAGGTAGGCCACTGCGCTGCTTTGGGTTTTATTATATTTGCCGTCAACATAACTATCAAGCATATTGTCCCAGTCGAAAGCCCTGTCTGATAAACGTAAAGAGACGGGGTCGTCTGTCTCTTTCAGCTCGATAATGACTGTCCCTTCTCCTCTTTCCGGATATTTGTGGAAATTCATCACCTGAGCCATGGCTGTTGCCACGCACCCAGTGACGCATCTTACGCCATTGATTCTCGGGCATTCGTCGTTATATGGTTTCCCTTGGTCCCACTTTGTCTTAACAAGAGGAGAAATGACCGGATAGTCATTGCCGGCTTCCCTGAGCGACGACTGCATAGAGATTCCTCGGCTTGACGCATACTCTATCTGGCGGGCATATTCATTAAGCCAGCCCTTCATAGCCTCGGGTATGTTTTCCGGGTCGAAGCTCCCGGAATCGGAATATCCCAATAGCGGATATGCCACGTCGTCGGCGCTGACAACGAGAAACCCCGTGTCTTTGCTGCCTTGGAAGATATAGACGGCAGGCAATCCGGACTCCGTTACGGTGGAGTATGACAGGTCAAAGTCCCTGGAGTCGATAGTCGCGGCGCGAGTAGCGGGAGTTGACGTGGCTCTTTTCAGGGCCTGTTCTGGGGTAAGGGTCGAGGCCATGCATGTGAATGCGGAAGTGGCCGTAAGAATCGACAGGAGAAGTTTCTTCATAAGATGTTGAGTTAACTTGGTTGCATAATCTATTATTCCTCATCCGGATGCGGCTCTTTGGGGAGCGTAAGATGAAGCAGTAGCCAGCCTATGAATCCCGCAAGGAATGAGCCGACGAGAATGCCAAGCTTGGCGTTGTTGAGTATTTGCGACATGTAGGGGTCGACCGTGCCGAATGAGAGGTTGGCGATGAAAAGGGAGACCGTGAATCCGATTCCTCCGAGCACCGCCACGGAAGCTAATTGCTTCCAGTTGCATCGGTCGGGCATCGGTGCCCATTTGAGCTTGATGCAAATCCATGAGAAGATGAAAATTCCGAGGAATTTGCCGAAAACGAGGCCAAGGATGATGGCAGGGGCAACGCTGTGGAATAGGGCGTCGAAATTCATGTCGCCGAAATATATCCCGGCGTTGGCGAACGCAAAGAGCGGGACAATCAGGTAGTTGACCACCGGGTGGAGCGAGTCTTCCATATCCTGGAGAGGCGATATGACTTTGTCGGAAGCAGACTCTATTTCCTTAAGCCAGTTGAGCTGGTCGTTTGAAAGGATGGTGCGGCTGACGAGCTTTTCGTCGTCTTCATGCGCGAAATAGCTGATGTTGGTTCTGATGGTCTTGATGTAGTTTTTCGGCGCATAGACAGGTATCGCCGGGACGCAGAAGGCTATCAAAACTCCTGCAATCGTAGGATGTATGCCGGCATTGAGAAACAGAAACCATATGAATGCTCCTATGCCAAGATAGAAAACCTTGCTCTGGATTCCCAGTTTCCCGCCCAATGCGAGGATGCAAAGGAGGAATCCGGCAATGAGAAGCATAAGATAATTGATTTCTGTGCTATAGAAGATGGCAATGACGAGGATGCCGCCGATGTCGTCCACGACTGCAAGGGTCGTAAGGAATATCTTCAGCGCGATAGGTACTCTTTTCCCGAGCATGGCCAACACTCCTAGTGAAAAGGCGATGTCGGTGGCCATAGGAATCGCAGCGCCGTCGATATAATCGGTCCCTTTCCCCATCAAATAGAAGATGGCCACGGGCACGGCCATGCCGCCGATGGCTGCCACTATAGGCAAAAGTGCCTGCCGGAATGATGATAACTCTCCGACGAGCACCTCTCTTTTTATTTCAAGTCCTACCGAAAAGAAGAACACGGCCATAAGGGCGTCGTTGATGAAAGCCATGACGCTCATGGGATGGCCATGATGGCTGAAGAGGTTGAACTCCCCGATTTGAAGGGCAAGTTCGTGGGTCCAGAGTGAATTGTAGAAATCGCGAGAGAAGGGGAGATTTACGACCAAAAGTGCCAAGGCTGTCGCCACTATTAGGACGTTGCCGCCGTTGGTGAGGTTTTTGATCGTTTTTCTCGCGGTGTAGAATACCGCTGCCATAATTATATAAATTTTTCCGCTCCCGGATTTCCGGGAACGGAGGTTAATGGATTATGTTTGATTCTTTAGAGAATGTGTTCAACATAATTTGATGTCTTGCAATCTCAGGGTGCTGGGTTCACTGCCCCTCTTCCGTCGAGCAGCGCGAAAAGCTGTTCGGCTGCTCCCTTGGTGTTGACTTTTGCCACAACATCCGTGATGGTTCCGTCGTTGTCGCAGACGAATGTCGTGCGGACAATGCCCATATATTCCCTGCCGGCCATTTTCTTTTTCTGCCAAACCCCTGCCGTCTGGCATAACGACGTGTCTGTGTCGGCCACGAGAGGGAAGGGGAGCTCGTGCTTCGCGGCAAACTTTTGGTGGCTTGCCTCGCTGTCTTTGCTGACCCCGATCACCTGGTAGCCCATCTTGAGAAGTGTCTCATAATTGTCGCGCAGACTGACGGCCTCGGCTGTGCAGCCGGGGGTGTTGTCTTTGGGATAGAAGTAGATAATAAATTTCTTGCCGGGAAAATCAGATAGACGTATATCTTTTCCCTCGGCATCTTTGCCGAGCATGTCGGGCATTTTGTCGCCTATGTTCATAGTCTTTTCTTAGTGGAAGTTAATAATATTGCCGAGGCCGGCGTGATGTCTCGCGCTGCCGGATTCTTTGGATGTAATCGGCTTGCGTTAGGCAACGACCGGCTTCATGATTACAACGCCAAAGACATCAATCAAGTTTAAGCACGGCAAGGAAAGCCTTCTGTGGCACTTCGACAGATCCAATCTGCTTCATGCGTTTTTTCCCTGCCTTTTGCTTCTCCAGTAGCTTCCGTTTGCGGGATATGTCGCCACCGTAGCATTTGGCGGTCACGTCCTTCCTGACTGCCTTGATGGTCTCCCTTGCGATTATTTTGGCACCAATGGCAGCCTGTATTGCAATGTCGAATTGCTGGCGAGGAATGAGCTCTTTAAGCTTTTCGCACATTCGGCGTCCGAATCTGACGGCATTGTCGGCATGGGTCAGAGTGGAGAGCGCGTCGACACTTTCCCCGTTGAGCAGAATGTCAAGCTTCACGAGTCTTGATTCCCTGAAGTCGTGGAGATGATAGTCGAATGAAGCATAACCTTTGGAAATGCTTTTCAGCTTGTCGTAGAAGTCAATCACGATCTCTCCCAATGGCATATCAAACGTTATTTCCATGCGATTGCCGGAGATATATTCCTGTTTCACCAATTCGCCTCTTTTCCCGAGACAAAGGGTCATTATGGGGCCGATGTAGTCGGCTTGGGTGATTATCGTGGCTCTGATGTATGGTTCCTCGATATGGTCGATAAGGGTAGGCTCGGGGAGTCCTGAAGGATTGTGCACCTCCATGCAGTTCCCTTTCTTGTCGTAGACCTTATACGATACGTTGGGCACGGTCGTTATGACGTCCATGTCGAATTCCCTGCCAAGACGTTCCTGCACGATTTCCATATGCAGCAGCCCGAGGAAGCCGCAGCGGAAACCAAATCCCAAGGCGGCCGAAGATTCAGGCTGGAATGTCAGCGAGGCGTCGTTGAGTTGCAGTTTCTCAAGCGACGTGCGAAGATTCTCGAAATCCTCCGTCTCGATAGGATATACTCCGGCGAAGACCATGGGCTTGACCTCCTCGAAGCCTTCGATTGCCTTGTCGCAGGGACGGGCAACGTGGGTAATCGTGTCGCCTACCTTTACCTCCTTGGAGGTCTTGATT
The DNA here is from genome assembly GCA_009775375.1 of Muribaculaceae bacterium. Classification (GTDB taxonomy): domain Bacteria; phylum Bacteroidota; class Bacteroidia; order Bacteroidales; family Muribaculaceae; genus Lepagella. The sequence continues at coordinate 2,149 of VSPO01000113.1, read as the reverse complement.
CCTGAGATGATATAGCCGACATTGCCGGCGGATATCATATTTTTCGGCATCATGTCGAGCTTCAGCACTCCTATCTCATCCGCGTGGTATTCCTTGCCTGTTGAGACGAATTTTACGAAATCGTCTTTGCGGAGCGTGCCGTTGACAATCTTGAAATATGCGATGATTCCTCTGAAAGGATTGAACACGGAGTCGAAAATCAAGGCTTGCAACGGAGCTTGCGGATCTCCTTTTGGCGCAGGAACTCTTTCTACGATGGCCTTAAGCACTTCGTCGATGCCAAGACCGGTCTTCCCGCTTGCCCGGATTATCTCGTCGTGGTCGCAGCCGAGTAGGTCCACTATCTGGTCCTCCACCTCCTCGGGCTTCGCGCTGTCGAGGTCGCATTTGTTGACCACAGGAATGATTTCCAAATCGTTCTCTATCGCCATGTAGAGGTTGGATATGGTCTGGGCCTGTATTCCTTGCGAGGCATCCACTATTAGAAGAGCTCCTTCGCAGGCGGCGATTGAGCGTGAGACTTCGTAGGAGAAGTCCACGTGTCCCGGAGTGTCGATAAGGTTGAGCACGTATTTCTCGCCTCCCAGTTCGTAGTCCATCTGTATGGCATGGCTTTTAATCGTGATGCCTCGCTCTCTTTCGAGGTCCATGTCGTCGAGCACCTGGTTTTCCATGTCTTTCCCTACGACCGTGTTGGTGCGTTCGAGAAGACGGTCGGCAAGGGTGGATTTGCCATGGTCGATGTGTGCTATTATGCAGAAATTTCTTATATTTTTCATCTTCTATTCATTTCCGAATGCAAAATTAGGGGAAAATCATGAGATTTCCGCGTGGCAGACCCAAAAAAGTTGTGTTTAGTGTCTTTGATGCATGCCGGGATGCATGCCGATAGCGGTCACCATGCGTCCGGCTTTATCCCCGTCGCGGCGGTAGCTCTGATACTTGGATACGCCGTTTTCTAATATGCTGTCGAAGGTGCATTCGTCAGAGGGCTTTATGTTCTCCTTGATCACTCCTCTTCTTATAAGTCGCTCTATGTTGACTCCCTGCAGGTCGATATGGGGTTTCCTGTCATTTCCGTCGGGGTAGGTCACGCAATCTGAAAAACCGGCTTCAATAAATTTGTCAGCAAGATTTTGGTCGACCTCATACTTTGCGGCACTGATCGACGGGCCGAATGCCACGGTCAGTTTTCCCAAGTCTGCACCCCGTTTTTCCAGTATGTCCAGTGTATTGTCAACTATCCCTCCGAGAGAGCCTCGCCATCCGGCATGCACGGCAGCTGCCCCTTTGATGTCGGGCGCATATAAAAGAATAGGCACGCAGTCGGCTGTGCACACTCCGATCGGGCAATCCTCCCTGAATGTCACAAGGGCATCCGTATCCTCAAACGTTTCCCATGGATACTCCACGATTCCTACATTAAGGGAATGTGTTTGCTTGGGAGTAAGGGCAGTCTGCTCATTGGAGAATTCATCGAAGTTATTACTGCCAACGGGGAATACACAAAGTCCGAAGACCTCGTCTTCATTTATCAGCGTCTTAAATCCAAAACGTTCAGTCATATCATATCAGCATTGATTATCAATTGCAAATATACATCATTTCAACGTAAAATCAAAATTCCTCAAAATAACACATCTCCTTCCTTTCCTGTAGCTATCTTTGCACTCCCATCCGGCTCCCTTCTTTCCCATAATAGCTCAAAACAACCAAATCGAAAAACGGAAAAACACCGCCGGATGGCATTACTGTTCCACGGCCAAAAGCCGTGGTCCCCCCAACGAACCCAACGACCAAAGCCTAAAAAACTAATGGCTACCGACCGAATCGGAACAAAATTTTCAAAATCGGAACAAAAAATTTCAAATCAGAACACTTTGATTTTTCAAAACAAAACAAAACTTTTCAAAATCGGAACAGAAACATTTTAAATCCGAACCTTATTCTTTCCCTGAAAAAAGTTGCCTCGTAGACTATGGCAGTCTATGAGGCAACTTTTTTCAGGGTAAAACAACTTCTCACAGTCAACAGAAATCAGGCAAAGACATTACCGATGATAGGAATTGTTCAATAAGTATCTACTAAAAATTAATGTACATATGTTGGCACGGTTTTTGCATAATACCAAGGTAAGATACAGTTATGA
>VSPO01000112.1 GCA_009775375.1 Muribaculaceae bacterium | reverse complement strand
TTCTACAAACACTCTGATTGAGGGTTTGTTATGCCTCATAATGTTTAATTTGGTTTAAATTCAAACATACTCTTAGATCAAAGCTTTCCATTCAACTTTATCGATTGCTTGTTATCATCCACAAAATTACAAAAAATAATTAATAAAAGCTATTATCTTGCAAATATTAACTCCATGAATGCCATTATTATGTTTGGCATCGGAAGGAAAGGTGGAAATTTGTCCTTATTTTGAGTCCAACGCACTGATAAATTCGCACTTTTTTTCTTCGAATGCAGATTTTACAAAAAAAATGATTACCTTTGCACTGATTTCGCACTTTATGGGCAGTCTTCATTTTGTCCGTGGTATTGAAATCCTTATAGACATTATAAACAATCTAACATTTTATTTAATAATCTATGAAGAAGTTTTTTAATCACGTTCTTTTTTCCGCAATCATCATGGGATGCATGACAATGACATCATGTGGCGGAGAAGATGACCCTGTGATCCCCGGCTCTAATCTTGAGGAAAAAACCTATTCCTCAACCGAGGGACTCAAATTGACGTTTAACGGAGAAACCATGATAGGAAAGACCGTAACGTTCACTCCAAAATCTGACAACACTGCAACTATTACATTAGAGGGAGAGAAAATGGATCTCAACTCTCTAATAGGAGGAACAAAATCTGAACAAGAAATTCCTTCCGGCCTTTTAATCCCGACAGCCGGAGTTATTCCCGGCTCTCCAAAGCTGGATATTCCAATCACATTGATAGGAGATGCCCAAGACTGTACTTTCGAAGGAACATCCGAGACAGAGTATTGCAACTTCAAGTATTCAGGTTCGATAAATGCCGACAACCTCAAACTCAATTTGACAGACGTTGAGCTCAAAGACCAAAGCAATGCAAGCAAATGGAATCTCACGATACTAAAATCTGATGGATTCGATTACTCTGGCACCAGTCCTATCACAACGTTGTGGAAATCAAGCAACAAACTGGAAATTGAATATTTTCCCGGAGTTCCCAGGGAAATGTCAATGGAGACAATACTATCGCTTGTAATGTCTATGCCTATAGTCCCAAACCCGCTTGAAACGGCTGAAACCAAAAATATTTCCCTAACCGATCTAATGCCCCTTTTACTTAAGAGCGTAACGCTTGAGAAAAGCGGACTCGTAAAAGCGGAGTATACAGATCTGGAAAATGAAGCATATCCCACTGTTGTCTCTCCCTCCGGCATTGCCCAATATGTCATGGCTGGAGAAGGCAAACTATTGCTTTTTCTAAATCCGCAAATGATTGCAGCCAATGTCATAGAACAGGCAATGAAGACCAAATCCACACGTGCAGCAGATTTGACGCTTTTAATTGACAACCTGATGACACAGCTTCTTCCCATGATTCAGAACGGCATACCCGTAACTATAAAAGATTATGAAGCTCCTGAAAATATGGCGTATACACCAGAACCCGCTACAAGCTTCGTATTGGGAACCGAAGTGCTTCTTCCACTGCTAAAAACCCTTGCTCCGATCTTAACAGATGAAGAGATCATCAATCAGATTGTAGAGGCAGCTTCCAAAGATCCTTCAATGGGAAGTATGGCAGGAATGCTACCTGGAATACTAAAGTCTCTCCCGAAAGTAATCGACGCAACAACAAGAGTAGAAATCGGTCTTAACTTCGTAAAAGAATAAGCGAGCAACAGTTTCTGATTTTAAACAATAAGATACAGACAACCAGAAAAATACCCCCATATACTTAAGTATGTGGGGGTATTTTTCTGGTTGTCCTTGTCACTTTCGGCGATTGAGAAGCTCGAAGAGGCTGCCGATTGGATCGGAGGTGGTGTCGGAGCTGCCGTTTGTGGTGCTACCCGACGAGGATGAGCCCGGAGATGTCGTTGTAGGGGAATCCATACCCCCTCCTTTATAGCTCATCTTGAAACCCATGCAGGCTCCCTCATAGCTGTCGAGAAGCGTGGAAAGTGAAGCCGTCAGCTTCGAACCACTGAATTTGCCCACCATCGATATCAATTCCTTAAGCTTCGTGGCGTCGAACATAAGATCGAGGTCCCTGCCCGTCTTCTGAACGTAGGCCGTGAACTGACCGATTTTCATTCCCGCCACCATTATATTGAATGTGAATGTGCCATCGCCGTCGTTGCGAATGACCGTACCGCTCAACTTGATACGCTTCACCATCAAAGTGAATGTGGCATCCTTATCAATCGTCAGAGGCATTCCAATCATGCCATACTGTTCGTAGTAAGGCTGGAGCTTCGTCTCCAAGGCGGCAGCTCCGGCAATCCCTCCGGCTTTCTGCAAGAAATTCTCACTCTTGAACGCCACGGCAGGTCCAGTCGATTCGTATTCTCCCACAAGATCGTCGAGAGTAAGGTCAGTCTTGGTGAATATTCCCTGCAAAGCATTCCCGATAGTGGAGGATATCCCACCGTCGTTACGGCCCAGCCCTTTCAGAAGATCTGAAAGGCCCTGGGCATTGGCATCAGCGGTGGCCCCCGCAATGAGAGCCACCGCCACTATCATAGTCTTAAAACTCATTCTCATCATTCAGATTTCTTGGCGGATGCGGCTCCCTTCTTTTTAGAAGTCTCCTTCTTGGGAGTTGCCTTTTTCGTTGTGGCAGTCTTTTTATCCGCAGGTTTCTTTGCAGTCTTTTTTGTCTCAAGCTTCTCTTCCACCTTCTTCTCTGTATTTTCCTTTGCCTCTGTCTTCACAGTCTTCTTAGCAGTGGAGACACTTTTCCTCGTCAGCTTCTTAGGCAGGGGTTTCACGAGACGGAGCACCTGAGCCGTGCGGGCCGGCAGATAAAGCTTCAGCCAGCCTTTTCCTGAGGGGGAATAAAGGGGATCGGGTTGAGTGAAATGATGCACGCTGTCGTCGAGCAGATTGTAGCCGCCGAATCCCTCGGAATCGCTGTCGAGCACCACCTCATATTCTCCTGCGGGGGCAAGGAAGCCATAATCCGTGAAACTCTGGCTTGGATTCCAATTGAAGACGAAAACAAGGTCTCCCCTCTTGAAAGCGAGCACATTGTCGCCATCTTTTTCCCAAAGCTTCTCCACGGGAAGAGCCTGAAAATCGTAGACTCCGGAAACGAGCTCCACCATCGCATTATCGAAAGCATTGAGGAACTTATATTTCAGGTCTTCCCTGTCGACAAGGCTCCATTGGCGGCGCGCATACTTATAGCTCCAGCCATTTCCCTCGCGTGGGAAATCTATCCATTCAGGATGTCCGAACTCGTTGCCCATGAAATTGAGATAGCCGCCGTTGATAGTGGCAAGCGTCACGAGACGTATCATCTTATGAAGAGCCATGCCGCGAGCCACGGTCATATCCTGGTCGTCGACCATCATATGCCAATACATCTCCTTATCTATCAGACGGAATATTATGGTCTTATCGCCAACAAGGGCCTGATCGTGGCTTTCGCAATAGGATATGGTCTTCTCGTCGGCACGACGGTTGGTCAGCTCCCAGAAGATTGAAGTAGGGTGCCAGTCTTCATCCTTGCGTTCCTTAATCATCTTGATCCAATAGTCGGGAATGCCCATAGCCATACGATAGTCAAAACCTATGCCACCATCCTCAAACTTAACTGCGAGACCGGGCATACCGCTCATCTCCTCTGCTATGGTGATAGCCTTGGGATTCACCTCATGAATCAGGATATTGGCCAGCGTCAGATATGCCAGGGCATTAGGGTCTTGATTGCCATCATAGTAGTCGCCATACGAGCCAAAAGCCTTGCCCAGGCCATGGTCGTAGTAGAGCATCGAGGTCACTCCATCAAATCGGAAACCGTCGAACTTGAATTCTTCAAGCCAATACTTGCAGTTGGAAAGCAGGAAATGCAATACGGAATCCTTGCCGTAGTCAAACAGCAGGGAATCCCACGCCGGATGCTCGCGGCGCCCGTCGCCATAGAAATAAAGATCATATGACCCATCAAGACGGCCAAGGCCTTCCACCTCGTTCTTTACAGCATGGGAATGAACTATATCCATTATGACGGCGATGCCAAGCTTGTGGGCCTCGTCGATAAGACGGCGAAGGTCGTCGGGAGTGCCGAAACGAGAACTCGGAGCATAAAAACTGCCGACATGATAGCCGAAAGAGCCATAATAAGGATGCTCCTGAATAGCCATAATCTGTATGGCATTATAGCCGTCGGCTGCAATTCTCGGGAGAGTCTTGATGCGGAATTCCTCGTATGAGCCTACCCCCTCCTCTTCTTGCGCCATGCCTATATGGCATTCGTAGATAAGCAGCGGCTTCGTGTCGGGAGTGAATTTCTTCACCTTAAACTTATAAGGAGACTCCGGGGCATAAACCTCAGCGGAGAAAATCTTTGTGTCGGGATCTTGCACGACGCGATCAGCATATGCAGGGATACGCTCTCCCTGACCGCCATCCCACGTCACAAGCATCTTATATAGGTCGCCGTTGTGCAGGGCTTCCTCGGGGAGATTGATTTCCCATGCGCCGTCGTCAAGCCTCGTCAGCTTATACTCATCGGAAGTTTTCCAATCCGAGAACGTGCCAATCAGCCAGATTTCGCGTGCGTTGGGGGCATACTCACGAAATGTCCAGCCTCCCTTCGGAAGATGGTGAAGGCCGAAATATTTATAGGCATTAGCGAAATCGGAAAGGGATCCGTCTGTGTTCTCTGTCAGCTGGTCGAATTTCCTGACCACGTCTTCATGGCGACCTTCTATGGCAGGCTCATATGGCTCCAGCCATGGATCGTTGCGAAGAATCGATAACTTTTTTTTCATTATTTATTAATTGGGTTAGCAAAACTTTTTCTCCCGGCATAGCTGCTTCATAAAGAGAATCTGCATAAGGAGGCCAGACGGATTACATCTGTATCCCAAAATATATGCCACAGATAGAGAGATCGTCTAATTAATTAACGTTACGACGGCGCTTTTTGTTATGCCGACGTTTTTTATAAGCCTCCGAACGCGGATTTCTCGGAGAAACGGGCTTGGCATGGTTGCGTGGTTTCACAGGAGAGACATTCCTGACCTTATGCTTCTCAGGCACGGGTTCGCCGACGCGGAAGCAACGCCTTACGGCATCCCGGATTACGTCGGCATCGGGTCCACCCTCCTTTAGCACTCCTATGACCCCGGCGATGTATTCATCCTTGCTTTTATAACCAAGCATCCTCGCCACCCCGCAATCGCCGAGCATAGGCTTGTGGTTGAAGACCTTAAGGATTCCCGCATAATTATGGCAACGCAGATAGCCCTGAAACACCTCACGCAATTCATTATATTGTTCGCGAGGTCGGAGCATCGTCACCAGACTGCGGAGATGGGTCTCCATCGCTGTTATGCATGAAAAACGCCCATCAATCTTGCATTCCACCTCCCGCTTCACCCTATGGCGGACATGCTGCAACGCCTGTTCGTCAAAACGTCTGCTGAATTCCGCCTCAACCTCATGACGAACTTTATTGAACACCTTCTCCGGATTCCTCTTACGGTGCTTGGCCATAGTGCGGACTATCCCTTCCAGCAAAAAGAGATTCTCAACTTCAGCCACATCCGGAACCATGACAGACTTCCTGCGAAGATAATCCACTTCCGGGTCCGTACGCCGGTCGCGATCCACTATTCCTTGGCTCTCAAGATGGTGCATGTTCTTAAGGTCGTTGAACGTGCGTGTGCTCTCAATCACTTTGTCGCACGACCCAAGGGGACGCACAGTCTTGTCAGGAAACACAAGAGGATAAAGGCGCGCATCTATGCTATGACGGGCATCTCCCTCTATAAACAAGACCGGCTTACGAGTTCCTATAAGGTCGACAAAGATTCCTTCGGTAAGCTTCCCGGGTTCGAGCACTTCATATTCCCAAGCATGAGCGGGGGCATCGAAACTCTTCACCCATATGCAGACGTTGCGCGTGCGTGAATTTACAAACTCCACGTCAACGGTGTTATATACAAACGTGCAGTCGGGTCGCAGCTCCTCTATAGAATTCCAGAGCGTTGTCATGACCGTGGGATGAAGGAACAACGAGGGGGAATCTATGAAAATCACGGCATGAGGCATGGCATAAAGCACAGCCGCCGCGTAATAAAGCACCGTTTGCTCGCTTTGACTAAGATCATCGGCAGAGATAAGGTCGTCGCCTGAAGTCGTGGCAAACATCATGCTTCCCGCCTGCCTGACTATCTTATTGCCCGGGAACACCCTTTCCCAGAGCTGCGCCAGGCAGTCAAGACGCGTTGGCCTGACGTCGGGACGGGAATCGGAAATTCGCAACCTCTGCTTCATCGACAGAAGATATTCAAACTCGTCGATGAAAAGCATGTATGCCAACTTGTCAATCTCGCTCACGGCATCCGTACGCATATATGGCTGTCTGGCGACCGCCTCCCTGAAAAGCATGTCGATACTCCCCTCTCTTTTCGACTCCTCCCTTTCAGGATAAGGGGCACTGATGGCGGAGAGGCAATAAGCCCTGGAACTGTTGAGGCGCACAAGTTCCTCCATAAATTTCGACTTTCCGGCACCGCTGCCGCCGATAATAGTCAGCTGGCGTGCGTCGGGCAATATAGGAGGAGAAGACTGGCCCGGGAGGGGCGGCAGACTAAGAGTTGTCATAAGCTAAGATTTTACTGCCCCAAATATAGCAATTTTTTCCGGAATCCGCATAATTTTGACCCCACTCAAACGCATTATGAACGATTTTTTCCGACAAGCAGTAGGCTTTTGCCCCTCCGGGAGACATTCATTTTATTAAAGTTCCATTAAAACTCAATCTCACAATTGCGGATAAAAGTTTTTTTACGTAATTTTGCCAAGAATCAAAAGAAACACACGACGGCAAAGCCGCCGATAAAAACAAAACCAGAAGAATATGTTTTCAGGAATCGTAGAAGACGCTATAAAAGTAGTAGGGTTGCGCAAGGAAGGCACCAACCTCCACATCACAATGAGCTGCCCTTTTTCCGACGAACTCCGTATTGACCAAAGCATCGCCCACAACGGAGTCTGCCTCACGGTCGTGGCTCTGCCTGGCGACGGCACCTACACCGTAACCGCGATACAAGAGACTCTCGACAGGTCGAATCTTGGTCTGCTCAAGGAGGGCGACCTTGTCAATGTGGAGCGTTCGATGCTGATGAACGGACGGCTTGACGGACACATCGTGCAGGGGCACGTCGACACGACAGCCGTCTGCGAAAGCGTTGAGACAGAAGACGGCAGCTGGAGATATCGGTTCAGATATGAGGTGTCGCCCGAGATGATACGCAAAGGCTACATGACTGTGGAGAAAGGCTCTGTCACCGTCAACGGCGTGAGCCTGACCGTCTGCGATTCGGAGAAAGACTCTTTCTCCGTGGCAATCATTCCTTACACACACGACCACACCAACTTCTCCCGAATCGAAAAGGGGACCAAGGTCAATCTTGAGTTTGACATAATCGGAAAGTACCTTGCCCGTCTGGCAGAACTTTCCTGAATGCTTCCGTCGAGCAATAACCCTAAAATAACAGCGCACACCATAATTATTCCTTTAACACCTTACGCAATGAGAATAAGAGACCTTCTTCTTTCGATGCTTCTTCTGACGGGAGCTTCGATGTCAGCAGAAATAAAATACGTTTTCCTCATGATTGGCGACGGCATGGGGGTGAATCAGGTCTTCGCCACCGAACGCTATCTCGGCTCCCTGCAGGGAGGCCACGGACGCGAGGCTCTGACAATGACCACATTCCCTAACGTCGGGCTGTCGCATACGTATTCCACAAGCAATGGCATCACCGATTCCGCCGCAGGAGGCACAGCCTTAAGCTCACTCCACAAGACAGCCAATGGAGTCATCGCAATGGACTCGACCGGCACAATCCCCTACGAAACGATAGCGGAGATGGCCCACAAGCAAGGGAGAGCCGTAGGAATCGTCACAAGCGTCAGCATCGACCATGCCACCCCTGCCGTCTTCTATGCCCACGTGCCGAAACGCAGTATGTATTATGAGATAGGAGAACAATTGGCTGCCTCTGATTTCGACTTCTTCGCCGGAGCATGGTTTCTGAAGCCGACCGGGAAAAAGAAAGACCGACGCGATCTGATGGATATCGTCAAGGAAAACGGCTATACCGTCGTAAAAGGTCTGGCTGAAGGGCCAGACGGTCTCCTTGGATATGAGAAGGTGATTCTTACACAAACCGATGAACAGGAAGAGGCCACATCCGGCTCTCTCCCCTACGCAATCGACCGCACGGAGACAGACATGACATTGCCCCAAATGACGGACGCCGCCATAAAATTCCTTGACAATAAAGGGAAGGAGAAGGGATTTTTCCTAATGGTGGAAGGCGGAGCCATCGACTGGGCATGCCATGGCAATGACGGAGCCACAGCAATGATGGAAGTTAAAGATTTCGACAACTCTATCAAAATTGCGTATGAGTTCTACAAGAAACATCCGGAGGAAACACTGATCGTGGTCAGCGCCGACCACGAGACAGGAGGACTTGCCCTTGGCAACAGCGACTATACACTAAAATTCCAAGAACTTGCAACCCAGAAATGTTCACAGGCAGCCCTGTCGAAAGCGATTCTTGATGAGCTCAATAAGAAGAAAAAGGATTTTTCAATCGACGACATGAAGCGTCTGCTAAAAGAAAAACTCGGATTTTACGACTCCTTCAAAATCTCCGATAAACAGGAGAAAGCACTGGAAGACGCCTATGCAAAAACCATGGCGGGCAAAGGGGGCAAGGTAGACAACGAATACTTCAAAGATGAGCTTATCGCCACCACCGCAATCGACATAATCAACGAAAACTCAAAGATGGGCTGGACCACCGGAGCGCATTCAAGCGCGGCCGTGCCCGTATTCTCAATAGGGGAAGGCTCGGAAGCGCTGAGAGGCGTGATGCAGAACAATGAGATTTCTGAAAGGATAGCAAAAATAGCGAACTACAAATGAAAGAGATCACAGACAAGAAGATAATCGTGGCCATTGATGGCTATTCATCGTCGGGCAAAAGCACAATGGCCCGTGAACTGGCTTCAAGAATAGGATACGTATATGTGGATTCCGGCGCGATGTACAGGGCTGTAACCCTCTACGCACTGCGCCACGGAATGATAGACAATAAAAGGAACGTAGACGTCCACTCCCTCGTGGCCGCCCTTCCCGGCATAAAAATTTCATTCGCACGCGCAGGTGAAGACGGAGTGCAGCACACGCTTCTCAACGGAGAAGACGTGGAACACGAAATCCGCGACATGAAGGTCAGCGAGAATGTCAGTCCGGTAGCAGTCATTCCGGAGGTGAGAGAAAGGCTCGTCTCACTTCAACAGGAATTTGGAGAAGATAAAGGAATTGTCATGGATGGGCGGGACATAGGAACGACAGTCTTTCCCCATGCCGAACTAAAGATTTTTGTCAACGCCAGCGCTGAAGAGAGGGCACGTCGCAGGCTTAAAGAGCTTCTCGCAAAGGGGGAAGACGTGACGTATGAAGAGGTTTATGCCAATGTCGTGGACCGCGACCGTATTGACACGACACGAGCCGTCTCTCCCCTGCGGAAGGCAACCGATGCCATAGAGCTCGACAACGGAGCCATGACACGCGAGGAGCAGATAGATTGGCTTCTCGACAAATTCAATAAAGCAATAGAAGACTGACGAATGGTAGAGATTGACGTGAACTCCGGCTTCTGTTTCGGGGTCGTGACAGCAATCAACAAGGCTGAGGAGGAACTTGCCAAGACGGGACATCTTTATTGTCTCGGAGATATCGTCCACAACGCCGGGGAGGTAGAACGCCTAAAAGAGAAAGGGCTGAAGACAATCACTCATTCCGATTTGGAAAGGCTTCACAACGTGAAAATCCTCCTTCGAGCCCATGGGGAGCCTCCGAAGACGTATGAGACAGCGTCGGGAAACAACGTAACGGTCATTGACGCCACGTGTCCCGTCGTGCTCCAGCTTCAACGACGCATAAAGAAAGCTTACAATGAAGGGCTTGAGCAGGAACGTCTTGGCGGAAGCAAGCCTCTTATTGTCATTTACGGCAAAAACGGTCATGCGGAGGTCAACGGGCTCGTGGGGCAGACCAACGGAGAGGCAGTCGTCATCCAAGATCTTGAAGGAATCTCAGGCCTTGACCTTGACCGCGACATTCTACTTTATTCCCAGACAACGAAGTCCCTGGAGGGCTTCCGGGAAATCGTCAAAGAGATCAAACGACTGAAGACCAAGGGAAAATTTGAATATTTCGACACTATTTGCCGCCAAGTGGCAAATAGGATGGAAAAGATGCGTGAGTTCGCCGCCTCCCATGAAGTGGTAGTGTTTGTCAGCGGTGCCAAAAGTTCCAACGGGAAGGTGCTTTTCGAAAAATGCCGGGAAGTAAATCCCCGCACATATTTAATCACCGACGAGACCGAACTACGACCGGAATGGACCTCGGGATACGAAAAAATCGGGATATGCGGCGCCACCTCCACACCACTTTGGATGATGGAAAGGGTGGCGGAAAAGATAAAGCAGGAAGATGGACGAAGAGAGAGCATATGACGAAAAATATATGCAGATCGCCCTTGAAGAGGCCAGGGAAGCGGGAAGACATGGCGAGGTGCCGGTCGGGGCAGTGATTGTGGCGGGAGGACGCATACTTGCACGCACCCACAATCTGACAGAAACTCTCAACGACGTCACCGCCCACGCCGAGATGATGGCCATCACAGCGGCCGCCGACGCCCTCGGTGGGAAATACCTTCCCCAATGCACGCTTTATGTCACGGTCGAACCATGTCCGATGTGTGCCGGTGCATTGGGTTGGAGTCAAATCGGGAGGGTGGTCTATGGAGCGACAGATGCAAAACGCGGATACAGCCTTTTCGAGGGAAGCAAGATTCCCCTTCTCCATCCCCGCACACTCGTGTCCTCAGGCATCATGGCCGAAGAAGCGGCTTCACTTATGAAAGGATTTTTCAAAAAAAAGAGAAAATAAATTCTTGCACACGCCAAAAGAACGACGTTGCTTCTTTCTTATGATGGATTCCGAATTTTCAGCGCATCGTTATAAGAATATTTGCGGGTCAAGCCGAAAGCACGGTGCATATGTTAAATTGGGCAATTAGAAGTGTTAAATTTTTAGGCGTAGAGTTTGA
>VSPO01000111.1 GCA_009775375.1 Muribaculaceae bacterium | reverse complement strand
GTGGATATCCCTTCGGATGTGGTGATTGTGGATGATGAGAGCGGCAAGCCTGTGGCAACTTCGTCCCGTGGCGGTTCATTCTCTTCGTCGCATAACGCTTACAGGCATATCAATGAGACGCTCGGGAGTTTCTATGAGCAGCCTGCGGAAGACTCCGAGAAGGAGGCTATGCGTGAAGAGATAGAGCAGCTAAGGCAGTCTGTGGCGCAACAGCAACAGTCTCAGGGCACATCGTATGCCGAGCAGGTGGCGTTGTTGGAGAAATCCTATGAGCTTGCGGCCAAGTATATGCCTAACTCGGACAACGGCAATGCCAGACGTGAGGACGAGGAGAAGCCGGACAACGGGCGCAAGGTCAAGGCGGTGCCTGTCGGCAGGGTATCTGTCCCGGTGGTGTCGTCACTCGCGCAGACTGTGAGTGATTCCGTGATGCTGGCACGGCTGTCGGAACCTCGCAATTTCGGGTTCAACACTGCTGTCGGCGACACGGCCTCACAGGATAGGAACACAATCAGTGTGTGCGTGCATGGCGACCAGACTGTCATAAGCGGCCAGAGTGTGCGGCTGAGGCTGCTTGAACCGATGCGTGTCGGAAGACACGAGCTGCCGCGCAACTCGCTCATTACGGGCGACTGCCGGATACAGGGGGAGCGTCTTGAAATCACAATCTCGCAGGTGGAATATTCGGGAAATATCATTCCTGTTGAACTCGCGGTGTATGACAACGACGGTCAGCCGGGCATATTCATCCCCGGTTCTATGGAGGCTAACGCCGTGAAGGAGATGGCGGCCAACATGGGTCAGAACCTCGGCACCACCATATCCATCACCAACCAGTCCGCCGGGGACCAGCTATTGTCGGAACTCGGCAAGGGGGCGATTCAAGGAGTGTCGCAGTATATCTCCAAGAAGATGCGCCAGGAGAAAGTACGACTGAAATCCGGCCATGCGCTGATGCTCTATCAGAAACAGTAACCAACATCAATATCAACCAACTAAATTTCAAAACGACATGAAAAAGTTATTTTTGATTTTCGCCCTTGTGATGGGCGCAGTGAGTGCTTTCGCACAGGAAACCGAGGGAGACCTCTACCACGGTCTTACCAAAAAACTGACGTTCGACCGCATGATTCCCCCTTACGGTCTGGAAGTGACTTACGACAAGACGGTCCATATCATCTTCCCGGCAGCGGTGAAGTATGTCGATCTCGGCTCGCCCAACCTTATCGCTGGTAAGGCCGACGGAGCGGAGAACGTGATCCGTGTGAAATCTACCGTAAAGGGATTCCGCGACGAGACCAACATTTCGGTCATCACCGAGAGCGGCTGCTTCTACACTTTCAATGTCAAGTATGCCGACGAGCCTCTGATCCTGAATGTGGAGATGAAGGATTTCATCCATGACGGCAGCGAGGTGAACCGCCCCAACAATGCCCTTGAAATCTATCTGAAGGAACTCGGAAGCGAGTCGCCGAAGCTGGTGCATCTCATCAATTCATCCATCTACAAGGAGAACAAGCGCCATGTGAAGCATATCGGGAGCAAGGCTTTCGGCATCCAGTATCTTCTGAAGGGCATATACACCCACAACGGGCTTCTGTATTTCCACACGCAGATACGCAATACTTCAAATGTGCCTTTCAATGTGGATTTCGTGACATTCAAGATCGTTGACAAGAAGGTGATGAAGCGTACCGCCGTGCAGGAGCAGGTGATTTTCCCGTTGCGCGCCTACAACTATGTCACCGAGGTCGCCGGAAAGAAGGACGGCCGCACAGTGTTCACTTTCGACAAGTTCACCATTCCGGAGGACAAGATGCTTGTGGTGGCGCTTAACGAGAAGAGCGGCGGACGCCACCAGTCCTTCACCGTGGAGTGTGAGGATATC
Source organism: Muribaculaceae bacterium (assembly GCA_009775375.1). Taxonomy (GTDB): domain Bacteria; phylum Bacteroidota; class Bacteroidia; order Bacteroidales; family Muribaculaceae; genus Lepagella. Next base: position 9,574 of record VSPO01000111.1, on the reverse strand, counting down.
GTCCGTGCCCGTGTGATCAATGAACTCAAAGTGAGATAGCCATGAGAAGATTTGTAATAGCAATAATCGCGGAAGTGTCGCTTGCCCTCTCCGGAGGGCAGGCATACGCCCAGCGCTGCCTCCCCGGTATGAAAGGGCTTGAACTTCGTGGTGGCCTTGTCGGAGGCTCTTCGGGTGATTTCTATCTCGGTACCGCCATGTCCGTTTACAGCTGTCGTGCCAACCGGTGGGTGTTCGGAGCCGAATACCTGCAAAAGAGTTACCGTTACAAGGATATGTCGATTCCCCGTGCGCAGTTCACGGCGGAAGGGGGCTATTACCTGAACTTCCTTTCGGATGCCTCCAAGACATTCTTCCTGTCGGTAGGCGGTTCGGCACTTGCCGGATATGAGTCGGTGAACTGGGGCAAGAAGCTCCTGTCTGACGGCTCACGGCTTATGGCAAAGGACGCTTTCATATATGGCGGTGCCGTGACGCTGGAGGCGGAATGCTACCTGACTGACCGTATAGTCCTGCTTGCCGGTATCCGTGAGCGTGTCCTTTGGGGAGGCTCTGTCAGCAAGTTCGCCACCCAGTTCGGGGCGGGCGTGAAATTCATCATAAATTAAAATCAAAACAAGAATGAACATGAAGAAAATACATTTCCTTATTGCGCTCTGCGGCTGTATTTTCGCCGCTCTGTCGCTTTCCTCATGCGAGGATGACATAGATGTGGACGGCACTTATCCGTTTACGGTGGAGACCATGCCCGTGCCGACACGTCTGGTACAGGGCGAGACAGCCGAAATCCGTTGCCGGCTCAAACGCGAGGGACGTTTCTCGGATGCCAGATACACAGTGCGCTATTTTCAGCCGGATGGCAAAGGTACTCTGCGCATGGATGACGGGATGGTGCTGAGACCCAACGACCGTTACCCGCTTGACCGCGAAGTGTTCCGCCTTTACTACACCTCGGAGTGTGCCGATCAGCAGAAGATAGACATTTATTTCGAGGACAACGACGACCAGATGTTCATGCTGACATTCTCGTTCAATAACGAGAATAAGGATGATGATGACGGTGACAGTAGTGATGATGGCGGTGGTTTCATACCCGGAATACGCTTTCCAGTGGATTCTATAATAGTCCGTCCGGTGATTCCGGGAGCGGAACCTAAAAAGTAAGGTGTGCCTATGGTAGTACGAATGATTCTGATTATCATGTCCGTCAGTCTCGGTTATTCCGGACTGGCGGCACAGGGTGGCGGCTCTCCGCCACCGGACAGACTGATGATACCGGCTTCGCTCTTTGACAGGGCTGTGGCCTGCATAAAGAGCTTTGAGGGATGGCACTATGCCCGGCACCACCCGTATATAGGTTACGGCCATAAACTCCTTCCCGGTGAGAAGCTCACCTGCAATCTGACGAAGGCGCAGGCAGACTCGCTGCTGAGGGCTGACCTTATAAAACGTTGCTCGACATTCCGCCGCTTCGGAAAAGACGCGCTGATTCTTGCGGTACTCTCGTACAATGTGGGAGAATACCGGCTTTTAGGCTCTGGAAAGATACCGAAAAGCACCCTTATCCGCAAATTGGAGTCCGGCAACCGCGATATATATCAGGAGTATATCAGTTATTGCCGCTACAAGGGCAGACGCCACGCCGGTCTGCTGAAACGCCGCAAGACCGAGTTCGCGCTGTTCTTCATCCCATAACTCATACTTGAATCTCTCTTTCTGTATTGCTCGGTTTAAATTCAGAAAGAGAGATTTTTCCATATTCCATATGTTTATATATATAACTGTTTAATGATTGGAATCTCTACTGACTCAATAATTGTCAGTAATGGCAGATAGATGACAACATAATATGCAATAATGTCATATTTAAGGCCTTAATAATATAACCTCAAGGTTGGCTTGGTTTTTGCTGTATAAGAAATATAAATACTTTTTTATGGAACATGCAATAAAATACTACCCTGTTGATAACGGAGATTGCACCCTTATAAAGTTAGGAAACGGAAAGACTGTAATCATTGACTGCCAGATAACCGACGCTTATGATAAAGATGGCAAACAAATTTCGTATGATGTTAAAAAGGATCTCTTGGCTGAACTAAATAGAGACAGCCAAGGACATCCCTACGTAGATTTGTTTGTCAGCACACATCCTCATGATGATCATTGTATCGGGTTTAAGGATAATTTCTATCATGGTAATCCAAATGAATATGACAACACCTCAGATAAAGGTAAAATTATTATAGGAGAATTATGGATAACCCCTCGAGGCATGGGTAATAATGTCGCTACCTCTGCAGAAAGTATCCGTTGTGAGGCAAAACGTAGACGGCTTTTATACGATGAAAACCAAAGCTATTGTGGAACATATGGGAACTATCTTCGTATTATTGGCTACGATAATCAGAAGAATTTTGACAGCCGCTATGCATATGTTCCAGGCACAAACGTAAAATTTGTTAATGGCTCATTCTTGTCATTACTTGAAATATTTATACATGCCCCATTTAAGGAAGATGTCACAGATTGTCGTGAAACGGATGATAAAAATACCACATCCATCGTCACGCAATTTAAATTTAAGACCGAAGATGATAGAGTAGTTTGTCGGGTACTAATGGGCGGAGATGCTGAGCATGACATCTGGCAACATATTCTTGACAACAATGTTGATGACGCTAACTTACAGTGGAATATATTTCTTGCTCCACATCATTGTTCCTGGACATTTTTCAATGATTCCGACAACAAGCAGGAGATTTTAAAATCTGCTAAAGATATATTATGCAACGGACTCAATAATGGCTGCATTATAGCCTCTTCAAAAGCTATTCATTCCTATGATTCCAATCCCCCTTGTGCTGAGGCGAAGAAAATGTATATAAGATTCCTCGATGATAAAGATAATTTTTATAATACGGCTACTGATAAAATTATTAATGGGATTGCGCAACCAATCGTTTTTAAGATTAATGATCGAGGTAAACGAAAAATAACAGGAACAGCTATCGCCGGGGAATCATCCATTTCTCGACCTGCTCCTCGTGCTGGAATGTAAAGATGGCTTTAAAAGGATACGATATTATAAAAGGTAAGGAAATTCGGGGGAGCCGTTTACGACTCCCTCGAGCTATTGCCATACACAGAACAGCTCAATTTGATTCCGATATAAAAATAAAAGAATGTCGCATAAATAGCAAAGGCGATGAAATTATTATAATGTCTTTCCGTGCACTGAGTATCCCGGATGAACCGGTTTTCCCTATTTTAAAGGAAGAAGATGTGGCGATAAAGTGTTCCAAAGAAGATTTAATACTTCCATCTGTATTTGCTTTGAGAAAAGACTTTCCTGTTGGTCTCCCACATTCCAACGCAATGCCTTATGCTCATCCGGTTTCTTTGTGTGTCAGTGATGTCCCATTTTCTGATTATCGGCTTCAATTTAGTGCTTATGATTTTTTACAAAGTATAAGACGATGGTTCGATCTTAATAGTATAGGAGAATTACATGAGCCAGATAGACCTTTAGAAGTATTCTATGGCTCACATATAGTAGCCACAATTAAGAATTTTCAAAACTGTGGCTGTTTTGGTCGTTTTCATGCAATTTCAAAAAATACTGCCATATTGGAATATACTGAGCGCAAAAGTGCTACACATTATATTTTCCCATTCAAAGCTGATGAGATATTGTCTAATGGGATGGCCGAAATCCCCGAAATAATTGGTGATTTAAATAGGATTACAGTCTGTAAAGGTAATCCATTATTAAACGTAATAGAGTCTTTATTTTATAATCATCAAGCACTAAAAATTGATTTGCCATTATTTCTTCCTGTTTTAATTTCACAAAAGAGGGCAATTGGTTTAGACGCAGAATCATCAGAGTTGTTTTTCATCGTTTTCAAGAAAAAGATTTGTGATATAGCTTTACAAGCAAAAAAACAATCTCACGATTCATTTCAGAAATGGTTATATTCGCAACAAATAGATATTGTTATGACACTTCCTCCTGTTTCACGAGAATTGAATGCGTCATCAAATGGACTGGGCAATTTGTTTAAGAAAGTATCGTTTATCGGAGCGGGTACTCTTGGTGGGAATATTATAGATCACTTTATTCGACAAGGTGTAAGTGAAAAAATTGTCATCATTGATGATGATTCCCTATTACCACATAATATAGCACGACATGTCCTTTCTCCTGAATATGTAATGCAGTCAAAAGCCAAAGCATTAAAAGATGTTTATCGCAGTATTGAATACCAAAAAGTAGATAGTATTGATAAAGATGTTCTTTTGTTCAATAACAACGATAAACAGAGAGCCTTTGAAAATGCCGATTTAATTATTGATGCCAGTACATCAATAGCTGTAGAACGAAATTTAGCATTGGACAATAGCTATGGCGATGCAAGAAGAAGTAGTGTCTTCCTTAATCCTAAAGGGACGGAGCTGGTATTACTATATGAAGATACAGAGCGTAAATATCGACTTGATCTTTTGGAAATGATTTATTATCGGATGCTTATTGTTGATGAGCGATTAAATGATCATTTGTCAGTTTCAGAAAAACAAAGAACAAACAGCTTCAGTTGTCGGGCAGAATCTTCAATAATAGACTATGACAATGTCGGGCTGTTGGCAAGTATTGCATCGCAACAACTAAAAAAATTGTATGCCTCCAATGATGCAAAAATTGCAATATGGCGTATAAGTGCAGGTAATAGTGTTGTAGACTATATTAATATTCCGCTATCGGACTGGCAGTTGTTCGATATTAACGGTGTTAAGGTGTATATAATAAATGATGTAATATCAATCATGAAAGAACAACGATTGTCATCTGGCACACTTGAAACAGGTGGTGTCTTTTTTGGATGTTATGATAAAGATAGACAAATAATCTATGTGCTACATTCTCATCCAGCACCAATTGACAGTAAACATGGGCCGACATCATTTGTGCGTGGCTGCAATGGCCTTAAAGAAGTTCAGGACTCAATCAACCTTAAAACATACTATCAGGTTAGATATCTTGGAGAATGGCACTCTCATCCATCTGGTTCTAATACTCCCAGCACCTTGGATAAAAAACAGTTTGATGAAATGAGTACGGATCATCTCTTGCAAAACATACCATTTGTACAAGCTATTATAGGTGATAACGGTGTTTATGTAAATGCTTTAATATAATATGGAATTCAACTATTACGATCTACTTTCAAGAATTATCATAGGTTACTTTACTCTTATGGCCTCATTATACGCATTTGACATAAGTTACAATGAGGATTACAGTATCGCTTACATAGCAGCTGCATTTGTAGTTGGTTACTTTATTAATGCTGTCAGTAGTCTTTTGGAAAGTTTTTGGTTTTGGACAATTGGAGGTAAACCATCAGACAAATTATTAACCATAAACAAAAAGAAGAAATATACGGGTATAAGTAAAGTTCGGTTATATAATGCAACTGCGATAATCGAACGGCTGAAAAAAGATGCTCATAGTAAATCGCCAACAACAGGGGAATTATTCTCTATTGCAAAGCGAGCATGTAATGGTAATAAGGATTGCCGCATACCAGTTTTTAGCGCACAATATGCTTTTTCGAGAGTTCTGCTGACAGCATTTACGATTGTGACACTATTTTTATTATGGTCTCATTTTGATGATTGGAGATATTATTTCTTAATAATTCCTTGGCTTGTTTTTTGGAATCGCTTTAAGGAACGTGGCTATTATTACGCAAGAGAAGTTCTAACTGAGTATATGAAAAATAGCGAACAAACAGTTGCTAAGTAATTTAAACAAGCCCTAAAATATAACAGCCTTTACGAATAGTTCCATTTTGGAACATGTGCTGGAATTTATAAAATCACGAATTGGGGATTTTGTAGAAAATTACGCATTAGGCTATTTATGGAACTACTTAACGTCTTTCAACATAGTGTGCTAAATTCAGTTGTTAAGGGATACTTGACAACTGGTTCTTTTCAGAAAGAATTTCATTACTCCCCAACATATTCATGCTCATTCACAAACGAGTTGGGAAACTAAAAATTTTGAAGATTACCAGCCTGTCGCTACTTTCGCTAACTAAAATTCGACAACTTTTGGTCGTGTCACAAAAATACCGTAATTTTGTGACATGATTAAACGGCAAGACATATCAAACTGCGAAAACATTGTACGCGAAAGAATTATGTCTTTCGAGAAAGGTTATGTATTCTTTCCTTCCGATTTTGAGGAGATTGCCTCTCCGGAAGCAGTACGCCAGATGCTCAGCCGTATGGTCAAGCACGGAGATATTATGCGCATCAGTCGTGGTATATATTGTGTACCACGGTCAAACAAAGTTCTTGGACTTGACTGCATACCTCCTTCGGCAGAAGATATTGCCCAACGGATTGCAGAACGAGACCGGGTAAAGATAATACCTACCGGAGACCAGGCGTTGAACCAACTTGGATTATCTACACAGATTCCTGTCAATGCAGTCTATATCACCAATGGGGCAAGAAAGAAAATCGGGCTCGCCAATGGGCGCAGCATCATATTCAGGGAAAGCAATGAATTCCGTCTGTTTGAATTTCTCTCCAAGATTATGATGCTTGCTGTATCTGCAATACGGAGTATAGGAGAAGATAACATAACCGACGATATGGTGAACAGAATAAAGGAGATCGTGAGGAGCGTCCCCATCGACATTTACAAACACGACATCCGGCTTGCACCGGTATGGGTAAGAAAAAAACTTGAAGACTAATATGATTTTCACAGATCTGACGGTTGATGACCGTCGAGATATAATCGACTATGTAAGCGACAGGACTGGTTTGTCGCGAATTGTCGTAGAAAAGGACTGGTGGGTGACGTCCGTGTTACGGGCGATATTCTCACTGCCTTATTCCGATAATATCTCTTTCAAAGGTGGTACAAATCTCAGTAAATGCTGGGATCTGATTCATCGTATGTCGGAAGACATTGACATTGCTGTAAGCCGTGAATATCTCGGATTTCCCGGTGAATTATCCAAAAATCAGATCAGCGACAAACTGCGCAGGGCATCATGCTCATTCGTAAGGAATACAATGATTAATGATGTGGAGAACGCACTTATAGGTCAAGGCATAACACCGGACCTAATAACCGTCTCAGTGCATGAGACAAAAGTCAGCACTGTTGATCCGGAAACCATATACGTTGCCTACAAGCCGATATTTGAAGGCAATGGATATGTCCTTCCACAAGTCAAAATCGAAGTCAGCGGACGTTCTATGTCGGAGCCGGTGAAAACAGTTGCAATACGTTCCTATATTTCCGACAATCTACCTAAACTCACATTTGAGGACAATCCGGTGGATGTCAATGCCGTCCTGCCACAACGCACATTTCTGGAGAAATTGTTTCTGCTTCATGAGGAATTTGCAAAGCCATCAGCAGATATCCGGATAGAAAGAATGTCAAGACATATTTATGACGTTTCAAGAATAATGAGGACAGGTGTGGCGGATGAAGCATTGGCGGATGACAGCCTTTATGAGTCTGTGATAGAGCATAGACGGAAATTCATTGGTCTTAAAGGATTTGATTACGACACATTGAGACGCTCTTCGTTGAAAATTATTCCCACAGGAGAAATCCGCGACCGCTGGGAAACTGACTATAAGAGTACGGTAATGAATATGGTTATGGGAGAGGCTCCTACCTTTGATGAAATCATAGCAGAACTTGAAGTCCTGAATGAGAAGATTAATAGGATGTAATATTCTCAATATAGGACACCATAGCCAACAATTCTTTTATGCAATACTGCCCCAAACGTCCCATAAAAAATTAGAAGTAAAGAATCCAGTTTGTTCCATTTTGGAACAAACTGCCCAATACGGAATTTGATAAATATCTTGAATTTACAAGTGCGCAATTTTATTTCAATGAGAATGGTGCGCAAAAAACCAAAATGAAACGCCACAAAAAACAAAAATGCCGTAGCTGATCTTACCTCTATTGTAAAGCAAGGTGTATTTTTGCACATTGCTTTTTAGGATAGTTTTAGAAACTGTCAGTTTGGGAAACAGAACATTACAAATAGAGATTTCCCTAAAAACGATTTAAGTAATATTGTAGCCTCACATTTTGAACCGATAGCATAACCTCTTTTTCAAGTTCGGCATATTTTTCAATCTTGGTCTGTAGCTTACGGCGGAACTTTGCAAGTGTTTCATCTTCTGCCTCATTGAAGAACATATTGTTCTGCCGCTGGTATTCAAGATATTCCTGTTCCTTGCGTCGGGCTATTGTGATTTGGGCCTTCGCCGCAGACAGTCTGGAGAGGGCAGAGCCGAAATCCATGCTTAGTCCGGTGCGCCTGTCATAATATGAGAAATATGTCTGAACGTTCTCTTTGGGATATTGGCACAGGAGTCGGGCATGGCGCCATCTGACAACCCATTGGCGCCGCTCATATATATCACGCGGGGGGTCATAGCGGAACAAAACAACCCGTTGCCGTTCCTTCGTCCGGTATTCAATGGTGATACAGACCCATTTTTCGATTTTCATCTCCCGTTGGGCTTTCGCATATTCGTGGGCATATTCCATCCAGTCGCCCATGTTCTCCTGTGCCATAAGAATTTTTTAGGTTTTTGAGGATTCCCATAAAAAGCAGAAATCCTCATTGTTTCGTTATGCCGAAGCCGGACATAGGGGGCCATTCTCCAACTCCCATTTCTCACGGGCTTCGTTATATTCCAGTTCTTCCTGCCGGAGCATACGCTCCGTTTCAGGAGTGTAGCCGATGAAACGGATACAGCCGCCGTTATATCCGGTCAACCGGCAGATTATGCCTGCCTTTTCCAGTTTGTCGATGCGTTTCTGTGCGGACTTGGCGCTTGAATACTGTTTCGGCCAGAAGTAATGCTCGCCCTTTGAGCCGTAGTGGTCCGAGCCGTAGACCTTGTATCCGGAATGTCGCATACTCTCCACAAAGTCGAATCGACCTTTTTCAAGAGCCAGCCGGATAGCCTTGTGCGCCGCACCTTCGGGATGCCTGAAAGTCTTTGGCTTCGGGCCTTTCATGCCGAGTTTCGGAAGCACGACTTTGTAGGGATTGCTCCATTTGCCGATGCCGAGAGTAAGATAGAAGTTGGTGCAGAAGTAGTCGGTCATAGGGTCACTGTCGTCATAGTTGTACGACATGACAAAATCCTTTACGTTGGTCATCACCTCCCGGGCACGGTCTGTCAATCCTTGTTCTCTTTCAACCCGGTAATGATTGATAGAACAGTGGATATATCCTGACTCTTTTGTGAATGCCTCGAAATCGGCAGTCATTAGGGTGACGTGTATTGAACTGTATCCGTCACGTCTTACCGAGAACTTGTATTTCGGATAAGTTTCCTTGAGCCAGTTACGTATTATCTCTACAATCTCCCGTGAAGATTGTCCTTTATAGTTACTGCCTCGCCACCGGTATTCGTTGTAGACATAGCGGGTGTATTCACCGGCGGATGCTCCGCCATAGTCGTTCTCGTATCCGTTAAGATCCGATGTCGGCGACACAGGGAC
>VSPO01000110.1 GCA_009775375.1 Muribaculaceae bacterium | reverse complement strand
GGGGCAAAGTTAACACTTTCCCTTGAATCTACATCATTTAGGCTCCATAACGTTGCACTTCGTTTTGGAATCTACATGTATCCCACCGGTCCATCCGCGCCGAGTCCAATCCGAGTCCAACCTGACGGAAGTCATCCGACGAAACCGAAGCAAAAACAAGTGCCGTCACGTCCGGGTGCGATGCCCCAGCATCCCCCGTCTCGTCCGTCACGAGTTTTTGATGGCAGTGATGCCCCACGACCGGCAGCCATGCGTGGCTGTCGCCACCACTCCCAAAGAGGTCGCTTCATCAGGTTTCGTGCATGAAAAGGATTCCACCAACCCCGGCATGGCGGCAGCCCTCCGAACCTGCCCCGTGACACCATGCCAAGTCCAACATGGAGACCGAGTCCGCGCTCAGTCCAGCATGGAGCGCATGGCCTCTGGCCTGCGCACAACCGAGTCCGACCGAGTCCAATCCGAGTCCGCGCCAAGCCCAGCATGGAGCGCAGGACGTCCCGGCCTGCGACTACCGTCCGGCCCGAGTCCATTCGAGTCCGTTCGCGCCGGAGGGCGGTTAAGTGCCCGGCAAGAATTGCCGCTTCCGTCCGCGCTCAGTCCGACCGAATTGGTTGATACATAAAGAAAAAGAATCAAAAATAACAAAAAATATATGATTATCTGTCATTATGTCCCTATGTATCCCAACTGTCCAATCGGGTCTCGCGCTCAGTCCAAACAAGCATTCCGAATCCCAAGTAATCTGTTAGCCGTCATAACGATCAGGCGGCACTTCTACGGATGGCTATAACTACGGTAGGCCGTAGCTATAAAAGAAAACCCAAAGAAAAAGGGCCATGCAATCCGACCGACAACAGATTGCATGGCCCTTTTTTCTTTTTATCCACGCCGAGTCCGGCATGGAGCACACGCCCTCCGGCCTGCGCCTACCGTCCACCCTCAGTCCGACATGGGGAGCAGGCCTTCGAGCCTGCGCCTACCGTCCGCCCTCAGTCCGACATGGGGAGCAGGCCTCCGAGCCTGCGGCCTACTACCGTCCATGTGCGCCGGAGGGCAGTTCTGTGCGCGGCAAGAATTGCCGCTTTCGTCCGTGCTCATTCCCAAAGCCCCTTAATACCTCATCCTTACCACTTTGCACAAAGCCCCAAGTCCATGCCAGTCTCGTTGCGAATGTGAAGAATCATAATGTTTTCGAGCATGTTTTTATTGTCGAGTCATGAAAATTCGCTAAATTTGTAATGTGGAAGCTTTTTGATGAGCTCGCCTAACAAATTCCTTAAATTCAATGACTGATATCCAGTTTATTCTATATAATTTGCCCGACGGTAGCGGAACGGTTCAGGCATATGTTGAAGACGAAACCCTTTGGCTTACACAGAAAGCGATGGCTGAACTTTTTGGGGTTGAGGTCAACACCATAAACTACCATCTCAAAGAGATTTATGCAAGTATGGAGTTGAACCAGGAAGCAACTATTCGAAAAATTTGAATAGTTCAACAGGAGGGTAATCGTCAAGTGAAGCGTGAGCGTATTTTCTACAATCTCGATGCCATTATCAGTGTTGGATACCGCGTCAACAGCAGGAAAGCGACGCTCTTTCGCCAATGGAGTACAAAAATTCTTAACGAGTTTATCCGCAAAGGTTTTGTGCTTGATGATGACCGACTGAAGCAGGGCAAATACTAAAGTGCCGCGAATTTGTAAATGCTGATGAAATAGCCAAGGGCATTTCCCCTTTTGCTCCGGAGACTGTTGCTATACAGGCCGGAAAACTGATGCTTCAGCGCATTGAAACCCTATTAGAAGAAGGCGTTTCATTTGCCATAGAAACCACACTGGCTACCCGAAGCTACCGGTCATTGGTGAAAAATGCACATAAAAGAGGTTATACCATACAGCTTCTCTTCTTTTGGTTGGAATCGCCTGAGGTGGCCTGCAAGAGAGTCGAGAAACGCGTTTTGGAAGGAGGTCATGATATTCCACCAAATGTGATACGGAGGAGGTATCAATCAGGATTAACGAATTTTTTAATCTATATGCACCAATTGTTGACTATTGGGCGTTTTATGATAATAATCTTGAGGCAAAACTCATAGCGGATAGTGAGGATTTATTTGAGATGAGTTTGTTTCATAAAATTATGAACAGATATGTCAGATAAAGATATGATCAACCAACGTAATATCTTGAATGAGGCTCTGAAAGAATCATTTAGGAAGATGATTGAAATAAAGAAAAGAATGGATCTGCCTATCGTGACCTCAGATTGCGATGCTAATCCTATAGTTTTGACTGCCGAGGAGGCTGAGAAATTATTAGACATGGAGTCTTTGCCGAGTCTTTGATGGATTAGGTTGGTGTGCAACATAAGGTAGGCGCAGGCCGGAGGCCGTGCGTATCCATGCCGGACTTGGCACTGATTGGGCTTTGCCGGGCGTGTCGGCTATCCGTAGAGGGCGGTGAAGGCTTTTTCGAGGCGGGGGAGCGGATCGGAGTAGTGGTTGCCGGGGACGCTTTCAAACTCCGTGTTTATCCCTCGGCTTTTAAGAAACGCGACTATCTCTCGTGTGTCGTCAGCCACGGAATTAAAGGCTTTTACGTTGGAGCGGGATTCCTGCTTCCCAAGCAGGAAATATGCCTTGCCTCTTTTTGATACCGAGGTATGCGCCCTTACCCAATCCACGAATCCTTCATACCAGAACGAGCCGGACAGAGAGGCGATGTTGTCGAACGTATCGCATACGAGCCATTGCCACATGGAAAACAGTCCGGACATCGAAATCCCGACAAGCGTCCGTTCCGTCGGGGCTGTCAGGCCGAATGTCTCCTCCAGCTTGGGAATGACGGACGTCTGAAGCTGCTTAAGAAATTCCGGCGACTCTCCCTTGAAGTCAGGACTACCGTCGGGCACTCCCTTGGCCGGCCATGGACTAAAGACATCCTCCCATTCCATCCCCGTTATCACGACGATATTGATCCCATACCTGTCGGCCGCGCCGCTTATCCATCCCGAAAGGAAATTCATCGGATAAAGCACGTAGGCTATCTTTTCTATTCCGGCTGAAAACTCACAAAGACAATTCAGTCTTCCAATCTTAATCGCTCTGACCATAATATTTCATCATGTCGGGCATTTCCCGGAACCCCGACGTTACGTACAACGATTTTCCATCTGCGGTGGTTTCAAGATAAATCTTGCCGCATCCCCGCTCCTTCGCCATGCCAACCAGATGCCCCACAATCTGATGCGCAATCCCATTGTTGCGAAACGGTTTGCGCACGTATATGTTCATCAGATAGGCACATAGCCCCGTAGGATTGTCGGGCGACGGGAGTTCCTCTGAAAAGCAGACCGAACCACATCCGCATTCCATTCCGTTCTCCTCCGCCACAATGGCAACGTGGCTGCCGTCGGCGATATGCCGTCGGTAGTATTTCCTGTTGGCCACGAGCAGGCGAGGGGATGCCTCCACCCCGAACACATTCCTGATCACCTCCGCCCGCCAGTGCATAAGACTTGGCAGCGATTTGATTTCCCTTAGGCCAACCATTACACACCTCCCTCCTTCATCACGACCGGGAGCGCCTCCATCCTGGCTTTCCCACGTTTCGTAATTGGTATCTCCTTCATCTTCACGAAGTATTCAGGCATCATAAAGTCTGTCAGCCTCGCCGACAGCCAAGCCTTTATGTCATGCAGCTTGCATCCTGCCTTAGGCATGAGATAGGCCACGAGATAGTGCAATCCATTGTCGTCAAGAAACGCACGGACGATTCCCCGCTCCACACAGGGGCAGGTGTTGAGCACATTCTCCACCTCCTCCGGCTCCACGCGCTTCCCGAGAATCATCACCTGGTCGTCGCGTCGATGCAGAAACGCGATGTTGCCGTCGGGGAGTTCATAGCCAAGATCTCCACTGCGGTACATTCGTCTGCCATCCTGAAGCGTGACAAAATTTATCTGCTCCGGAGGGTTGCCGAGATACCCACGGCTGACGCCCTCTCCCAAAATGCAAATTTCCCCCGTCTCGCCTTTCCCGACCTCCTTAAGGTCTTTGTCAAGAAGCTTGACTTCAACGCCCTTCACCGGGCGGCCTATCGGGAAAGTGCCGTCGTCGAGCGGCTCTGCGTTGTCCACGCGATAATAGTTGGAGCATACAGTCGTTTCCGATGGACCATAAGTGTTGTATATTTTGATTCCCTTGTCCTTAAGATTCGTGATATAGCTTGCCCGGATCACGTCCCCTCCGCTGATAATAAGCTTGACGCAGGATGGAATCCTGGGAAGCTTGTTCATCTCGGCAAGCAGGTAGGGAAATCCGTCGACGATTGTCACCCCATATCGCTCCACAAAGTCCATCAGACCCTGAAGACTACCGTTGTGGACCGCGGCTGACGGAATGCAGACGGCAGCCCCGTTGAGCAATGAGGCGAACACCTCTTCCACGAAAATGTCAAACGAGCAGACGGAATATTGAAGCATCCTGTCGCCCGGCCCGACATGGAACTCATCCTCAAACGCCTCCGAATAGTTGACGACCGAATGATTCTCCACCACGACACCCTTGGGCTCTCCTGATGTTCCCGAAGTGTAAAGCACGTATGCCACCCCGTCGGGTTGCGAACGGTCGGCCGTGTGCCTTTTGGCAAGCTTAAGATGGCGGCAGAAATTGTCGTTGATAATGAAGCCCGCTCCGGCGGATTTCATCATATAGTCGATGCGCTCCTGCGGCAGGGTTGGCTCGGCGGGAATATATCCTGCCCCGCTTTTAAGCACGGCCAGCATGGCCGCGACCTGCTCCGCGCCGTGGCTCATCACAATCCCGACGTATTCCGGCGAGGGGATACGGTCGTAGAACTTGGCCAAGATACAGTCGGCCATAGCGTCGAGATTCGAGAAGCTGACGGTGCGGTCGTCTTCGATAATGGCGGGATCATCCGGATATTTTTCGGCGATTTCCTTGAAGCGGGAATATATGGTGTCGTTTGTCATATTTTGTTTGTCAGTTGAGATGTTCTCCTTATAAAAGGATTTTGCTCTCCTCAAAGTTCATTGCATATGCAATTGCTCCTGCCTTAAAAAACAATCCCCCGGGCACGACCGTGCCTCGGGGGGATTATCCGGGAAAAACAGTCTCTTAGAAATGAGCCACAAACTCCAGCACGATTTTATTTTGTTCGGAAATTGCCGGAGTCGCGTCCTTGTGATAGAAATATTGTTCGTAGTTAAGTCTTATGTCGGCTTGCAGGGCTTTCTTCCCGAGGCTCAGCGTGACGCCTCCGGTCAGCCTGTGTCTTTCGGGGTCGTCGGTCTTAAGATTGCCCGACTCATCTTTGTTGCCCTTGCTATGATCAGACATGTAGTCGTATCTTCCAAGGAATGAAATGGCTGTCGGGCCTTTTTTTAGCGGAAGCCGGTAGGCGGCAAAGGCGTCAACGGCATTGACGGCGGAGAAGGCATCATGCGCGTAATGCTTGCGCAGATATTCTGCCTCAACATGCCATCTGTCGTTTTGCCAATATGCTCCGGCGTCATACATCATGACGTTGACGTCTCCCGCGTTAGCCTTCTGGCAACTGAGCGTGATGTTGAATTGCTTTGCGATCATGGTCTGCGCCTTGAAGGAGAAATTGTAGTCGTTGGTCCAGAAATTCTTCTGGTTCGTAAGCCCTGAACCATTGAATATTCCCCCTTCAAGAGTGATGGGCATACTCGGATTGAAGGTCCATGATGCAGCCGCGCCAACGTCCCTGACGTTGCCCACCTGCTTGGCGATGAACGAACGGTTGGCAAAATATTGGAGATGAGGGGAGCGGTGGGCGTCAATCGTGAACGGCACCCTCATCTGTCCGAACGTAAACTTCAGCACGTCCTTGGGCTGGAGACGCACGTAGGCGTCAAGCATCTTGATGGTTCCTTCGTCGGAGAGGTCGATTTCCGCCTTGTATCTCACGATGGGAATCACTTTCCCCTCCACACTCAGACGGGCGTTTCTTATCTCGAAGCGTCCTTTGTCGATAGGCGGCTCGTATTCATATTTGGCCCTGACCGTGCCGTGGATTTCCGGAAGGTAAGGACTTTTTTCCTGTGATGTGGCAGTCAATGCACACATGGCCAGCATAGCTGCGGATAGAATCAATCTCATGCTGTCTTTTCGTTTTATTGTTTTCTTTTTCGAGGGTTGCGGAATAGTGTAGCAGCCCTATGGTCGTAAATAGTCTGATTTCTTGGCGGCAAAGTAACCGAGCTTTTGTTTCATGGTTGTATCGGAATTATGAAATAAATGTTAAAGAGTCATTGGATGTGTCTTCTATCATAGATTGGCAATGTGCTGGCAGGTAGATATTTAATGAAAATTTAACGTCGGGCGGATTTAATGAAAATTAAATAAATCTGCAAAAATATTGAAACGATATATTGCGAATTTTGCGGCGAGAAACAACTTCAATAAATAACATCGAAAACAGTGAAAAAAGCAATGTCAACTTTTATGGCCATACTTTTAGCAGGTTTGGCTATGTATGCGGCGGACGGCCCTAAGACAGGACTATTGAAAGGCCGCATCCTTGACAACGAGAAACGACCCCTTCCCGGGGCAGTGGTAATCATCGACACCAACAAGCAATCCGCCGTCACGGATATTGACGGATTCTATTCCTTCCCCGGGCTGACATCAGGAAACCACAATCTCAAAGTGACCTACATCGGTTTTGTTCCGATCAACAAGTATGTGGTCATATCAAAAGAACTGAACGTAGAAGACATCGTCATGACCGACCAGTCGGAAGAGCTTAAAGAGGTGGTGGTCACAGGCGTATTCTCCGGACAGCACCGCGCAATCAACACTCAGAAAAACAACATCAACATAACCAACGTGGTGTCGGCCGACCAGATCGGTAAGTTTCCCGACTCAAATATCGGCGACGCTTTGAAGCGAATCAGCGGCATCAACGTGCAGTATGACCAGGGGGAGGCCCGTTTCGGACAGGTGAGGGGCACTCCGGCGGAGTTCAGCTCGGTGACCATCAACGGTTCGAGACTCCCCTCGGCCGAGGGCGATATAAGAAACGTGCAGCTCGACTTGATTCCCTCTGACATGATCCAGGCAATAGAAGTCAGCAAGACCCTTATGCCCGATCAGGATGGCGACGCCATAGGAGGGTCGATTAATCTCGTCACGAAAAATTCGCCCCATAGGTTTACGGTGGGGGCCGTGGCCGGCACAGGCTACAACTGGATAAGCCGCAAGGCACAGATGAATTTCGGACTTACTCTCGGAAACAGATACTTCAACGACCGATTCGGAGTGATGCTCGCCGCTTCCTACAACAATGCCCCGGCCGGCTCCTACAATACGGAATTCATCTGGGAAAAGGATGACAACGGGAAAACCTATATCAACGATTATCAGATACGCCAATATTTCGTCACCCGCGAACGCCAGAGCTATTCGTTGTCGCTCGATTGGAAGTTTGACGACTTGAACAAAATCTGGTTCAAAGGAATCTTCAACAACCGCAATGACTGGGAAAACCGCTATCGCACCACCCTTAAGGACGTCTCCCCCGAAGGGAAAGCCGACGTGAGGGTGCAGACCAAAGGGGGATCCGACGATGAGCGCAACGCCCGGCTTGAGCGTCAAAGGACGATGGATTTCACTTTGGGGGGCGAGAACAGGCTCGGCATCCTCGGCATGGAATGGAAGCTTGGATACGCTCGCGCTTCTGAGGAACGCCCCAACGAGCGATATATCGACTATCGCCTTAAATCGCAAAAGTTCAATTTCGACCTTAGTAATCCGAGAGAGCCTTTCGCCACGCCGAAAGAGGGGAGCACGATGACCCTGAATGATGAATTTTCCCTGAAGGAGCTGACCCAACAACAGGAAGACATCGTGGAGAATGACTTCAAGGCAGCCCTGGACTTCAAGACGCGGCTCAGCGGCAGTTCCAAAATAAAGTTCGGCTTTAAGTTCGTCAACAAGACCAAGAACAAGGAGATAGACTACTACGAGTATACTCCCCTTGAGAAGAAGGCTTTCAACGCGGATGCCTTTGCCCACACGGTCGACAAATCGACCGACAGATTCATGCCGTCGTCAAAATATCAGGCGGGCACGTTTGTAGACAAGCAATTCCTGGGCTCGCTTAATCTCGACGATGCGCAACGTTTTGAGAAGGGACAGGTGGCCGAGGAGCTTGCCGGAAACTACCATGCCCGGGAGAACATCACGTCAGGATATGTGAGAATTGACTCCCGCCTCGCCGACAACCTTAATTTCATGGGCGGACTTCGCGTGGAGAACACTGATCTGAGATACGTCGGCAGAGTCTACGACGACGAGAAGGATGAGGTCCATAAGACAAGCCCAGCGACTTCCACATACGTAAATTTCCTCCCTTCGCTGCTTCTGAAGTGGGAAATAAAAAAGGATCTTATGCTTAGGGCCGGCTACAACCAGTCGATTTCCAGACCTAAGTATTCTGCTCTTGTCCCCGGCATGAATATCAAGCGCGGCGACAACGAGATAGTGGTGGGCAATCCCGGACTCAAGGCCACGACCTCACATAATATCGACTTGAATGCCGAATACTATTGGAAGACGGTAGGCTTAGTGTCGGCCGGCATCTTCTACAAGAGAATCGAAGGATTCATCGTGGATGAAGTGGCCTACAACAAAGAGTATGAGGGGACGGTATGGACAAAATTCACCCAGCCGAAGAATGGCGGCAATGCCAACATATTCGGAGTGGAGGCGGCATGGCAGAGGGATTTCAGTTTCATTGCCCCCACGATGAAATGCCTGGGCCTTTATGCCACGTATTCCTACACCCATTCCCGCGTCACGGATTTCAATTTCGCGGGACGCGAGAATGAGAAAGGACTCAGTCTTCCCGGATCTCCGGAGCACACGGCCAACCTGTCGCTCTATCTTGACAAGTGTGGCTTTTCGGCGAGAGCTTCGTTCAACTATGCCTCGGCATTTATCGACGAGATGGGCGCAAGCACATTCTACGACCGCTACTACGACGCCGTGAAGTATCTTGACTTGAACGTAAGCTATACGTTCGGACGCAAGGCGAAGATCACGATATTCGCCGATTGCACCAACCTTCTCAACCAGCCTCTCCGCTACTATCAAGGGAGCAAAGACTACACGATGCAGCAGGAATACTACGGGGTGAAGCTCAACGGAGGCGTCAAAGTGACATTCTAAATAACATTTCAACTAACACTATAATAAAAGCAATAATGATCAGAAGATTTCTTTATGCAGCGGTGGCCCTCATCTCGGTGGTGACGGCATCTGCCAAGAGTGGGATTTCAAAAGGAGACGTAAACCTTATCGTAGCCTCCGACCTCGGGCGCAACGGCCACTACGATCAGAAAGACGTGGCCGCCACAATGGGGGAAGTGGCCGAGGAGATAGGTCCGGACGCTGTCCTCGCCCTTGGCGACACGCATCACTACGGGGGCGTGCAGAGCACGGAGGATCCACTGTGGATGACCAACTATGAGCTGATTTACGATCATCCCGAATTGATGGTCAACTGGTATCCTGTCTGCGGCAACCATGAGTACAGAGGAAATACGCAAGCCGTGGTGGATTATTCCAACGTGTCGCGCAGATGGAAGATGCCCGCGCGTTATTATTCGAAAGTATTCGAGGAGGACGGCACGACAGTGAGGGTAGTGTTTCTTGACACGACACCGTTGATCGACAAGTATCATAAAAAATCAGACACTTATCCCGACGCACGGAAACAGGATGCCGCCAAGCAGCTGCAATGGCTTGATTCCACCCTCTCAAAGGCTAATGAGGATTGGATTGTGGTGGTTGGGCATCATCCCGTCTATGCCTTCACCGACAAGTCGGAATCCGAAAGGACCGACATGCAGAAGAAGGTGGATTCTATCATGCGCCGCCACAACGTAGACATGTATATCTGCGGACATATCCACAACTATCAGCACATCCGCCGTCAGGATTCAAAGATAGATTACGTGGTCAACACCTCGGGCTCGCTGACAAGACCCGTCGAACCCATTGAGGGAACCGTATTCTGCGATGATGCCCTCGGCTTCTCCGTATTGACCGCCGACAAGAATAATCTCAGATTGAACATGCTCGACAAGCGTGGCGAGCCGATCCACGTCGTAAGCCGCACGAAGTGATGACCATGACGAGGGCGTGCACTAAGTGACACCCTCGTCATTCAATCCCCGTGTCAGGCTGTCTCGCCAGTTCTGACATAAGCCGGCAGATTTTTTCATCTCCGATAAGTCGAGTAATGGCTTGTCGGGGATTGATTTTTTTCCTAAGAAGTTTTTTTGAGGGCCGGTGGATGCAATATCGGGTATATGTCCATACGTTCTTGATAAGGCAAAGGCCGGCAAGGATGGCTTTTGCGATTGACGTAAGCGTGTATGGAAACTACAGACAGAAAAGAAAAGACTATTTTCTCAATATTGCTGGTAATCAGTCTGGCGCATCTGCTCAACGACATGATGCAGTCGATTATCCCCTCTATCTATCCTATAATCAAGGATAAATATGGATTTACATTCGGGCAGATAGGGATAATAACACTGGTGTTTCAGATGACCTCCTCCATTCTTCAACCGTTTGTCGGAAGATATGCCGACCGCCATCCGCAACCTTATTCCCTTTCTGTCGGGATGCTTTTTACGCTTGCCGGCATACTTCTTCTTGCCTTCTCCAACAATTATGCGTTGATTCTTCTGGCCGTCGGGGTGGTGGGTTGCGGATCATCCATTTTCCATCCCGAGGCATCACGCATAGCTCAGATGGCAGGGGGATTGAAGAAGGGGCTCGCACAGTCGATTTTTCAGGTAGGGGGCAACGGAGGAAGCGCCATAGGACCGTTGCTGGCAGCGGTCGTTATAATTCCGTTCGGTCAGCATTCGATAGTGTGGTTTTCAATCGCAGCCGTCGTGGCCGGTCTTATGCTTCTTCCCGTCGGGAGATGGTATAAGACACAGCTTCACCGGCTAAAGGCCCACTCGGTCATCCCCAATCCGGCGGTGATGGGCTTGTCAAGCCGCAGAATCTACTGGGCTATATTCATATTGTGCGTGCTGACATTTTCCAAATATTTCTATATGGCAAGCATGACCAGCTATTTCACGTTCTTCCTTATCGGCAAGTTTGGAGTAGACATTCAGACATCGCAGTTATGCTTGTTCGCCTTCATGGGAGCGGTGGCCATCGGCACAGTGTTGGGAGGAAGTGTCGGCGACAAATACGGACGCAAGTATGTCATCTGGGGGTCTATTCTGGGGGCCGCTCCGTTTGCGTTGGCGTTGCCATACGTGAATTTCATGCTGACCATCCTGCTTGCCGTCATAATCGGACTGGTGATTTCATCGGCATTTTCAGCCATACTTGTATATGCCACGGAATTGAAGCCTGACAAGGTAGGCATGATGGCGGGACTATTCTTCGGGCTGAATTTCGGACTTGGCGGAATAGGGTCGGCTTTTTTCGGATGGCTTGCCGACAAGACGAGCATAGAATTCATCTTCCAGGTAAGTGCCCTTCTTCCTCTCTTAGGCATCATCGCCGCCTTCCTTCCTCCCCTCGACCCTAAAAAATCCGGTTCATCCGACATTTCGCGTGATACGGCAGTCGTGAAGTGAGAACAATCGTAATTTGAAGTACTCTTCATCCC